>JBCCGJ010000373.1:0-5780 GCA_039029335.1 Actinomycetota bacterium | reverse complement strand
CCGACCGGACCGCCGTGCCCGTCGGCGTCGGCTGCGTCGGTTCGGGCGAACGCGCCGACTGCATCGGCTCGGAGCTGATCGGCCACGATCACCAGGAAGTTTGGCCGGCGTCCGTCTTCTGCTGCGGTCCGCTCGGCGGTCGAGCCCGAGCCCGGATCAGCCATGACCCTCGGCCGCCCCTTCCGATGCCCAGTCGGAGACGAGGTCGACCAATGCGTCGACGTGGACTCCGATCTCGTCGGGATCACCGGTGGCCTTTGATACGAGGTTGATGCCGATCACCGATGTGGTCACGAGGCGGGCCCGATGGGATCGACGCGCGGGGTCGGGATCACCGGCCCTGGTCAGGGCGGCCCGTAGCCCATCCTCGAGCATCGTTCGGTAGCGGGCCGCCGCCCCCGGATCGGTGCCGCCGGCCATGTCGTTCACGATAAGGCAGCCCGGAATCGCATCGGGTGAGATCAGACCGGTCCGCAGGTTGACCAGAAACTCCAGGATGTCGGCATACCCGTCATCGGTGCCGACGAGCAGCGGGTGGAACAGGCCGGTCTCGGCCAACGACAGATAGGTGCCGATCGCCGACCGATAGAGCCCGGCCTTGCCGCCGAAGCTGTTGTAGAGCGTCGACCGGTCGACGCCGGTCGACGCCTCGAGGTCGTCCAGCGTTGTGGCTTCGAAGCCTTTGCGGAAGAACGCACCGATAGCGGCCTCGACAACCTGGTCGTGGTCGAACTTGGGCGGCCTGCCGCGCTTTTTCGTTTTGGGGCTTGCTTTTTGCATCACTCCGTGTAGATTACCTGATTATATCTGCACTGCCTAGTGCAGATTATGCACGTACCCATCGGAGAGGAACGCTCATGACACGCCTTCAGGCCATCGACACGATGCCAACCGCTGCAGACGCCCCGTACCAGGTCCCCTTCACGCCCGACCCGGAGCTCTACCCGTTCCGGTCCCACTGGTTCGACAGCTCGGTCGGCCGGATCCACTACCTCGACGAAGGGGACGGCCGACCGCTGCTGCTCATGCACGGCAACCCGGACTGGAGCTTCCTGTACCGGAAGATGATCCCGCTCCTCTCGCCCCACTTCCGATGCATCGCCATGGACTACCCCGGCTTCGGTCTTTCGGTGCACCCGAAGGACTACGGCTACCTCCCCAGCGAGCATGCGGCCGTCGTGGCCGAGCTGGTCCGGCACCTGGACCTCACCGATGCGATCGTTGTCGGCCAGGACTGGGGTGGCCCCATCGGTTACGACGTCGCCTCCCGCATGCCGGAGCGCTTCACCGGGCTTGTCGCCGGGAACACGATGATGTGGGCCCCGACGCCGTTCCTCCTGCAGCGAACGTTCTCCAAGCTGATGGCATTCGGGTTCGTCCAGCGGTCGCTGATGAAGCGTCACACGTTCGTTCGGCGGATCATGCCGTCGCTGCTCCAGGTCGACATCACCGACGATGAGCTGCGGCACTACCTCGACGTTGCGCCGTCACCGCACAGCCGTCTCGGCCATGCGGTTTTCCCGAAGGCGATCGTCGGCGAGACCGCATGGCTCAACGAGCTGGAGGCACGCGTTCGAGCCAACCTGGCCGACCGACCGATGCTGCGGATCATGGGCATGAAGGACGTGCCGCTCACCACGAAGGCCTACCTCCGCAAGTGGGACGAGGTCTGGCCGGCCGCCACCAAGCTCGACCTGCCGAACGCCGGACACTTCTGGCAGGAGGACGATCCGAAGGCCGCCGCCGAGGCGATCATCCGGGCCTACGCCGACTGAGCCGGTCGTTTCGCCAGAAGCTTGCGGTCGAACCGAACCAAGACAACACCAACCACAGAAAGCAGTAGACCATGTCAAACAACACCCTCCTCATCACCCTGGCAAAGCCGAACCGGGAGCAGACCGAGACCTTCCACGGGTACGTCGGAGCATCGACCGAACTGGCCATCGCCGCCGGCGCCGAGGTCTCGTCCCGGTTCGGTGTGCGCCCGCTTCTCGGCGACGCGCCGGCCGACGTCTTCGGCCTTGCGACCTTTCCCAGCAGCGAGGCCATCACCACCATGTTCGACTCACCCGCCTACCAGGAGTTGGTCCCGGCCCGGGAGCAGGGCATCGACTGCGTCAACGCGTACGTGGTCGACGACACCCCCATCACCGAACTGGCCGATCCGGACGGGGCCTACCTGGTTGTTGTGGCCGCACCGAACCCGGATGCCGCAGACGACCTGAAGTCGTACCAGGCCGGGGCCGGTCCGGTCTTTGCCAGGCACGGCGGCAGGCCGACCGCCCAACTACCGGTGACGGCCCGCCCCGTCGGGAACACACCGGCCGCCTTTGTATCGGTCATCGAGTTCCCATCGGCCGAAGCGGCGGAAGCCGTGTTCGACGACCCCGACTACCGGAGCCTCGTTGACGCCCGCGACCGGGGTTTGGCATCGCTGAACGTCTACGTCACCACGTCGTGACGGTGGGGTTCCGCCGCCCGCGGTCGCCCGGTGCGGGCGCCGGTCGACGGGGCAGAGCGGTGGCGGACCGGTTACAGCTGTGGTCGACGGAGGCGGATGGCGGCGCACACCGCCCCCAGGCAATCGTCGACGTGGGTGGCCGTGAACCCGTGCGCGGCTTGGTCCTGCCGACCGATCCGTCAGGCCTCTCCCTCACCGACCGGCTAGCCCACCGCGACGGGCACGGATGACGCCGATGGGGCTCGGCGCACCGCCCGGACGAGGTGCGCGACAATCGTCCGGTGGTTCACGATGCAGCCTTCACCGGGTTCGGTGCCGAAGCCTCCCGCTACCAGAACGCCCGACCCGCCTATCACCCTGACCTGGTTCAGCGCTTCGTCAACCGATTCGGTTCAGGGCAGATGCTCGAGATAGCGGCGGGGACGGGGAAGTTCACATCACAGCTCGTCTCCGCCGGTGTCCGCCCGGTTGCGGTTGAGCCGGTCGACGCGATGCGGGCGATCCTGGCCGAGGACCTGCCCAACCTTGACGTCCAACCGGGCACGGCCGAGGACCTTCCCGCCGGGGGCCACACGTTCGACACCGTCGTGGCGGCCCAGGCGTTCCACTGGTTCAACCATGGGCCTGCACTTGACGAGATCCACCGTGTCCTTCGGCCGAGTGGCCATCTGGTGACCGTGTGGAACGTCAAGGAGGGCGACGCCGACTGGTACCGGCGCTACATGGCGATCATCAACCGATTCGCCGACGACACCCCCCGCCATGCCCATATGCAGTGGCGACAGGCCATCGATACGGACCCCCGGTTCGAGCTGGTCGATGATTGGCAGATCGACAACTCGCAGAACATGGACCGCGAGGCGGTGGTGGACCGGGCACTGTCCATCAGCTTCATCGCCGCGCTCCAGGAACCGACCAAGGCGTCCGTCGCCGCTGAACTCCGGGCAGTGGTGGCCGATGTCGAGACGCCGATCCGATTCCCCTATCGAGGCGAACTCCAGGCCTGGACCACCGGCGGGTGATCGCCGAGGGCGCGCGACATCTCGACCAGGATCTCGACGAGGTCCCGGTTCGTTTCGTCGAACCGAGCGGCCAACTCCGGGATGCCACCCGCTTCGACGTAGTGGTGCGCCGACCGGTGACCGAGCGGCGCGATCCGAAGTTTCTGGTCGAGGCTGTCGATTTTTGATGCCGTCACGCGTCATGGTTGGTGTCGACGATGGTCGTCGACATCGGAAAGGGAGTTGACAATGAAGTACTTCGTACTGCTCGCCGGCTACGGCGAGGTGCCGGATTGGGAAGAGCTGTCGCCGGAGGAGCAGGAGGCGACCATGGCAAAACACGGCGAGTTCGACGAGGTCTGCGCCGCCCGCGACGGGGTGGAAATCCTCAGTGCGGAAGCGCTTGGTGATGGTTCGATGGCCACGACGTTGCGAACAAAAGGCGGCGAGATGACCACCACCGACGGGCCGTTCGCCGAAGCGGCCGAGCAGATCGGCGGCTACTACCTGATCGACGCCCCGGACCTCGATACGGTGATCGACCTGTGCCGGACCCTGCCCCCGTATGACATCGAGATCCGGCCCGTCCTCGACGTCCAGTGACCTGACGCTGGCAGCGACCCACCGGGCGGAATGGGGTCGGCTGCTGTCGTTGCTGGTGGCGCGAACCAGGCGTCTCGATCTTGCTGAGGACGCGCTCGGCGAGGCGTTCGCCCGCGCTGCGGAACGCTGGCCGGCTGACGGCATGCCGACCAATGCCGCCGGGTGGCTCTACACCACCGCCAACCGAATCATCGTCGGTCGGCTGCGGGCGGAGGCGATCGCCGGACGGAAGGCGCCGCTGCTTGCGGTCAGGCCGGACTGGACACCACCCGACAATCCGGGAGATGAGATGGAGTCGGCCGATGACCGGCTCCATCTCATCCTGCTCTGTTGCCATCCGGCGCTGGCGAAGGAGTCACAGTCGGCGCTGGCCCTTCGGCTGGTGATCGGTACGCCGACCGAGCAGATCGCCCGGCTCTTTCTGGTTCCCACTCCGACGATGGCAGCCCGCCTCACCCGGGCCAAGAAGAAGATCGTCGGCACCGGCATCCCTCTGGGTGCACCGGTGGCTGACGAGCTCCGGTCCCGGCTTGATGAGGTCTGCCGCACGATCTATTTGGCGTTCACCGCCGGGTACACCCCCGGCACCGGACCGGACCTCCTCCGGGTCGATCTGGCAGGCGATGCGGTCCATCTGGCCGCCGTCCTGCACCAGGTTGCCCCCGAGGCGCCACAGCCGCGAGCGCTGCTGGCACTGTTGACCCTGCAGCACTCGCGTCGAGATGCCAGGGCAAACGACGGCGAGCTGGTCACCCTCGCGGATCAGGACCGGACCGAATGGCATCACGACGAGATCGCAATCGGCCTCCAGCTGGTCGACACGCTCGGCCAGGGTGAGGGATACACCGAACAGCTGCGCCTCCAGGCGTTGATCGCCGCCGCCCACGCCCGATCCCACCATGCCGCCGACACGGACTGGCGGGAGATCGCCGGACACTATCGGCACCTCGAGGCGTTGACCGGCTCGGCCATCGTCCGGCTCAATCGGGCCGTCGCCGTTGCCGAAGCGCAGAGCCCCCAACACGGCCTTGCCCTCCTCGCCGACGTCAAGGATGTGCTCGGCGATCATCATCGTTTCGCCGCGGTCTGCGGTGACCTCGCCGTTCGGGCAGGCGATGTCGAGCTGGCCAGGGCGTCGTACCTGGCGGCGCTCGACCTGTGCGACAACGAGGCGGAGCGCAGGCACATCCGGGCCAGGCTGGCCGAACTGGACTAGCCGGCCAGTGACCCGATGAGGGAGACGATCTCCTCGGTCATGGCGTCACCGTTGAGCGTCTCCGGGGTGAACGCCGCCCGCATGAGCGGGACGGCCTGTGTGATGTCCGTCAGCAGATCGAGATGGGGATGGTCGGCCCCGATGATCCTGGCGATGGTGTCCCGAACGTAGGACAGGTCGTACCCGTCCTTGACCGCAGCCTCGATGCCATCGTCGGTCCGCATGGCGGAGATGAGGCCGGGGACTAGGTCCGGCTTCTCCTCGGCCGACCGGCAGCGGCTGCCGACCAAGGTGCGGAGATCCTCGACGGGGTCGTCGGTTACAGGCGCCTCACCGGCAGGCATATTGCGGATCGCCTCGGCCAGAAGCGCCTCCTTGGTCGGCCACCGACGATAGATCGCCCCCTTACCCGCGCCGGCCCGCTCGGCCACGTCCTGGGTTCGAATCCGATCAAAACCCACCTCGAGCAGCAGGTCCGCTGCGGCGGTGAGGATCGCAT
>JBCCGJ010000372.1:0-5815 GCA_039029335.1 Actinomycetota bacterium | reverse complement strand
CGCCCCCGCCGTGCCACAGTCGCCGTACCCGATCAGGATCTGCTGATACGCCGGTCCCTCCCGCTGTTCGAGTCGTTCAAGCCGCTCGTTGAGCGCAGCCGCGATCAGCGCCGGCTTGTGGTGCAGGGACGCCGGGAGGCAGTCCACCGTCACGTGGGACAGGTTGTTGACCCGGACGAGCTCCAACAGCTCGGCGGCGAGCGCGCCGCAGCCGAGGATCAGCGTGCGGGCCGGTTCCGGGGCTCCCGGCGGTGACGGAACAGCGGTCACCCAACGAGCGTAGGCCACCGCCGGTCCGCGGGCCTCGGCAATTCGTCCCGACATAGGTCGTTCGAACCCCTCAACAACCGCTGGGCTAGGTCGATGGTCCTCCTTGGAGGTGCCATCCAGCCATGACCGCCGAAGACAACCACTCGTTTTACCCGACCACCGCCGCACCACATCGGAGGGCTGCCCGCCGCCCGGTGACCGGCCTCGGCGCCGTGCTGTTTGCGGTGTCGCTGCTTGCGGCCGCCTGTGGCGGGTCGGGTGACCAGACCACCGACGCCGACGGCGCGCTGCCATTCAGCGACACAGGCGGAGACGAGACGACAACCTCGGCCGAGACCGACAGACGACTCACCCCGGGATCCGACGTTACCGAGCCGGACGACGCTGGTGAGGACGGCTCGGAGATCGCTCAGCCAACGACCACCATCCCCCAACCGCCGGCCCCCACAACACCGACCACCGAAGGCAGCGGGCTTCCGCCGGTCACCACCATTGTCGTCGGCTCCGGCGGTGACCCGAACGGGATCTATCGCGGCCGGATCGGCAACCTCGGGCTCGACCAGATCGTTGTTCCCGGGGTCATGGCCCCGCCGTACGCCGCGGCCGGTACCGCACCACTGACCGGTCTTGTCGCCGACGTCCCCGATCGGCCGGCCGCAGTTGTCAAGGTCGACAACGGGTCGGCCGCCGTTCCCCAGACCGGGCTGAACGCCGCCGACATCGTGATCGAGGAGGAGGTCGAGGGCGGGGTGACCCGCTTCGCAGCCGTCTTCCACAGCACACCGAGCATCGTCGGTCCGGTCCGGTCAGGCAGGACGACCGACCTCAGCCTGATAAGCAGCCTGGGCGAACCGCTGTTGATCTACTCCGGGGCGAATCAGATCACCGAGGGCATCCTCCGCAGCAACACCGACATCCAGAACCGCAGCCACGGCAGCGCCTCCGGCTACTGGCGGGACGGCAGTCGCAGCGCCCCGTCGAACCTCTACAGCGACACCGCACCGCACTGGGCGTCGGCCGAAGGCGGTTCGCCCCAGGCCCAGTTCGCCTACCGCGATGCCGGCGAGCCGGTTCCCGGCACGAACGACGACGAGCTGACGATCACCTACGGCGCCTCATCCGCTCGCTGGGAGTGGGACGGCACGCAGTGGCTTCGGTGGCAGCGAGGTACGGCCCACCTCGTGGTCTCCGGCGATCAGATCGCCGCGGCCAACGTGGTGGTCATCGAAGTCGAACGGGTGGCAACCGGCATGACGGACTCCTCCGGCGGGGCCGTCCCGGAGTTCCCCTACGTCGGCACCGGCACGGCCACCGTGTTCACCGCGGGCAAGCGGATCGACGGGGTGTGGACCAGACCAACCCTCAACAGCGTTGCAACGCTGACCACCGCCTCCGGCGACACCATCGAGCTCACCCCGGGTCGCACCTGGGTCCAGTTGATCGAGGCGGGCTCCGGTGCGCTCGGCTGATCGGAGGCAATCGATGTTCTACTCCGGAGCCTCTCGGACAGCCGGGCGGCGTCCGCTGCTCGTGGCCGTGGCGATCGCGCTGATCGCCGCCGCCTGTGGCGCCGACGGCCGGGCGCAGCCCTCCGCGGCGTCCCGGGCCGGCGGGACCACCCTCCCGGAAATCTCCATTCCGGCCGCGACCACCACGTCGACGCCGGCCGAGATGACCTCGACCGCACCGACGTTCGCCGCGGTCGGCGACATCGATGACCCGCCGCCGGAGGAGTTGGCCTTCATCGCCGGCGACCGCCCGATCACGGTCACCACCGAGGCGGTGGAGACGACGAGCGCCGGCTCGACCCCGCCAACCACCTCGGGGAGTGGCGCCGCCCCGGCCACCACCGTTGCCGGAGGCGGTGGCGGGGACACGTCCATCTACCAGGGCATCGTCGGTTCGCTCGATCCCGACGCCATCGTGGCCCCTGCCGTCGCACCGCCGCCTGCCGCGGTCCCCGGTGTTCTGCCGCTGACCGGACTGGCCGGCGAGGTCCCGAACCGTCCGGCGGCCGTGGTGAAGATCGACAACGGAAGTCGGGCCCGGCCCCAGAGCGGACTGAACGCCGCCGACATCATCGTCGAGGAGGAGGTGGAGGGCGGTATCACCCGCTTCGCCGCCATCTTCCACAGCAATCCGTCGATCGTCGGTCCGATCCGGTCCGGTCGAACGACCGACATCGGCATCATCAACGGCCTGGGCGCACCGCTACTGCTGTACTCCGGAGCCAACGCCGTCACCGACGCGCTGCTCCGGGCCCAGAGCACGGTCCAGAACCGCAATGCCGGTACCAGCTCCGGGTATTGGCGGAGCTCCTACCGGTCTGCGCCGTCGAACCTCTACAGCGATACCGCTCCTCACTGGGCCACCGCAACCGGTGGGCCGCCGCCGCCCCAGTTCGCCTACCGGGCGGAGGGGTCCGACCCCGGTGGCGTCGAGGACACCTCCCTCACGGTGTCCTACCCGGCGTCCCGAGCCGGCTGGACCTGGGACGGTTCGGCCTGGCTGCGAACCCAGGGCGGCAACGCCCACATGACCGCCTCCGGCGAGCAGGTCTCGGCGGCCAACGTGGTGATCATCGAAGCCCGGGAGGTCCCCAGCGGCATGGTGGACTCCTCGGGGGCGAACGTCCCGGAATTCGTGTTCGTCGGGACCGGTCCGGCAACCGTCTTCACGTCCGGTAGGCGCATCGACGGCGTCTGGACCAGACCGACCCTGCGAAGCGTTGCTACGTTGACCACCGCCGACGGTACGGTCATCGGCCTCACTCCGGGCCGAACCTGGATCGAGCTGATCGGTGTGGGGAGCGGGATCCTTGGCTGAGCGCCGAGGCCGCCGGTGGCGTCCGTCCCGTCTTGGCCGGGTGCTGATCCCGGCCGCACTCCTTCTGGTCGCCGCGGCCTGCGGTGGCCCGGCCGAGCAGGAAACCGCCGCCGACTGGGCAACCGAAGTGGAGACCCGGCTGGTCGATGAGTCCGTCGACCAGACCGTTGTTGACTGTGTGCTCAACGTGGCCAGGGTCGAGCTCGGCCGTAACCCGCTCAGCGAGGCGGCCACCGACGAACTGGTCACCAACTGTGAACGGGCCAGAGCGGTGCTGGACGGTGACACCGATGCGGTCGAACCGTCGACCGAGCTGGCCATGACCGACCAGCCGTTCACCTTTGGCGACGACCCGACGCTCGATGCACTGTGGGCTGCCTGCGAGGAGGGGTCAGGGCGATCCTGCGATCAGCTCTTTGCCGCGGCCCCGCTCGACAGCGAGTACGAGGAGTTCGGTGTCACGTGTGGACGCCGACCCGAACTTCTGCACTGTGGCGAGCTGGACGCCGAATCAGACGAGTGACTTGGACGAGTGAATTGAACGGCTGACTTGAACGCGTGACTCGGACGAGTGAATTGAACGGCTGACTAGGACGCGTGACTCGGACGGCTGACTTGGACGGCTGACTCGGACGAGTGAACGGAATGGCCGAACCGGACGGCGGGAACCAGGCGGCCGAAACCGGCCGCCCGACCCCGAACCGTTCTAGCCCTTGTTGGCCCCGAGGGTGAGGCCGGCGATGAAGTGTCGTTGCAGCGCGAAGTACACGATCATCACCGGGATGATCACAAAGATCGACGCTGCGGACACCTGGTTGGTGTTCGTCACGAACTCACCGCCCAGGTTTGAGAGTGCGGAGGTGATCGGACGATCGTCGCCCCGCTGCTCGAAGATCACGGCCCAGAAGTAGTCGTTGTAGATCCAGGCGAACTCCAGCGTGGCGAGGGCGGCAAGCGCCGGCCGGGTCAGCGGCATGATGATGTGGCGGTACTGGGTCCACAGGCTGGCCCCGTCCACCATCGCCGCCTCGTTCAACTCCTTCGGCAACAGCTTCATGTAGTTGCTCAACACGAAGGTGCAGAACCCCATTTGGAACCCAACGTGAAGCAGGATGATCGCCCAGTTCGAGCCGTTCAGCTTGCCGGAGTTCGACAGGATCTCCGGCAGCGGGATTCGCTTGAACGCCTGAAACAGGGGAGCGACCATGATCTGCTGGGGCAGCAGGTTGCCCGCCGTGAACAGGATGAGGAAGAAGATATTGAACCGCCAGTTGAACCGGCTGCAGGCGAAGGCGATCAGCGACGCCAGGAACAGCGTGAGGATCAGCGACGGAATCAAGATCAGCGCCGTGTTCCAGTACTTGTCATAGAAGTCGCCGAATTCCAGTGCGGTCCGGTAGTTCTCCAGGCTGAACCCGCCACCCCAGGACAGGAACCCGTCCCGGCTGGTGACGGCGAAGGGTCGGAACGAGGAGTAGACCGAGATGGTCAGCGGGACCATCCAGAGGATGCCAAGTGACGCCAGGAACACATGCAGCAGTATCCGTGCCGGTCGGATCGGCTTCTTCAGCTCACCGGTAACCGGGTCTCGTTTCACCTTGTCGCGCGCTTTGGTGTCCTTCTTGGGACGATCATCGCCGGATGCCGTCCGGTCGAGGGTCTCAGAGGTGCCGGTCATACGGTTGCATCCTGTTTGCGGTAGTGGTTGGTGACGTACCAGAGCACAAAGCCGATACAGAGCAGGAACAGAATGGTTGCCCACGCCGATCCTCGGCCGATATTGTCCGCACCCTCACCGATCAGCGCGTTGGTGGTGAGGTGGGAGAGGAGCTCTGTGTTCCGGGGTTCGTTGAGCACGGCGATGATGTCGTAGGCCCGGAGTGCCTCGATCACCGTGATCACGATCACGATCACGTTGATCGGCCGCAGTGTGGGGAACAGCACGTGGCGGAAGGTCTGCCACTCATTGCAGCCGTCAAGCGAGGCGGACTCCCGAAGGGCCGGATCGACGCTTTTCATGCCTGCGAGGTACAGCACCATGATGTAGCCGGTGTGCCGCCAGGCCATCGCTGCGAGGATGGCCACGAAGTTCTTGGACAGGCCGTAGCCGCCGATCTCAAAGAGGAAGTCCTGGTTGCCCAGCCAGTCCACGGTGCCGCCGTTGTTGAAGGCCCAGGTGGCCAGACCGTGTTGCTGGTCGTACATGACGTTCTGCCAGATGAACCCGACAACCGCCAGCGAAAGCACAACCGGCGTGTAGAACAGGCTCTGGTAGATCCGGGTACCCCGAAGATCCTTGTCCAGGAGGTAGGCCAGGAACATCCCGAGGAGGGTTGGTCCCAGGAAGAGGAAGATCAGCAGCCAGAAGTTGTTCAGGATGGCCTGGATCGTGTCCCGCTGGAAGGCCCCGAAGAGGACGACGTCGTAGTTGGTCAGTCCGTCCCAGCTGAGGTTTTCGAACCGGATGCCGTCCCACTTGGTGAAGGAGATCAGGATCGACAGGAATGTCGGGATCCAGACGATCGTGACGTGGATGGCGGTGGGGATGATGATCATCGCAAGGAAGACCTTGCGATCGCGCCCCTCGAACTGTCTGCGTCTGGCAGGCCGCGGGTTCGATTCGCCCCCCGGCTTTTGTGCGTCTTCTTTATCGAGCGTTGGCGCCGTCAAACGATTCTTCCCCCTGAGATGTTCCGTGTCCCCGCCATCTCGGTGGCGG
>JBCCGJ010000371.1:0-5881 GCA_039029335.1 Actinomycetota bacterium | reverse complement strand
GTCGGTGCTGTTCCGGTTTGCTGCCGTCTCGGGCCGATGGTGGCGGCCCGGGACGGCGGCGGTTCGTTCAACCGTTGCTACCGGCGCAGTAGGAACTGCAGTTCGACCACACCGAAGTCATCGACTGTGATCACGGGGCCGCCGCTCGGTACCTCGACGCCGTAGTCGGAGAACAGCATCGTTGTACTGCCGACGGCGACGATGACGTCATCGACCAACTGCGCGTCCATCTCGAACGTAACGGTCCGGGTGACCCCGTGGATGGTCAGCGACCCGGTGGCGGTTGTGGTCACCGCCTCGGCGGAGGCGGCGTCCGCTCCCAGATCGATGGGTTCGGTAAGCTCGAACGTGGCGGTCGGGAAGGTGCCGGTCTCCAGCGCGTCCTGCACGTTGTCGTCCCGGTTCGAGGTCTCGGTGGTGATCGTGGTCAGGTCGACCTCGAAGGCGGCGGCGGTCACGGTTGTACCCTCGATCGTCAGCGAGCCGGTGATGTCACCGGTCCGGCCCACCGCGGTGGTCGAGCCGACGTTGCGCAGTTCCTCCTCGATTCGGAAACCGACAAAGGAGCCGCTGGCGGTCTCGTAGTCGAAGTCGCCGGTCTCGGTGTCGATGAACCACTCCCCGTCCAGGACCGCCGCCCCGTCACCGACGGAGTTGTCGGCATCGGCTGCGGCAACGGTTGTTTCGGCCGGCGATTCGGTGTCGGAGTCGTCCAGGCTCTCGATCGCGGCGTCGAGCGAGACCTCGTCCGGCGTGTCACCGCCGAAGAACAGCCAGAGGCCAAGGGCGGCAACGGCGGCCACGGCACCGACGCCGATGAGCAGCAGCGGCAGGCGGCGGGTGCGTATGGTGGTGGTGTCGGATTGTGTTGTCATCATCTTCCTCCTGGGTTCGGTCCGCCCGGGTCAGCGGCCGCTCGGTGGTGCGGGTAGGACGGCTTCCAACTCGGCGACGTCGATGCCAAGTGCTTCCGCCGCGGCGCCGAAGTCCGGCGGGGAGCCGAGTGCCTCGATCAACGCCGCCTCGGTGACGCCGAGTGTTTCCGCAGCCTCGGTTAGGTCCGGGGCGTCGCCCGGTCGGCCGGTAGCACCGTCATCGCCTGCGGCGCCGCCCGGTCCGGTTGCGCCCTCCCCGGCCCTGTCGGCGGGCGGTGCACCGCCACCCGGGCCGGCGTCGCCGCTCGCCTCGCCCATCACGCAGCGGCCGACAAACGGGTAGCTGTCGGTCACCAGGTAGACGTAGGTCCCGTCGATCTCGACGCCGTTGCATTCGTCCAGGTCACCGGCCTCGGCCTCGAACGACCAGTCGCTGGTGTAGGTCCCGTCGATGGCCGACCCGGCCACGTCGAAGCTCTCGCTGTCCGGCCCGGAGGCCAGACAGTCCGTCCCGTCCCGCGTGCCGTCGTTCAGCACGTAGCTGGAGGCGTACGCCCCGGACTTCGAGTAGTACATCAGGTTCCCGTCGGCGGCGAAGCCGATGTGGACCAGATCGTTGTCCGTCGAGTAGGCGTCGACCAGCAGGGAGGAGACACCGTGGTAGTGGTATTCGCCGCCTGGCTGCACGTGGGCGTTGTTGAAATCGAGGCCGAGGTCGTAGACGTCCTGCAGGGCTTCGATTCGGTACGTCTCACCGCCGGCGCAGGTGACGGACTCGCCCGTGCCGGGCTCGAACTTGACCCCGTTGACCGCCACGCCGGTTTGGCGAACGGGGGTGGCCGTGCCGGTGTTGGTCCCGGTGGCCGGGTACTCCCAGACCTGGGCCTGTTCCTCGATCGCATTCGGGTTCCCGTCGTTGGGGAACTCTCCCGTCTCGTGGTCCGGCAGGGTGTTGGAGACGATGGTCCGAATCCCGTCTTCGACGGTGACCTCGACCATCGTGCCGAACTCCTCATCGATCAGCTCGTAGGAGCCGACCCAGTCCGACGCGAGTTCGCCAGGCATGTCGGTGGCGTCGGTGGCCGCAGCGGGTTCGGTGTCCTGACCGAGTGCGGTCTCTGCGGTGTCGCTCCCGCATGCGGCGGTGATGAGCGACAGCGATGTGATGAGGGCAACTGCGAGGAAACGTTTTGGTGAGGTGTCCATGCAGCAGACGGTAGGAATCGCACCTGTGCGAATCCTGTGAGAAGCCCAACAGACTTCTCACAGGTTCGCGGGGCCGCCGCCACGGCGAACCGACGTCCGTCCGGACGCCGGCGGACTCGACCTACCCGACCAGCCGGCTGGCCCGACCGAACAGGGGCCACCGGACGGAGGTCCTGGTGTCCGGTCCGCCCGGCCACCGGTCGGCGACCTGGGGCAGCAGCTCGGACAGGGCGTCGACCCCGGCGGTTCTGGCCCGCTTCACCACGATCCAGCTGTGCAGGAACCACGCCATCTGGTGAAACGTCCATGACTCGTTCATGGTGAACGCCGGCACCTCGATGGGCTCGAACGGCAGCTCGAAGTTCTGGTAGCCCTGGCGCAACACGGTCAGCTGGGGCCATTCGTACCCGGTCATCGAATCCTCGTACCACTCCTTCACCAGGGACCCGATGCCATGATCGATCTCGAAGAAATAGAAGGCGAACGCGGCGAGGGCACCGTCGGGCCGCAACACCCGGCGAGCCTCCGGGTTGAAGACGTCGGCGTCGAACCAGTGGACGGCCATGCCCGCGGTGATCAGGTCCACGGAGCGGTCTGGCAGCTCCGGCACCTCGCTCGGCCAGTGGTGATAGGTGACGTTCGGATGCCTGGTGGCGTTGGCCAACATGTCCTGGTTCGAGTCACTGGCGGTCACCCGATCGAAGTGGGATCCCAGCGGCACGGCAAACTGGCCCGTCCCGGTGCCGGCATCCCAGACGTGGTCCCGAGCCGGGGCCAGCCCCGCCATCCAGTCGATCAGCTCGTCCGGATAGCCGGGCCGACGGGTGGTGTACTGCTCGGCATACTCCGGTGAGAAGTCAACGATGAACCGGTCGAAGTCGGTTGTGGCCGGATCGTGTCCGCCTGTCCGATTGGTGTCGATGTTGTTCACTGGCCTGCTCCTGTTCCTGTTGCTGTCTGTGCCAATTCGATGAGTGAGGTGCGGTCGACCTTGCCGACCGCGGTTCGGGGAAGGTGATCCACCTCGACCACGGCGGTCGGTCGAAGTGCGGGCGCCAACGGCCGGGCGGCTCGCCGGAGGTCACCGAGGCGGACCCCGGCACCGGCCTCGGCGACGACGACCACCTGTTCAAGGCCTCGGTCGTCGAGCGCCTGCGCCACCGCCAGCCGGCCGGGGGCCGTCGGTTCGAGCACCTCCTCGATCGTTTCCACCGCTTCCTTGTGACCACCGACGTTGACGTAGGTCCGTTGACGCCCGATGAGGTGGTATCGACCTCGATGGTCCACCGTCGCCAGGTCACCGGTGGGCAACCACAGCGGTGGCGGTTCCACCGTGCCATCCGGTTGCCAGTAGCCGTCGTACCGGTTGTGGCCCCGTAGCTGGATCTCCCCCACGGCCCCCGGCTCGGCGGGAATCGAGGACTCCGGAACGACGAGCCGGGCCGATACGCCGAGCACCGGCTGACCGATATCGCCGGGGGCATCGGGGTCGACCCTGGCGGCAAAGCTGCGGAACGCCTCGGTCAGGCCGTAGGCGTTGACCAGCGTCGCGCCGGGCACCGCCGCCGTGGTGGCCGCTGCCACGTGGCCCGAAAGTCGAGAACCGGAACTGACGATCAATCGGAGTGCGTCAAGGCGGTCCGATGCGGCGCCGGTGGGCTCCTGCCCGCAGCCCTCGGCACGCCCGGTTCGCCCGAACATCTGGTGGAGTTGGTACGGCACCAACCCCGCGACGGTGACCCGATGGTCGGCGGTGAACGAGCGAATCTCGTGACCGAACACAACCGGTGGGGCAACCAAGACTTCAGCCCCGCCGGCCACCGCAGCCAGCACGTTGGTCAGCCCGGCGAGATGGGTGAGGGGCAGCGCGCTGAGGAACCGATCCTCGACGGTCAGCCGATACACCAGCCGATTTGTTGCCGCTATGGCGTTGAGCGCCTCGGTTGACAAGACCACCGCCTTCTGGGTTCCGGTCGACCCGGAGGTGAAGACGAGCAACGCGGCGCCCGGCGGGTTTGGTGCTACGGGTGGCTCCGACGGGCACCAGGCCCGAAGCGGGCCGAGATCGGTGACGTTCACCGACGCCGCGATGAATCCGGCTCCGGTGAGGAGGTTCTGGTAGCCGTCGTCGGCCAGCACCATCGACGGGGCCGACGTCACCAACCGGTCAACCAGCTGACGGGCCTCGATCGACCCCGGGCGAGGCGGTGTCTCCCCGATGATCACCGGGAGACGGCCGGCGTCCCATGCCCCGAACAATGCGGCGACCGCAGCACTGCGATCGGCGGTCGCGATCGCGATTCGACCGGCGGCGATACTCCCCGAGACGACCGCGGCGACGGCCGAGGCGAGCCGGTCGAGATCGGCGGCGGTTCGCACACCCTCTCCCTGGGCGATCGCGCTTCGGAATCGGTCGGCCATGATCACCGGCCACCGGCCGGGTTCGTCAGACCGTCCCGCTGCTCGATCCGGTCCAGAACCCGATCGAAGTGGGCGTTCCACAGGTGCATCTGGTGTTGCTGAGCCAGCAGCACGGTCGACCGACTGCGGTCGTCATTGATCAGATCATTGATGATGGTCAGAATCTCGTCGGTGTGTTCAGCGTCGATCGCGTCGTGGGCGTGATAGATCTCGGCGGTGTCGTGGGACACGCCGAACCGACGCAGCTGGTCGTAGTGACCCAGGGTGTACTCGAGCGACGTCGCCTCCTGGGAGTAGAACGAACCGAGGCCCCAGGCAGGGTTGGGATGGCGCATGCAGAACATGCGGAAGTTGATATACTCCCGGGTCTCGGTGAATTCCGGTTCGTCGTCCCAGCCGACGTCAACACCGATCGCCTGGAGCAGCTTGAAGTGACTGACCATGTGAGCCTCGGCAGGGTCACCGGTACCAAGCTCCTCGAACACGTTCTCATAGACCAGAGCGGTGTTTGCCAGGTTGGCCACGTCGTGGCGCTGCAGGCGCATGCCGAATTCGCTGAGCGATCGCCAGAACGTCAACATGATGATCCACTTGTGCCGCAGGTAGACCTTCAGGTCCTCGAGGTCACCGTCTTCACGGAAGCACCGTTGGAACAAGGGGTGACGCAGCGGCGACAGCGCCTCCTGTTCGGCGGCCAGCCGGTCGACGAACGAGGCGTGAGATGCGCCGGTGGTTCGCCCGGTCGGTATCGATGCGGCCCGCTCGAAATACGGGTGGCCGGCGGTGGCCAACCACTGGCGGAACGGGTGACTCGGCTCATGATCTCCGTAGTGCAGCCAGTGCAGCCGGGCCTGGAGTACCTCGTTGGCCGAGGTCCGCGTCGATGCTGCATCGGCGAGCGCCGCAAGCTCGGTCAGGAGCTCGCCGACCCCGGAGGCGACCGGGTCTGCGGCGGCGTCCATCACCGCTCGCCGGAACGGATCGTCGGTCATCGCGACGGACGCCGACCGAACGGTCTCAGAGGAAGTGGGAACAGAGGTGTCGATCATCGTGGGATGTCCTTTCACTGGGGATTGGTACGGCGAGTGGGAAGGGTTCTGAACCGACCGCCGTCCAGCAAGAGGGTGGTCGGTGACGACTTCGGCGGATCAGCTTCGATGTGGGGGATCGGCCGGGCGGCCAGCCGGGTGTCGGCCGGCACGGTGTAGCCGGCCGGAATGTCGATGCCGTTGCCGATACGAGCACCGCGGCCGACGGCGCAGCCGACCAGCCGGGCACCGGTGTCCACCAGACGGCCACCGACCCGCACCGCGACCGGCGTGTCGGCCAGAGTCGACGCACTGATCGAGACACCCCTGGCCAGAAACGTGTCCGGACCG
>JBCCGJ010000370.1:0-5912 GCA_039029335.1 Actinomycetota bacterium | reverse complement strand
GGCGTTCCCCGCAGCGGGGCCGGAGGCCACCTGGTCCGCCTACGGGCCGGGGGTCCACGCCGCCTCCGGCCTGGCGGCGATGTCTCCGGCAGAGGAAACGGAACCGGCGAACGTGGCCGGCGTTCCGGGCACGCCGGTGCCTGCGCCGGTGGCCTACCCGGACTTCCTGACCGGTGTCGCCGCCTATGCCGCCGCAGTCGACCTCCTCTCCCCGACCGACGACGCGAAGGCCGCGCCGGATGGCCGACCGGCTTCCGGGGTCGACGTTGAACTGGCGATGGCAGACGTCATCCGGCCGCTCAACCCCACCGGGCCCTGTCAGCCAACGGTGGCCGAAGTCGGCGAGACGACGGTTCCACAGACGAGCACGGTCCACCGATGAGCACGGTCCACCGATGAGCACCGTCCACCTGGAGCTGGCCGACGGGATTGCGGTGGTCACCCTCGATGCACCACCGCTGAACATCTTCGACCTTGACATGCGGGACGGCCTGATCGAGGCGCTGACCGCGGTCCGGGACCTGGACGACCTGGGGGCGATGATCCTCGCCGCAGCGGGCGAACATTTCAGCGCAGGCGCCGACCTCTCGGAGTTCGGGTCTGCGGCGTCCATTCATGAGGCCAGGCGGATCCGTTGGGACCGGGACCCGTGGGGGGTGCTCTGGGACCTGCCGATCCCCACCATCGCGGCGATCCACGGGGTGGCGGTGGGCAGCGGGATGGAGATGGCCATGCTGTGCGACCTGCGCATAGGCGGTCCGACCACCAAACTCGGTCTGCCGGAAACCAAGCTTGGCATGCTGCCCGCAGCGGGCGGGACCCAGTCGCTGACCAAGGCGGTCGGGACCCGCCGTTCGGTGCCCATCATCGCCCTTGCCGACACGATGGGACCGGACGAGGCGGTGGCCAATCGAGTCCTGACGATGGTGGCCGACGACCCGGACGAGACGGCCCGTGACCTGGCCACCCGGTTCGCCGGGTACGACCGCTCGGCGCTGCGGGCGCTCAAGCGGGCGCTGCGGGCCGCGGTCGACCAGCCACTGGCCGAAGGTTTGGAGACCGAGCGCCGGCTCGGCCGGTCACTGACGGCCCGGTAGCCGCCTGTCCGTTCGCCGCCAACCTGACGGGTCCCGAACGCATCGGGGCCTACTCGACGTCCAGGGCTTCGCTGACCAGGGCGGCGATCGCGCTGCGCTCGCTGCGGTTGAGGGTCACATGGGCAAACAGCTCATGGCCCCGGAGGCTGGCGATGACCGAGGCGATGCCGTCCCGGCGCCCGACCCGCAGGTTGTCCCGCTGGGCGACGTCGTGGGTCAGGATCACCTTGCTGCCGGTGCCCAGGCGGCTGAGCGCGGTCAGCAGTACGCTTCGTTCCAGGTTCTGAGCCTCGTCGATGATCACAAACGCATCGGTCAGCGTGCGACCCCGGATGTAGGTCAGCGGCAGAACCTCGATCAGTTCCTGGCGGCCGATCTCCTCCCGGGCGTTCTCGTTTGTGATGGCTTCGAGCGCGTCCCCGACCGCATCGGTCCAGGGCCGCATCTTCTCGTCCTCGCTACCGGGCAGGAACCCGAGGTCCTGCCCACCAACCGAGTACAGCGGACGGAAGATCATGATCTTGCGCTGGGTGCCCCGCTCGAGGACCGCTTCCAGACCTGCGGCGAGCGCCAGCACCGACTTGCCGGTGCCGGCCGGTCCACCGATGCTGACGATCCCGACATCGTCGTCGGCCAGCAGGTCGAGTGCGATGCGCTGTTCGGCATTCCGGCCCCGGACCCCGAACATCGACCGGTCGGGAATCAGGTGGACCTTGCCGTCCGACTGGACCCGGCCGAGCGCCGACTGCCCGGCACCCTCGATGATCAGGCCGGTGTTCGTCGGCAGGTCGTCCGCGTCGGCCAACTCGATGACCGCGTCTCGGTACAGCCGGTCGACGTCCTCCGCCGTGACGGAGAGCTCGGTGATACCACGCCACTCCAGGTCTGCCTCGACCTGATGGAGGAACTCCTCCGCCGGGACGCCGACCACCCCGGCCCGCAACCGAAGCGGGAGGTCCTGGGTCACCAGCATGACCTGGTTGCCTTCGCTCTGCAGATTCAGGGCCACCATCAGGATGCGGTAGTCGTTGCCGGGCTCCATCCGGAGCGATTCCGGCACGAGGTGATCCGAGCCGTGGTTCAACTCAACCCGGACCGTGCCGCCCTCGTCGTTGATGGGGAACGGCTCGGTCAGACCGCCGTGCTCCTCCCGGACCTTCTCCAGGCGACGGAGGGCCGAGCGGGCGGCCCAGCCGAGTTCGGGGTGGTGCCGCTTGGCCTCCAACTCGGTCAGGACGACGATCGGCAGAACAACATCGTTGTTCCCGAACGCATCCAGCGCGGTTGGGGCGCTCAGCAGCACCGAGGTGTCGAGCACAAAAATCGTACGGTCGTTAGATGTTGGCACCGTGTTCCTTATCGGCATCGGCAACGAGAATTTCAAATCGGTGACCGCCCGTCGGTCGTGGCCTTTGCACCGGCGGCGTCAAAGGTGGCACTCTTTGACCGGGATTTGTCGCCGGATCGGCGGCCGGCCGGGCCGAAGCGGCTCCCGGGTCGGCACCGTGGCGGGGGGCAGTCACAGAAGAGATCAATCGACCAAACCAGTGGACCAGCTATGGGGGATCCGTGAACCTGGCCAGTTTGTTAGACCTGCCGTCAATGATTGCTCCAGAGTCGGTGGTTGTCATAGATGCTAGCACCGACGGCAATCACCGTTCGATCATGTACGAGGAGTTGCGGGCGTCGGTGTCCCAGACCGCGGGCCTGTTGACCGAGCTTGGCATCGGCCCCGGGGACCGGGTCGGGCTGTTCGCAACAAACTCGGTCGAGCTGCTCGAGGCGCTTTTTGCGGTGTCCGCCGTCGGGGCGACCGTCGTACCGATGAACTACCGTGCCGCAGACGAGGAGGTCCGCCATCTGCTGGCCGATTCGGGGGCGAAGGTGGTGTTCAGCGAGACCCGGTACCGGGATCTGATCGAATCCTGCCGGCCGGAGTCCCTGGAGCACGTCATCCACCTGGACGACGACTACGCGGCAAAACGAGACGGTGCGGACGAGTTTCCCCTGGTCACCGACGTTGAAGACGAGGATCTTGCCGCACTGCTGTACACCTCCGGCACCACGTCGCTGCCAAAGGGCGTGAAGCTCAACCACGGTGCGCTGACCAACTACGTTATGGGGGCGAACGACGCTGCGGACGGCTCGGATATGGGTCGGATGATGCTGGCCGCTCCGCTGTACCACATCGCCGGGCTCACCTCGATGCTCAACGCGCTGTACTCCGGCCGGGTCACGGTGATCATGTCCCAGTTCGAACCGAACCGCTGGCTTGAGCTGGTCGACGCCCACTCGGTCAGCCATGCGTTCCTGGTGCCGACCATGCTGGCCAAGGTCCTGGAGGCCGACGGATTCGGTTCCGCCGACCTCGGTTCGCTTGAGGCGCTGACCTACGGCGCCGCCCCGATGCCACCTGCGGTGATCAAGCGGGCCATCGAGCAGTTCCCCGACGGAGTCGGTTTCTCCGGCGCCTACGGCCAGACGGAAACCACGTCGACCGTCGCCGTACTCGGCCCGGAGGACCATGTGCTGGACAATGACCAGAAGCTCGCCAGGTTGAGTTCCGTCGGACAGGTTCTGGACGATGTGGCGATCCGGGTGGTCGACCCGGCCTCCGGTGACGTGCTCGGCCCCGGCGAGATCGGTGAGGTCCAGCTGATGACCTACCGGGCCATGGACGGGTACTGGGGCGCCGAGGAGAAAACCAGGGTCACCATCGACGACGAGGGATGGGTCCACACCGGGGACATGGGATTCCTCGACGACGACAACTACCTCTTCCTCAGCGGACGCTCCGGGGACATGATCATCCGCGGCGGTGAGAATGTTGCCCCCGAGGAGGTCGAGGCGGTGCTCTACGAACACGATGATGTGCTGGACGCCGCCGTCGTCGGGCTCAAGGACGAGACCTGGGGCGAGCGGGTGGTCGCCGCAGTGGTGCTGCGACCCGGCGGTTCGGTCGACGCCCTCTCCGAACACGCCAAGGAGCACCTGGCCGCGTTCAAGCGGCCGGATGCGTTCCACATCACCGAGGAGCTGCCGAGGACTTCAACGGGCAAGCTGCTCCGCAGGCATCTCATCCCGGTCCTCGAGGACATTGGTCTGTGAGCGATCGTCCGCTCGCCGGCGTCCGCGTCGTCGAGCTGGCTGAGGGAATCGCCGGACCGTACGCAGGCAAGCTGCTTGCCGATTACGGAGCCGACGTCGTCAAGATCGAACCGGCCGGCGGGGACCGGGCGCGGGCCGCCGGACCGTTCCCCGGCGATCCGGACCCGGAACAGAGTGCGCTATTTCTGCATCTGAACACCAACAAGCGGTCCGTCGTGCTCCCGCCGGACGATGACCGTGACAATGACGGTGTCCTGGATCGTCTGTTGGCCGACGCCGATGTGGTCATCCAATCATCGCCTGACCCCGACCCCGCCGAGCTGCGGCGCCGACACCCGGGGCTGGTGGTGGTGAGCGTTACCTCATTCGGACTGACCGGTCCGCACGCCGGCCTGGTCGGAGAGGAGATCGTCCACTACGCCTACGGCGGCCCAATGTCGGCCAGCGGTTCGGTCGACGGTGGACCGTTGAAGATGGGGGCCAACGTCGGCCAGTACCAGTGCGGAACGATCGCTGCCGTGTCGGCGATGGCCGGCCTCGTCCTCGCCGACCGTGGCGACGGGGTCCACATCGACCTGTCGAACGTCGACACCCAGGTCGGCTCGATCGACCGGCGGATGACCTACCTGCTCTACGCCGCCTACCGGGGTGAGAACGTCGAGCGGCCCGGAGGCTACCGACAGTCTGCGCTGCCGAACGGCTGCCGTCCGACCCTCGACGGTCACGTCCAGATCTCCACCCTGATGAACTGGTACCCCCGCATGCTCGGGGTGGTCGACCAGCCGGACCTGGCAGCCATCTACGACGAACCCGGGTTCCTCTTCGACGAGGACGTGCCCGAGCAGGTCGACGCCCACGTCATCGCCTGGTCGCTGAGCCACATGAAGCAGGAGGCGATGGACGTCGCCCAGGCCGGCGGCTGGCCGGTCACCGCGATCAACAAACCCGTCGACGTGCTGGCCGATCGCCACTTCAACAAACGCGGGTACTTCACGACCGTTGACCACCCGGCGGCGGGACCGGTGCGTCAGGCCGGGGCCCCGATCCGCATGGCGGACGGCTGGCAACTGGACCGGCCGGCGCCGACGCTTGGCCAGCACACCGGGGAGATCCTGGCGGCACTACCCGCCCGGACCTCCGGCGCAGAGACACCCGCCGACGACACCGCGGCCGGTGGCGACGAACCGACAGCCGCCGAATCGGCGTCCCCGTCCGGCGCCGACCGGGAGCTCCCGCTGACCGGCATCCGTGTCCTGGACATGACCGTGGTGTGGGCCGGCCCCTACGCCACCTGTCTCCTCGGCGACCTCGGGGCCGAGATCATCCGGGTCGACAACCCCAAGATCTTCCCCACCGCGACACGCGGTGCGCTCCCCCGGCCGCCGGAACACTATGTCGCCGACGCGGGCGGCATCATGGGCGGCTACCCGGACGCCCAACCCGGCGAGCGACCCTGGAACCGGATGGCGCTGTTCAACGCCCACGCCAGGAACAAGCGGAGCATCACACTTGACCTCCGTCTCGAGGGCGGTCGTGAAGCGTTCCTCCGGCTGGCCGAGCAGAGCGACGTCCTCATCGAGAACAACGCCGTCCCCAACCTCAACAGATGGCACTTTGTGGAACTAGCAGTTGTTGCAGGAAAGGACAAGTCAGAAGACAAGGAGCTTGATTGGTTGTTGGACAAGGTGTACGCCAAGTCAATGGTTG
>JBCCGJ010000369.1:0-5940 GCA_039029335.1 Actinomycetota bacterium | reverse complement strand
GGACGGGGACGGCCCCTGTACCTTCCGGTTCGGGGCGAGCGGCCTGCTAAGCGACGTCCTCGGTTCGGCGGGCGCGGCCGGCGGCTCGGACGGCTACTGACCGGGGCCGGACGATCTGGACTGCCACCGGCCGGAGCGGGACCCGTCGGCGCGAGGCGGTGCAGGGAAACGCCGGGCGGCCGGTTCGGTCCGGCCGGCCGTGACGTCTTTGCAGGAAGCGGTCGGCGCTACCAGGCGAACCATTGCGCCGTGCCACCGGTGTGATCCGCCGGATCGGCCTGGAACAACTCGAGCAGCACGCCGTCGGGGCCCTCGACCATCACGTAGCTCAGGTCGGGCGTGTCCGTGATCGGTTTTCGAAAGGGCACGCCGCCCGCCCGCATCCTGGCAACCAGCCCGTCGAGGTCCTCGGTCTGGATGCCGAGGTGGTGGACGGCGTTCCTGCCCCGGTCCCGAGGAGGCTGGTCATAGAAGTTCAATCGGCCGCCGCCGATCGCCACAAGCACGTTTCGGGCACCGGCAAACACCTCGTCGCCCAGAACCTCGGCCCCGAACCACTGCTGATAGAACCGAAGGCTGGCGTCGATATCGGACGCAAAGAGGTGGGTGTGGTGCAGTCTGGTCCTCGGTTCGTCCGGTGCGCCGTCGGTCATCGTTCCCATGATCGACGAACCACGTCCGCTCCGTCCAAGCCGTGCCGGTCGGGACGGTCCGGTCAGGACGGGGGTCGGTCGGCCGCCCGGGCTCGAACGATTGCCACCGTGGCGGCTGCGGCGGCACAGAAGACCAGCATGGCAACGGCGAACGGGGTGACGGAGTCGGTGACCCACCGGGTGGCGACCGAGGCAAGCGCCGCACCACCCGCGACCCGCAGCGCCCCGGTGAATGCCGAGGCCGACCCGGCGATCTTCCCGACCGGGGTCATCGCGGCGGTGTTGAGGTTCGGCATGAGCAGCATGAAGGTGGACAGCATCGCCGCAAGCAGCGGGATGAACACCCAAATCGACGGGACGCCGTCGCCGGCAACCGATACGGCGACCAGCACCGCACCGAACGGCAGGTTGATCAGGAACCCCGTGGTGACCATCCGATCGATGCCTCGCCGCTCTACGAGCCTGCCGTTCACCAGCGCGGCCACTCCGAACCCGAGGGCCACCACCCCGAAGATGAACGGGAAGGCCGCCCGGCGGTCGAAGATCTCGCCGATGATCAGCTCGCTGACTGCCAGGTAGCTGGTCATGGCACCCTGGATGAAGACCGTGGCCATCGTGTAGCCGAACGTGATCGGTGTCCTGGCCACCTGCCGGTACCCGGCAACGCTGCTTCGCACGCTCAACGGCCGTACGTGGGCCGGATCCAGGGTCTCGTTCAGCCGAAGACCCCACAGACCGATCACGCCGGACCAGACAACACAGAACCAGAAGACGCTCCGCCAGGGAAGGACCGCTATCAGCCCCGCCCCGATGCTCGGCGCCACAACCGGAACCAGGATGAACACCGCCATGACCTGGGACATCGCCTTGGCCATGGTCGAACCGACGAAACGATCCCGGATGATCGCCGTTGACACCACCCGGGCACCCGCCGCCCCGACACCCCAGAGGAACCGGCTGGCCAGCAGCAACTCGAACGACGGGGCAAGGGCGCTGCCGACGGCGCCAAGCGTGGACACGACGATCCCGGCGTACAGCACCGGTTTCCGGCCGAACCGGTCCGCCAGGGGCCCGTAGAACAGTTGGGCGGCGGCCAGCCCGAGGAAAAAGACGGTGATGACCTGGCCGGTCCGGTTCGACCCTTCACCGAGGTCGTAGGCGGCGCGAATGTCGTCGAAGGCCGGGAGCATCAGGTCGATGCCCAGCGCCATCAGGGCCATGATGGCGGAGATCAGGACGAGCAGTTCGTTCGGCCCGACCCCGATGTCCCGTTCCCGCTGCGACGGACCGGACGGTGTTGCGCCGCTCTGGGAGGTGCGATTATTGGCGGTGCCGGTCACCACCCGACCCTAGTGGTCACCGCCCGTCGTCAGAGATGGTTATTCGCCACGTCGGGCCAGCTGCCCGGTTTCCCGCTCGGTCCGAAAGGAGGACAACAAGTCGGCAAGCGACAGGAGCGGCGTGCCGAGTCGCGCCGCGGTCGACTCGGCCGATACGCTGGTGTCGAACGGAATGCGTTGACCGGCAAACGCCTCGGCGGGCGCCGGTCCGAATCGGAGGAGTGACCGGTCCAAGCCGAACACGTCAACGGCTGCCTCGGCCAGCCGCCGGCGGGACGTGGCCTCCGCTCCACAGCAGTGGAAGACCGCGGTTCCATCCCGATGGGTTCCGCCGCCGTGACCCCCGGCAAGCACCGCCCGGACCACCTCACCGCAGTGGGCGGCCAGCGAGGGCGACGCAATGCCGTTGATGTCATCGCCCTCCCAGACCGTGAACGGCAGGCCCGCCTCGAGCGCGTCGACCAGCGACGCAACGAAGTAGCCGAACCCCGGGTCCTGAGCCCGGGGTGTTGTCGGTCGGGCCCAGTGGGTGCCGTTGACCCCCATGACCCGCGCCACCGCCGCGCCACGCTCCAGCGCCACAAGTTCCGATGCGGTCTTGAGGAACCCGTAGAGGTTGATCGGATTCGGGGGCGTGGCCTCGGTTGCGTTCGACTGCGTCCCGTCGAACACCCAATCGGTGCTGATCAGGCACATCGGCAGATCGGCCGCGGCCGCGGCGTCCGCATAGTGTCTTGTGGCCTCAACGTATGACGACCACGCCAGGTTCCGATCGTGGTGCATCGACGTCCAGTCGTTGAGGATGGCGCAGTGGACGATCGCATCGGCCTCGGACCGTTCGACGTGAGCGGCGACCGCCGCGGGGTCCGTCATGTCGACCCGCTCACCGATGACGTGATCGCCGTGCCGATCGGTCAGGACCTTGGCGATGTTGGAGCCGACAAATCCGGACGCGCCGGTGACGATGACCCGCACGGCTCAGTCGTCGGACAGGTCAGCGTTGACCCGGCCGTCGACGACCCGGCACGGGTACATACGCAGCGGCACCTTGACCGGTTTCCGAACCGGTTCTCCGGACCGCAGGTCGAATCGACCGTTGTGCTTCGGGCACTCGATGGTGCAGTCCAGGATCAAGCCCTCGGCCAGGTGGGCAAGGCCGTGGGTGCACAGGCCGTCGCTGAGGGCGACGTCGTCCTCGCCGAGGCGGTAGAGGGCAAAGGTCCGGCCGCCGATGTCGACCCGGCGGGCCCGGCCGACCGCAATCGCGTCGACCGGCCCGAGATCGACGTCCGAGCCGATCTTCAGCTCGTCCCGGACCATGGGGCCGACGTCGATCGGGTCGAGGCTGGCGGACGGAACGACCGGCACCCCCCGATCCATAAGCTCCCACGTCGGGTCCTGTTCCTGCTGGCGAAGCGCCCCGAGCAGCTCACGGTAGGCGGCCAGGGTGTTCGGCAGAGGCGGCGGCAGCGAGTCCTTGATCTCCTCGTGGAGGGCGGGGAGGGCGTAATAGGGGACACCGGGGAACAGATGATGTTCGGTGTGGTAGTTCATGTTGGAGTACAGCCACCGGAACACCGGGTTCATGTAGACGGTCCGGGTGTTCAGCCGGTGGTCCAGCACGTCCTCCTGCAGCCCGGCGTGCTGGGTGATGCCGAAGAACACCACAAGCCACGCTCCGTAGATCGTCGGCAGACCGACCAGCAGCGCCGGCAGTGGATTCCACAGTACCAGGCTGAGCACAGCCGCAGCGGCGGTGATGGCAACAAAGATCCGGTCCTCCCAGACCAGCCGTTTACGTTCCGACGGCGGCACGAAGTCCTGAGCGTCCGCATCGATTCGGCCCAGTGCGTGTTTGAGCATCCGCCACCACATGTTCGGGCCGCCCTCGAGGTGGGAGAACATCACCCAGAGCCTGCTCACATCCGGTGGGCGTTGGAAGACGATCTCGGCGTCCCGGCCGACGATGATCGTGTCCGTGTGGTGGCGGTAGTGGGACCAGCGCCACATCGTCGGCTCCCGCCAGAGCATAAAGGAGGCGATGTAGTAGATCACCGTGTTGGCCGGTCCGAACCGGAACGCCGTCCCGTGCCCACACTCGTGCCAGCGGGAGTCCGCGGCGCCCCCGTACAGCGCGCCGTAGAAGAACAGGAGCGGTACCGAGTACCACGAGAACCAGGTGACCACCGTGGCAACGCCAAGACCGATGATCAGACCGAGCCAGAGGGCGGTGTCCCTGGTGGCCCGACCGTTCGACCGCTGCATGAGCTCGACCAGTCGGTCCTCGTCGATCGGTGGCCGCCACCAGGCTGCCTCGGCAAGGCCACGGTCGAAGGCCCGCCGATTCTCCGGACCCACCAGGCTGTAGTCCCGTTTGGTCACCGCGGTCATGAGAAGAACCTAGCGAAATCGGACTGCGTGTGGGAAACGAAACGCCGGGTCCGCTTGTTGGCTCGGCGGCCGGTGAGTAGAACTGGACGACATGGTGACAGAACCACCCCCGCAACGACCGACCGTGAAGGACCTCCTGGACGACAAGGGCCGCGTGCAGAAGTCGAACGTCTACGTTGACTCCGTTGACGAGTGCGCAGCGGCCGCGGCCGCGGGAATCGACATCATCACCGTGCAGGACTCCCGGATGGGGCCCGCGTACCGGGATGCCGCGCCGGGGGCCTTCATGGTTGTCGGGTTGGAGTACGGGGTACACGCCTCGACCGATGACTACCTGCGGGCCGGGTTCGACGCCATGCTGGCCGGCGGGGATGCGGTCTGGTCCGCAGCCAGTCTGACCACGATTTCCCGGATGCGGGATGAGGGGATCCCGGTCGTCTCCCACGTCGGTTTAATTCCGGCCCGTCGCACCTGGACAGGCGGCTTCCGGGCCGTTGGCAAGACCGCGGCGACGGCAATGGAGGTCTACCGGGCGACAAAGGCGCTCGAAGAGGCGGGGGCGTTCGCCGCTGAGATCGAGGTGGTGCCCGCAGCGGTCGCCACCGAGATCTGTCGGCGTACGTCGATGCTGATGATCTCCATGGGGTCCGGTTCGGGGTGTGACGCCCAGTACCTGTTCTCCACGGACATCCTGGGCACCAACCGCGGCCACGTGCCCCGGCATGCCAAGCAGTACCGGGATCTCAAGGCGGAGGAGGACCGGCTGCAGCAGGAACGCGTCGCCGCATTCGCCGAGTATGACGCCGACGTTCGCTCCGGCGCGTTTCCCGACGACGGTCGATTGGTCCCGATTGCCGACAACGAACTCGCCGCGTTCCTGGACGAGTTGCCGACGTGAGTAAAAGCGTTATGTCCGATGTCCTGGTGAAAGCGGTCGAAACCTCAGCGGTGTAGGCGGATTCCGACTGCTCGGGCGTTTTTCCCGGCTCAGGACCACCTAGGTCATACGACCTACGTCTGTAGTGCGGTCGATGACTGGAGCGACGGACGGGGACTACCCTCGCCGCACGGGTTCGGGCAGAACCTGCAAAGGGAGTCGACATGGGTACAGGTATCGGCCGTGAACGGCCGACCGGGCGGCTGTTCGCGGTCTTCGCTTCGCTGCTGCTGTTGGTAACGGTGGTGGCCACGTCACCCGGTGGTGTCAGCGCGGACATCGTCCCCGTTGAACGTTTCCTGGCGCCGACCGTCGGCGACTCGTTCGAGATGGGCTTCGACATGGACGCCGCAGGCACCTCCCTGGTGGTCGGCGCCCCCAGTCGCGGCACACCGGACGGTGAGGTCTACGCCTACGAGAGCCTGGGCGAGGTCGGCGGGTTCGTCCAGGTCCAGGTCATCACCGGGGCAACCGAAGGTGAGGCGTTCGGCCGATCGGTGGCCGTCGACGGAGACCTGCTGGTCATCGGCGGCAACAAGAGCGTCAGCTTCTACGAAAAGACCGGCCCGGCCAGCGCGCCGTGGGTGCTGATCCGGGAGATCACCGGCATCGGCGAGGT
>JBCCGJ010000368.1:0-5946 GCA_039029335.1 Actinomycetota bacterium | reverse complement strand
GGCTGCAGTGGCGTAACGGGTCGACCACGGCATCGACCCCGACCTGGACATCGACACGAACCTCGGCTCTAACCCGACCTCGAACCGACCTCGATCCTGACCCGGTAAGAGCGGGGCGGCCCCAATCGGGTCGTGGTACCGTGCACGCTGTGTTCGTGAAGATCTGCGGCGTCACCGACGCCGAGGATGCGCTGCTGGCCGCAGGCCTCGGTGCCGATGCCGTCGGTGTCAATCTGACCGCCTCGTCACCCCGGCGGGTCAGCCCCCGGCAGGCCGAGGACATCGTTCGTCGGCTCCCGCCGGAGGTTCTGGCGATCGGCATCTTCCGCAACGATCATCCGGAGCGGGTCGTCGAGCTGGCCAACACCATCGGACTTCGGGTCGTTCAGCTCCACGGAAGTGAAACCCCCGAAGAGACCCGATGGGTCGGCGAGCGGGTCGCCGCCGTGATTCGGGCGTTCTCCATAAAGGACCCGGCGCTCACCTCCGGTGCGGACTACGGCACCCACCGCCTCATGATCGATTCCCCCCGTCCCGGTAGTGGCGAGGTGTTCGAATGGGACCGCCTTGAGCGGGCCGTGGCCGGTCGGCCGTACATCCTGGCGGGCGGCCTCAACCCCGGCAATGTGGCGTCGGCAGTCGAGCTGCTCCAGCCCTGGGGCGTCGACGTGGCCTCCGGGGTCGAGTCGGCCCCCGGACGGAAAGACCCGGCAAAAGTCCGCCGGTTCATCGCCGCCGCCCGGGAGGCGGCCGGTGCGGTCGGCATCGACACACCTCCCGGCGTCTGGTCCGGTGTGTCTGGCGATTCGGGGCGGCTGCTCGGGCTGGCTTCCGCCGGATCGCCGGAATGACCGACGGCCCATCGCCGGGACTGTCCGACCATCGTCCGTTCCCGCCGGAGAACGAGGACTGCGAGCTGTGCGAGGCGGCCCGGTTCACCCACTGGTACGCCGAGACCGAGCATGGGTGGGTGGCGGACTGCGAGGTCTGTGCGGTCCCGATGGTCGTGTGGTGGCATCACGGCACCGAACCGGGCGACGAGGTGGTGACGGCGTTGCACCGGGCGCTCGGCGAGGCGGCGGATCAACGCTTCGGGCCCGACAACTGGTACCTCGACACCACGATGCGGCAGATCCCCACCCACTTCCACGCTCACGCCAGAGACCGGGACTGGCACGCAAAACGATTCACCAGGGCCATGTCCCGTTTCACCGGGGTCGGCGGCGATCGAACAACCGCGGCGCACACAACCGGCGGTACCGACTGACCGTCCCGCCGGACCCCGATCGGCGGAATCTTCGGCGGACGGTATCGGTTTCGGCAGCACGCCAGCCTGTAGGAAACCCGGTAAGGACCAGAACCCATGGAAACCGACGTAGCGATTCTCGGCGGGGGAGCGGCCGGCCTTTCGGCGGCCAGGGAGGCGAGACGCCAGGGCGCAACGGCCACGATTGTGAACCGGGGCCCGCTCGGCGGTGACTGCACCTTCACGGGCTGTGTGCCCTCCAAGACGGTCATCGAGGCGGCAAAGGCCGGCCTTGGTTTCACCGAGGCGTTCACCCGGGCCAGATCGGTGGTGGCCCACATTGCGGCGACCGAGTCGGCCGATCGGTTGCGGGAGGAGGGCATCGAGGTAATCGACGACGAAGGCACACTCACCGCCGTTGGCCGGGCGCCGGCCCTCCAGGTCGGAACCCGGACGATCACCGCGGCGGGTGTTGTGCTGGCCCTCGGCTCCCGGCCGTTTGTCCCGCCGATACCGGGTCTCGACCGTGTTCGTTTCCTGACCACCGACAGTCTCTGGGAACTGGACCGGGCACCGGCGACCATGGTGGTCATCGGCGGCGGACCGATCGGGGTGGAACTGTCCCAGGCGCTGGCCCGCCTTGGGGTCGGCGTGACCCTGGTCGAAATGGCGCCGTCCATCCTGACCAGGGAAGAGTCGGCCGCCGTCGATCTGGCGACTCGAGCCCTCGAGGGCGACGGCGTGACCGTACTGACCGGCGCCTCGGTGAGCCAGGTGGAGCCGGCCGCCGGTGAAACCGCAGCGGCGGCCGCCTCGGCGGCGACGGTCGTGCTCGCCGACGGTCGCCGGGTGGTGGCCGATCGGATCCTGGTCGCCGCCGGACGGCAACCCAACTCCCATCGGGGCGGCCTGGCCGAGGCGGGCGTCGCCCTGGACGAACGCGGCTCGGTCACTAATCGGGACAGCCTGCAGACGTCGGTTTCCGGGGTGTACGTCGCCGGCGACCTGGCCGGACGGCTCCAGTTCACCCACGCCGCGGATCACATGGGACGCATTGCTGCGGCAAACATCGTGAGCCGATTCGGTCGGATCAGGCCCCAGCGGTTCGTCGCAGGCCACGTTCCGTGGGTGACCTTCACCGACCCGGAGATCGCCAGGATCGGCCATACGGAGGCCGAGGCGGCCCGGCTGGTTCCCGGCGCCCAGGTTGCCGAACTGCCGCTGGCCGAACACGACCGGGCCCTTGCCGCCGACGCCATCGACGGCTTCATCAAGATCATCGCCGCACCCCGCCCGGTTCTTGGCATGACCGGTGGAGGGCGGATCGTCGGTGCCACCATCGTCTCTGAGCGAGCGGGGGAGATGATGGCCGAGATCGCCCTGGCCGTTCGTCTGGGGGCGTTTACCGGCCGGCTGGCACAGAGTGTGCACGCCTATCCGACGTGGTCGTACGGGGTGGCGAAGGCCGTCGGTCAGTTCTTCACCACCATCGAGGGACGAACCGCCAGACCGGCCCGGGAAGAAACCGTCGCCGTCCCCGGTTGAGTGACCATGCCCAACGTGCTCAAGCTCCTGTTTGTCCTCATCGCCGCACTCGGGTTTGCCGCCTGTTCAAGCGACGGTGCGGACGATGCGGCTGATTCGGTCTCTGCCGGGGAAACCTCCGATGCCGACTCCGGATCCGGTGACGATGACGGCTCGGAAAGCGGAGACTCTGGCGATGACGATGCCGGATTCTCGGCTCCTGCTCCTGACGCCGACTTCGACTACTCGACAATCGACTACGACACCGATGCCGCCGATTCGGCGCTGACCGGGAACCGGCTGAATCCGCTGTTCCCGCCGCCGGTGATCGAGCCGGCTCTCATCCGCTCCGGCGGTGTGCCACCGGACGGCATCCCCCCGATCGACAGCCCGGACTTCGCCCTCGTCTCCGACATCGACTACATCGGTGACGACGAGGCGGTGATCCTGGTCGAGCTTGAGGGGGTGGCAAAGGCCTATCCCATCCAGGTGCTCATCTGGCACGAGATCGTGAACGACCAGTTCGGCGACGTACCGGTTTCGGTGACCTACTGCCCGCTGTGCAACTCGGCAACCGCGTTCGATCGGCGATTCGGCGACCGGGTGCTGGACTTCGGGACCTCGGGCGAGCTCTACCAGTCCGCACTGGTCATGTACGACCGCCAGACCGGGTCCCTCTGGGCCCACTTCACCGGCCAGGGTCTGGTCGGCCACTACGCCGGGGCCACGCTTGACTTCGTGCCCGCCCAGACCGTGTCGTTCTCCCAGTTCCGCGACGCCCACCCGGAGGGCCTTGTCCTGACGAACAACACCGGCGCCCAGCGGCCGTACGGTCAGAACCCGTATCCCGGGTATGACGCCGAGGATTCCGATCCGATCGGTGCGTTCTTCAACGGCGACATCGACCGGACGGAGCTGGCCAAGGCTCGGATCGTCGGCATCAACGACGAACTCGGCTCCGTCGCGGTCCGGTTCGAGGATCTGGCGGTCCAGCCGGTGATCCCGGTGACCGAGGGCGGGCGAAACCTGGTGGTGTTCCACCTGGAAGGCCTGGCTTCGGCCCTTGACAGCTTTGAGGTCGGCGGCGGCCGTGACGTCGGGCAGACCGGCGTGTTCGTCGCAGAGGCGGCGGACGGCACGGCGCTGACCTTCAGCAGGAGCGGTGAGGAGTTCGTCGACGAGGAGACCGGCACCACCTGGAACATCATCGGTCAAGCGATCGACGGGCCGCTCGCCGGTGAGCAACTCCAAGCCGTCAGCCACCTTGACACGTTCTGGTTCGCCTGGGCCACGTACCGACCGGACACGATCGTCATCACGATCTGACCGGCCGTCCCGGCGGACGTTCCGTCTCGCCGCCACCCGATGTCTCTCCCGTCGGGCGGCGGCTCGGCAAAACCACAAACGCCGTCCCGCTACCCGGCGGGACGGCGTTTTGGCGATCCGAAACCGGCCGGGTCAGCCCTGCTCGAGCGCCCGGTTCACGCCGGACACGATTGCCCGGAGGGAGGAGGTGGTGATGTCCGAGTGCATACCGACACCCCAGATCTCCCGGCCGTTGACGTCCAACTCCATGTAGGAGACGGCGTTCACGTCCGTGCCGGAGCCGATCGCGTGTTCTTTGTAGTCCAACACCCGGAGGGTGACGTTCAGGCCCTCGGAAAGGGCGTTGGCAAACGCCTCGACGGAGCCGACACCATCACCCTCTAGGGTCCGCTCCTCACCGTCAACCCGCATCACCGCGCTGATGACCGCCCGGTCGGCGCCGGCCGCGTTCTGGCTGATGGCGAACGACACAAGCTCGAACGGCTTTGACGTTGTCAGGTAGTGGGTCTTGAACTCGTCCCAGATCTGGGTCCCACTGATCTCTTTGCCGGTGGTGTCGGTGATCTGCTGAATGATCCTGGTGAACTCGATCTGCAACCGGCGGGGGAGGTCCAACTCCTGCTCGGTCTTGAGCAGGTAGGCCACGCCACCCTTCCCGGACTGGGAGTTGACCCGGATCACGTCCTCGTAGGTCCGGCCGACGTCCTGCGGGTCGATCGGCAGGTAGGGCACCTCCCAGAGGGTCTGGCCGGTCTGCTCCATGGCCTCGAAACCCTTCTTGATGGCGTCCTGGTGGGAGCCGGAGAAGGCGGTGTAGACCAGGTCGCCCACGTAGGGGTGGCGTGGGTGGACCGGCAGCTGGTTGCAGTGCTCGGCGACCCGACGCAGCTCGTTGATCTTGGTGATGTCCAACTCCGGGTCGACGCCCTGGCTGAACAGGTTGAGGGCCAGGGTGATGACGTCGACGTTCCCGGTCCGCTCACCGTTTCCGAACAGCGTGCCCTCGACCCGGTCCGCGCCGGCCATGACGCCGAATTCGGAGGCGGCGACGGCGGTGCCCCGGTCGTTGTGGGGGTGGAGCGACAGCACGATGGCGTCCCGACCCGCGATGTTGCGGTGGAACCACTCGATCATGTCGCCATAGATGTTGGCGCTGCTCATCTCGACCGTGGCCGGCAGGTTCAGGATCAGTGGATCCTCCGGCGTTGGGACAAAGACCTCCATCACCGCCTCGCAGATGTCCTTGGCGAACGGCAGCTCGGTACCGGTGAAGCTCTCCGGGGAGTACTCGTACCGGATCTTGGTGTCACCCATCCGGGCTTCGTTCATCTTGCACCGCTCGGCGCCCTTGACCGCGATGTCGATGATGCCGGCCTCGTCGAGACCAAAGACCACACGGCGCTGCACGGTCGACGTCGAGTTGTAGAGGTGGACGATGGCCTGTTTCGCTCCGATGAGCGAGTCATAGGTTCGATCGATCAGCTCGTCCCGGGACTGGGTCAACACCTGGATGGTGACGTCGTCGGGGATGGCGTCCTCTTCGATGATCTGGCGGACGAAGTCGAAGTCCGTGTCCGACGCTGCAGGGAACCCGACCTCGATCTCCTTGAACCCGATCTCCACCAGCTTGTCGAACATCAGGCGCTTGCGCTCCGGGTCCATCGGCTCGATGAGGGCCTGGTTGCCGTCACGGAGGTCGACGCTGCACCAGAGTGGTGCTTTGGTGGTGACCGTGTCCGGCCAGGTTCGATCGGTGATGTCGATCTGCGGGAACTGCTGGTACTTCTCTATCGGCATGCGATTCATGTCTTGCTCCTTGGAGCCGGCGGCGCCTCCCAAAGCCTATGCGG
>JBCCGJ010000367.1:0-6000 GCA_039029335.1 Actinomycetota bacterium | reverse complement strand
GGCGGCCGGCGCTTGACGGCGATCGGGACGTCGACGTGGCCATCGTCGGTGGCGGATTCAGTGGCCTGTGGACCGCGTACTACCTCTCGACGCTCGATCCGTCGCTGCGGATCGTGCTCATCGAGAAGCACTTCTGCGGGTACGGAGCGTCCGGCCGCAACGGCGGGTGGGCGGTCGGTGAGCTGGCCGGCTCGTTCGAGCAGTACCGGAAACGCTCGTCCCCTGACGAGGCGATGCGGCAGGCCAGAGCGGTCTTCAGCGCGGTGGACGAGATCGGCACCGTCGCCGCGGCGGAGGGGATCGACTGCGGCTATCAAAAAGGCGGCTGGATCCGACTGGCCAGAACCAGGCCGCAAGCCCGCCGTCAGCGGGAGGAGATCGAACACGACCGCAGCCTCGGCTTCACCGAGGACGAGATTCGACTCCTCGAACCGGATGAGGCCCGGCAGTACCTCAACGGCACAAGAACCAGCTCCGGCATCTTCTTCAACCACTGCGCGGCCATCGATCCGGCCAGGCTGGCCAGGGGGTTGGCCGATGCGGTCGAGCGGGCCGGGGTGACCATCGTCGAGGACACCGAGGTCACGGCCGTGCAAGCCGGCACCGTCACCACCACCCGGGGGACCGTGCGAGCGGACGTGGTCATCCAAGCCACCGAGGCCTACACCCGGGACCTTGCGGGCAAGCGCCGGGAACTGCTGCCGGTCTACTCGTTGATGGTGGCGACCGAACCGCTGACCGACGACCAGATGGCCGAGATCGGCCTGGCCGACCGGCCGACCTTCTCCGACGATCGGTTCATGGTCATCTACGGCCAGCGAACCGAGGACAACCGGTTGGCATTCGGCGGCCGGGGCGTCCCCTACCGGTGGGGGTCCCGCATCGCGAGGAGCGCCGAGCTGCATCAACCGTCCCACGAACTGCTCCGCACCACCCTGGTCGACATGCTGCCGGTCCTGTCCGACGTGCGGTTCACCCACCGGTGGGGCGGGGTGCTCGGCATCCCCCGGGACTGGGTGCCCGGACTTCGGTTCGATCGCCGGACCGGGGTCGGCGTGCTTGGCGGCTACGTCGGTGAGGGTGTTGCGGCGGCCAACCTGGCGGGGCGGACCATGGCGGAGTTGATCGCCGGGGAGGACACCGAACGGACGTCGCTGCCGTGGGTCGGCGTGCACGCCCGCCGATGGGAGCCGGAACCGTTCCGGTGGCTCGGGGTCCGGAGCAGCCGACGAATCCTGACCATGGCGGACAATCGCGAGGAGCGGACCGACGACGAGGCCACCGTGGCGTTCCGGATCTCCCGTCTACTCCGCGGCGCCTGACGAAGAGCGGTCGGGTGACGGCACCGCCCGGTCGCAGCTGCCCGGGAACGGGGCCGGTGACCATCGCTAAGCTCGGGGAATGACCGCGCCAACCTCAGCCCACTTCGCACCGGACGCCCCGGTTGAGGCCATCAGCGAACACATCGAGGCGTTCGGGTACGCCATCGTCGACGGTCTTGCCAGCGACGACGTCCTGGACCGGCTGGCTGCGGAGGCCACACCGTTTGTCGACGGATCGGACACCGGCCGTGACGTGTACGACGGTCGGTTCACCAGACGGACCGGTGCGCTGGTCGCCCGGTGTCCGGCGGCCCGGGAGTTGGTGATGGACCCGGTGGTGGTTGGCACCGTCAACCGATTCCTGCGGCAGGCGACGGCGGTCCAGCTCCACCTGACCCAGATCATCTCCATCGAACCGGGCGAGACCGCCCAGAAGCTGCATCGGGATCAGATGGCGTTCGACTTCTACCCGTTCCCCGCCGACTACCACGTGCAGTGCAACACGATGTGGGCCCTGACCGACTTCACCGTGGCGAACGGCGCAACCAACATCCGTCCCGGCTCCAGCGCGATCGAAGACAACGAAGCGGAGGAGATCCCGATCGTCCAGGCCGAGATGCGACGGGGCAGCGTCCTGTTCTACGACGGGAAGGTCCTCCACGGCGGCGGGGCCAACACCAGCGACGGTGTCCGTCAGGGGGTCAACATCACCTACGCCGTCGGCTGGGTCCGCCAGGAGGAGAACCAGTTCCTGGCCTGCCCACCGGACATCGCCAGAACTCTGGACGACGAGCTGCTGAGGATGATGGGCTACCAGCAGGGGGCCTTTGCGCTTGGGTACGTCGGCGATCAGCAGGACCCGTTGGCCGCCTTGAGAGGCACGGACGAGAAGACAAGGTTGGTCTCGGACTTCGTCGAGTCCGGCGATTCGTTCCGGACCTTCGTTGAGGAGCTTGATCCGCCGGTCGAGGATGCCGCGGATCGGTGAGCATCCCCGCTTTCACCCGCTGGTCCGCCGTCGAGGGATACTGCGCCCCGCTGAGTTTTGCCCCCGGTGAGGCGGTGCCGGTCCACTGCTCCAGCCGGGTGGACCGGTTCGCCGTCACCGTCACGCTGGTCGGTGCGGAGCGAACCGTTGTCTGGTCCCGGGACGACCTCACCGCGGCTGAGCAGCCGTTTCCCGAGGATGCCTGGCGGACCGGCTGCGGGTGGCCGGCGACGTTCACCATCACCACAGACCCGTCCTGGCCGTCCGGGTTCTACGAGGTCCGATTCGACGCAGTCGGTGGCGAAGCGGGCGATCCACGGTCGGTCGGCGAGGCGTTTTTTGTCCTCCGTCCGCCGGTTGACGGCCCGAGGAAACCGAGCCTGCTGATACTCAGCACCAACACCTACAACGCCTACAACCAGTGGGGTGGTCGCTGTCTCTACACCGGGGCCGAGGCGCTCTCGTTCGAGCGGCCGATCGAGCGGGGTTACCTCCGTCGCCCCGCGGCGCCGTTCGAGGTGGACTTCGACGGCCGTATCGCCAACGTCGACACGCCGTCCGATCCGGAGCACCTCCGCCTCCAGGCCTACCAACACGAACACGATTGGCCGCTGCTGACCGCGTCCGCGGGGTGGCATAACTGGGAGCGGCGGTTCGTCCGCTGGGCCCAGCTCGCCGGGTTCGAGTTCGACGTGGCCATCAACAGCGATCTGGACGTCCACCCGGAGGTCCTTGACGGCCACCGGCTCGTCCTGTCGGTCGGCCACGACGAGTACTGGTCGTGGGGGATGCGGGACGCCATGGATGACTTCGTGGAACGGGGGCCCGCCGGAGGTGGTGGCAACTGGGTCATCCTGTCGGGCAACACGGCGTTCTGGCAGGTGCGTTATGAGGACGACGGTCGGACCATGGTGTGCCACAAGGGTTCGGCTCGCCGCAACGATCCGGTGCGGGGCGGGCCGGACCAGCATCTGCTGACCTCGATGTGGTCCGACCCGCTCATCGGTCGGCCGGAGAACTCCACAACCGGCCTGAGCTTCACCCGGGGCGGCTACCACCGCGTCGGGCACGGGGTGCCGCTCGGCGCCGGGGCCTACACCGTTCATCGGCCGGACCACTGGGCGTTCGCCGACACCGGCGTCTGCTACGGCGACCAGCTGGGCGCGGGGTCGTTTGTCGTCGGGTACGAGGTTGACGGCTGTGCGTTCGACACGGTCAATCGGCGCCCGGTGCCGACCGGCGAGGACGGCACGCCGACGGACCTGGAAATCCTGGGGACCTGTCCGGCCCGGCTCCACTCGATCACCGATGACCGGTGCGAGGCACCGGCGGCCATCTGGGCCAGCGTCGACCCGCCCGGTGACCTCGAGGGGGTGTCGATGGTCCTCTTCGGTGATGCGGAACCGGAGAACGTGGCCAGGGTGGCACACGGTCATGCGGTGATGGCGTCGTTCCGCCGGGGAGCCGGAACGGTCTTCAACGGCGGGTCCGCGGACTGGGCCTACGGCCTTGACCGTGACCCGTTGGTCCAGCAGGTGACGGCAAACGTCATCCGACACCTCGGCGGGGTGTAGGTGCACATGGTCGAGGTCAGGGTGGAGGTCAGCTAGCAATGGTCGAGCTCATCATCGGCTTGCTGATCCTCATCTGCGTCGCCCTCGTGGCCATAGCGATCCTCTTCTTCCGGTCGATCGTCTCGGCGGCCAAAGACGGCGACGGGCGAGCTCCGACCGTTGGCGATCTCAACAAACTCAAGGGGCAGGCCGGGGAGGCCGAGGTCACCCGGATCCTGCTGCGGTTGCCCCCCGAGGACTACGAGCTGTTCACCACGGTCATCCTCCCGAAGGACGTCGAGCGCTCCCGGGTGGAGATGGACCATGTGGTGCTGTCCCGATTCGGCATCTTCGTGGTGGAGACCAAACGGTGGGGCGGCGAGGTTCACGGCGGGGTGGACGGCGAATGGTCGCAACAGATCGGCCGCCAGTTCCACTGGCACCGCAACCCGTACGCCCAGAACGAACGGCAGGTGAGACGGCTTCGCCAACACCTGGACGTCGCGCCGTCGGCCATCCGAGGGATCGTGTGTTTTGTCGGGGACACCATGCTGGGCCGCGACGTGCCGGACAACGTGGTCCGCGCTGGCGGACTCCTCGACTACATCGGGCGCTTCAGAAGCGAACAACTGAACCCCGAGGGCCTTGCGGCCTACCGGGCCCGGCTGACCGAACTGACGCGATCGGACCGGTAGTCTGCGCCCCGGAACGCACCACATCAAAGATTGTTGTTGAGGGTTGTTGTGCCACCTATAGTTCCGTTTGGTAGTGCGCAGAGGGTGCACCGTGCGGGTCCAGGCCGCACGAACCGAGGGAACTCAGAGAACTGGCGGAGAACATATGGTGGGTCGGACGCGTCGGCTGTTTTTGCTGTGCCTCTTCGGGGCATTTCTTGTTGCCGGAGCAAGCGGCGTACGGGCATCGGCCGCACCGGTGGACGGCGGCCTGATCGGCGGCGACGGCGATGACCGGGCCGCCAACACGCTGACGACGGCCACCGCGGTCGACCAGGGCTATGCGGACGGGCCGAACGGCACCGTCTTCACCATGACCACGTTCGAGACCGCCGACGGCGAGCAACTCACCGTCAAGACCCACGGCGGCATCCGCAGCGACGGCGTCGGCCAGCACACCAGTCACGAGGCACGGTTCACCGTCGGCAAGACCTATCGCATGCCGCTCTCGCCCTCGGTCGACGCAGAGGATCAGGCCGGCGCCGATGGTGCGTCGGGGCCGATTTACCGCGTGGTCGGCGGTGACCGCATGGTTGCCGAGCTGACGGCCTCCGGTGAGGTCGTGCGGGACGCCACCCCGGATAACTTCGTCCTGCTGCCGTTCAGCTGGGCCTGGACCCTGCCGGACAACCCACCCGTCTACCTGGTCAACCCCAACGCCCCCGGCGTGTCAAACGAACTCTCGTTGGTGCAGCAGGGTTTCGCCAAGTGGGAGGATGACCCGGGCTCCAGCATGGACTGGACCTACGGCGGCACCACCGGGCTGACCACCGTGGCCAACGACGGGAACAACACGGTGTTCTGGGCCAACACCCCGGACCCGGCCGACGACTTCCTGGCCCGGGCCACCACGTTCTTCAACCCCAACACCGGGCAGGCGTTCGACACCGACATCCTCTTCAACAACGACTTCACCTGGGTCGACGGGGCCGTTGCCGGTGCATTCGACGTGATGAGCGTGGCCATCCACGAGTCCGGGCACTCCCTCGGCCTCGACCACGCACCGAACAACGCGGCGATCATGTTCTTCTCCATCTCCAGTGGCACGGTGAAACGCAACCTGTCACTCGGTGACCGGGGTGGCGTCGCCGCGATCTATCCGCCGATCGTGACCGGTGACACGACCGTCAGCGGCTCGGTCTCGTTCGATGGTGGCGGGGCCGGTGTCTCCGGCGTCGGCATCGACCTCTTCACCGAAAACCGCGCCGCCTACCTCGCCTCAACAACCACAAACTCAAACGGCGACTACACCCTCACCATCCCCGGCGCAGGCTGCTACGTCATCACCTTCATCGCCCCCCAAGGCCAAACCTTCACCAACGAAAGCCAATACCTCAACGCCCCCTTCTGCGCCACCGCAGGCCAAGCCGTCACCGGCATCAACGCCGAGGTGATCGCGCCGG
>JBCCGJ010000366.1:0-6038 GCA_039029335.1 Actinomycetota bacterium | reverse complement strand
CCCCGCTGCGACCTCCACCGCCACCTCAACTGCGACTGCAACTGCGACCTCAACTGGGGCCGAGGCGTCGACCGGTCAGGGGAACGCCAAAAGCACGATCCGATCCGAGGTCATGGCCGGGATGCGATCCGGGCTCGGGTCTGAACCGAGCAGGACCCTGCTGGTGCTGGCCTTGATCCTCGGCTCGTCCTTCAGCGTCATGCAGATCGCCATGCCTCGGGTTGTCGAGGAGGACTTCGCAAGGGACTCCGGCGCCGCCGGCCTGCTGCTCGGGACGTTCGGCCTCGGCATGCTGGTCAGCTCGCTCTGGGTCGCCAGGAACCAGCACGGGTTGCAGCACGGATGGAACATCGCCCGCTTCATCGGCATCGGGCTCGGCATGGGCCAGTTTCTGCTGAGCCTGGCCCCGGGTTATTGGACCGCCATGGTGGTCATGGTCGCCTGGGGTATCAACGCCGGTGTGGCCATCGCCAGCCATCGGACGCTGCTGCAGCAGAGCACCGAACCACAGATGATGGGTCGGGTCATGGGCATCATGATCCTCGGTTTCGCCGGTGGCCTGCCGTTCGGTGCGCTGACCCAGGCCGTGCTGTCCCCGGCGATCGGTCCCATCATGACGATGCGGGTGGTCGGACTGGTGACGATGGCCATCACCATTCCGCTGACCTGGCGCCGGGTCATCCGAACCGCATAGCAGTCGACCCCGGCGGCCGGGGGTGCCGGCGGCCGGGGGGATGCCAGTGGCCTACTGGGTCCCCGGCGGTGCTAGGTGGCGGGACGAACGCCGATCGGCTTGAGCCGCCCGGACTGGACGATGGCGTCAACCGTCGGCTTCAGCAGGTCGCCAAGATGATTGACCGCAGCATCGTCAAGACCGGCCCACATTGCTCTGGCCAGTTCGTTGGTTCTGGTTTCGACGGCGGCCCGATGCCGTTTGCCGTCATCGCTCATGGAGGTGGTGTCGCTCATCCATCCCCGTTCGATCAGCCCGTCGACCGCGGTGTCCCAGGTCGGTTCCGCCCAACCCCGGCTCTCTTTGACCTGGGCTGCGCCGGTCATGGCCCAGCTGATGACCGTGCACTCGACCGGCGACAGCGGTTCGGTGGTCAGCACGGCGATGTGGGCGTCGCCCCGCCACTCCCGAACGATGGTGGCCAGCTGCCAGAGCCGGAGGAGCCGGTCATCGGCGAACTCCGATCGTTCGAGGGCGGCCAGGGCGTCGTGGTTCCCGGCGGCCAGGGCCTTGCCACCCCAGTCGAGCCCGCCGACCACGGCCTCCAGCGTCCTGGTCGCCTCGGCCAGTGCCGCCCCGTCGGGAGCCATCGCGTCCCGGCCAACGTCGTCGAAGATGGAGGCCATCAGCCGGAAGCGGGCCAGCTGCATCGCCTCGGCGGTGGTGGTCTGCCACAGGCCGGCGGTGGCCGGCCCAACAACGTCGGGGCTGAAGTTGTAGAAGGTGGCGATGATGGCCTCGGTCGGCAGCTCACCCATCGCCGCGGTCCGGGAGCCGAAGTAACCGCTCCAGCCGTGGATTCCCTCCTTGGCGTACTCCTCCGCCGCCTCCCTGGCGAAGTACACGGGGACGTGGAGCCACGTGGTCAGCGTGTGGAGTCGTTCGACGGTTTTCAGCGAAACGCCTTCGGAAGAGGTCATGGGCTGCGACCGTAGCCCGCAGCCCCAAGCCGGGTCGACGCCGGGTCGAAAAGACCCGTCGGTCGCCTGTCGTCGGTGGTCGACTATTGTCCGGGCAGTGATCGGTCAACGGACAGCGGCGAGCACCCGGAGCTGCGGGCGATGAGTAACCCCGTCGACCTCGACCGGCTGGCCGGACTGTCGGTGACCGAGCTGAAGGGGGTCGGGGACAAGAAGGCCAAGGGCCTGGCCAAGACCGAGATCTTCAACCTCCTCGATCTGCTGACCCACTACCCCCGCAAGTACCTGGACCGCACGAAGGAGGCCAGGATCTCCGAGCTGATGGAGGGCGAGGAGGCCAGCGTCCTGGTCAGCGTCGACCACACCTCCAGCAGACGGGTCCGGGGCGGCAAGGTGATGGTGACCTCAACCGTCAGCGACGGCAGTGGCTCGTTGAAGATCACGTTTTTCAACCAGGGGTGGCGGGAGCGGCAGCTGACCGCAGGCCGTCAGGCCATGATCTACGGCAAGATCGATCTGTTCCGGGGCCAGCGGCAGATGACCAACCCGGTGGTGGACCTGGTTGGGGACAAGACCGGCCGTATCATCCCGATCTACCCGCAGTCGGAAAAGGCCGGGCTGCACACCTGGGACATCGCCGAGTGGGTGGCCGAGATCCTTCGCCGGACCCTGCCACCGACCGGCCGCGGCCTCCTCGATCCGCTGCCGCCGTACCTCCTGGACGAGCACGACTTCATCACCCGGGAGGCGGCGTTCCAGGGCATCCACGCCCCGGAGTCCATGGCCGAGGTCTCCGAAGCAAGACGGCGCCTCGTCTTCGACGAGCTCTTCCGGTTGCAGCTTGCCCTCGTCCTGCGGAAGCGGGCCATGGAGCGAACCGAGATCGGCCTGCCCCACGTCACGGACGGGCCGCTGCTCAAAGGGTTCACCGACATGCTGCCGTTCGAGCTGACCGGCGCCCAGCGGCGGGCGATCGACGAGATCCTGCGTGACCTGGCCCGCCCCATCCCGATGCACCGGCTGCTCCAGGGCGACGTTGGCGCCGGCAAGACGCTGGTGGCGGTGGCCACCATGCTTGCCGCGGTCGACGGCGGACACCAGGCGGCGCTGATGGCCCCGACCGAGGTCCTGGCCGAGCAGCACTATGCCGGTATTCGCCAAATGCTGGAGGGCTTGACCGTTGCCGACGACGACTCGCTGTTCGCCGATCGGCCGCTCCGGGTCGAACTGCTGAGCAACCGGATCGGCAGCGCCGAGCGCAAGCGGATCCTCAGCCAGTTGTTGACCGGTGAGGTGGACATCGCCATCGGCACCCACGCCCTGATCCAGGAGAACGTGATGTTCGGCTCGCTCGGTGCGGTGATCATCGACGAGCAGCATCGGTTCGGGGTCGAGCAGCGGGCCGCCCTCAGCGACCGAAGTTATGGCGACGCGGTGCCGGACATGCTGGTCATGACCGCGACCCCGATTCCCCGGACCGCGGCCATGACGGTCTACGGGGATCTGGACGTGTCCGTCCTCGACGAGCTTCCGCCGGGCCGGACCCCGATCGAAACCCGGTGGGTCCCCGCACCGGGAACCCTGGAGCCGCCCGGCTCGACCGAACCACCCGCCGGAACGGATCGGCTTGACCTCGACCGCCCAGACCCGGTGGAGGTGCAGGCCCAGCTGGACTACATGTGGACCGAGATCCGGACCCAGATCGCCGAGGGACGCCAGGTATATATCGTGTGCCCGCTCATCGATGAGTCGGAAAAGCTGGAGGTCGCCTCCGCCGAGGCCACCTTCGATCGGCTTTCCGAGGAGGAACTGGCCGACTTCCGGCTCGGCCTGCTGCACGGCAGGCTGACCCCGGCGGAGAAGGACCAGACGATGGATCTGTTCCGGACCGGTCACCTGGACGTGCTGGTGGCCACCACCGTCATCGAGGTGGGGGTCGACGTGCCGAACGCGACGGTCATGGTGATCCTGGACGCCGGCCGGTTCGGCATTGCCCAGCTGCACCAGCTCAGGGGCCGGGTCGGCCGTGGCCAACACGTCTCAACCTGCTGGCTCGTCGGCGAGGCCACAACCGAGGACGGCGAGGCCAGGCTCCAGGCCCTGGTCGACTCAACGGATGGGTTCGAGCTGGCCGAGGTCGACCTGGACCTCCGCGGCGAGGGCACCATCCTCGGCGAGCGCCAAAAAGGCCGCAACGACCTGAAGTTGGCGTCGCTGCGGCGGGATCGGGAAACCGTTGTCGCCGCCCGCAGGGCCGCGATCGATGTGGTCGACGCGGACCCGGCGCTGGAGGCCCACCCGGCACTGGCCGAGGAGCTGCAGCTGTTCCTCGACTCCGAGGACTCCGAGTTCCTGCTCAAAAACTGACCGTTCGATCCGGCCGGGAAGACGCCGGGCGGTTCGCCGGTTGGCTGTGACGTGGAGAGACCTCCTGCTTCCCGGCCCGATTCCCCGACCGAGCCCGTGTCCGATGTCCGGTCCCGCCTCCGGTACGTGGCCGCGGCGGCCCTGCTGGTGGTGACCACCGTCTGGGCGTTCGCCGAACCGGCCCAGCAGGTGGCGGCCGGCGAGACCAACGTGCGGGTCGATCCCGGTGGGGTCTACAACCCGGTGCTGGCCGGTGAGGATCTGCCGGACGGGTTCCGCCAGATCCTGCCCCGGGATGCCATCGCCCCGGTCTATGACCCCACCTTTGTCGAGGGTCGTCAGATCGCCTGGCCGGATGAGACCGACGTCATCGGCGTTGCCGAGGGAGACGAGGCGAAGGCTTACCCGGTCAGCTTCCTGAACGGCCGGGAGATGGTGGTCGACGAGATAGACGGCAGACCGATTCTGGTCACCTGGTGACCGCTGTGCGCAACGGCGATGGTCCATCGCCGGGAGGTAAACGGGGAAACCCTGGTGTTCGGCGTGCACGGTGCGCTGCTCGGCAACGCGATGACCTGGTGGGACCACGACTCCGGAAGCATCTGGAGTCAGCCGACCGGGACCGCGGTGGCCGGTCCCCGCAAGGGGCAGCGGCTTGAGCTGTTGCCGGTCAGCTTCACCGACTGGGGCAGCTGGCTTGCGGCCCACCCGGACACGCTCGCCCTGAACGCCCCCGGCGCGCCGACCGGATTCGACATCGAGGACTTCCTCATCGTCGTGGACTTCACCGACGAGGCCGCGGCCTACCCGGTCCGGGTTGTGCAGGAGCGGCGGGTCATCAACGATCGGGTGGCGGGGGCGGACATCGCCGTTGTGTCCGATCCGACCGACCCCGGCCGCTGGAACGTGTTCTCCCGCCAACTCGACGATCGGGTGGTCGAGCTGGCCGTCGTCGGCGATCGGCTGGTCGACGAGGCCACCGGTTCCACGTGGGATCCGGTGAGCGGCATCGCGGTGGACGGTGAGCTGGCGGGCGAGGTGTTGGACATCCTGCCCGCGCTGACCTCGTTCCCCGGCGACTACGACACATTCTGGCCGGACGGTCGGGTGTGGGAGCAGCCGTGAGCGAGGAGATCCCCCCATCCGCGCTGACCCGTCGGCCGTCCGGGCCGCCACCGCCTGCACCGCCCCGGCCGGGTGACGACGTCGGACGAGGTTCCGCCGCACGGGGCTCGGGAACCTGGTACACCCTTCGCCTGACGGTGGACCGGTGGGCCGCCGTCGCCCAGGCATCCCCGTTCCGGGCGACGCTGACCGTTGTCGGTGCCTGGCTGATCCTGGCCTGGAACCGCTTCGGTTTCCAGGGTGTCGAACAACCCCGGGTCATGATCCGGTTCGCGCTGATCGGGGTCTGGGGTTGGTTGGGGCTGACCGCCGTGATCGCTCTTGTTGTCCTTGTTCTCCGACCGCTGATCGTTGCTGGTGGCGACGAGGCCCGCGCCGCAGATCACGTCGCAAACGGCACAGTCCCCCGGTGGCCGGACGTAGCGGGGCGACTGCTCCAGGTCTCGGGGCTCAGTCACGTCGCGTTGCTGGTGCTGGCCATCGCCATCCAGATCGGCCAGGCGGTGCCGATCCCGCTGATCGTTCCGCTGTTGACCGCGCTGGTTCTGCTGGCGTGGTTCCCCGGCATGTTGGTCATCGCAACAACGGAGGCCGTGCTCCGGCAGGGGCGAGGAATTGCTCGGCCAGTGACGATCACAGCGGTCGTCGTCCCGGTCTACGTCGTTTGGCTGGCCACCGTCGGCCGCTACCTCGTCGAGCAACTCGGCCACTTGATCTGAGCACGCACCACGACGGGTTCGTCCGCGTCGGGAACGGGAGCGGTCAGGTCGGGCCGAGGATCTGGCGCAGCACCTGGTGGGAGACCGCGGTCAAGCCTGGATTGGTCCGGTGGTAGTAGGGGAGTTGGATCATTGCGATCGACAGCGCCCACGCCCGACCCCTGGCCCAGGTGG
>JBCCGJ010000365.1:0-6048 GCA_039029335.1 Actinomycetota bacterium | reverse complement strand
CTGCACCGGGGAGTTCAACCAGACGTTCCTCAACCTCGAGAACTTCGTGAACTACGTGGTGGAACTCGGTGAGACGACCGAGGGCTGGTACCTGTCGTCCGACGTCGACCAGACCACGTTCGGAACCGCCAAGCAGACCGGAGGCAGCACCGTCCATGGTGACTGGTGGGGCGGCTGGCATGAGGAGACGAACCGGATGTGGCTGGACAACTGCGTGAACTACGCCAACCCGTCCGGGGCCCCGTCGGGCTGCGGGTTCGGCTACCTCACCGACGGCGGACCGGACAACACCAACCCCGGCGACGGCCCGGCGCTGAAGATCCGGCCGCAGTACACCGGACCGCTGAAGGTCTCGGCGCAGACGCTCTTCGAGGAGCTCTGCCCCGGCACCACCCGGCAGTACACCAAACCGGAGGACGCCGCCTACTGCACCCCGGCCGGCTGACCCCCCGCCACCCCCAAACCTCCCCGAAATCTGGGCTCACTGGCTACAAATTTTGTGGGTGAGGTGCCCAAATTTCACTTGGTGGGGGGGGTCGGGCGGTTTGGTGGGGGGTCGGTCAGATTCGGTTCTTGTCGACCAGGTCCAGGACGTACGGTTCGAGCAGTGGGGCGAAGTACTCGGCGGCTGCCACCGACAGGTGGTTCTCGTCCCGGTAGATCACCACATCGTCAAGGATCAACGGGCACCGGTCCCCGGGGCAGAACGCATCGGTCAGGTCGATGGCCAGAGGCGGCGTCTCCGCGGCGGCAAAACCCTCGGCGCTCCACTCCCGTTCGATGGACGGAACCCGGAGCGCACCGGCCCGCTCGGTCTCACAGTCCGCCTCGTCCCGCCACGCCAGACAGTCGACCGGGTTGGTGTCGTTGATCGGCGTCGGATGGAGCCAGGCCACCGGGGTCTCCCCGAACCGGTCGAGGAACGCCGCGGTCTCGGTGGCCCACAGCGACCGGCGGGCCTCCTCGGAGAGTTCGTTGCCCGACGGATCAACCACAAACTCGACGTACTCGCTGATCTGGTTTATCAGCACGCCGTCCGGAGCCAGCCCGTCGACCACCGCCTCGGTCTCCGCCTGCAGCGATCGGCACTTGTCCGGTTCAAGCGTGAACGGCGAGTCGAGCTGCTGAGCCGGGCAGCCACCTCGAACCCGGAGCACCACGGCGATGCCGTTGTCCTGCCCGATGCGGTCCAGGGCCGGCAGCCAGTGTTCTGCGTTTGAGTCCCCCAGAACCAGCAGCGTGGTGTCGGCCTCGGCGTCACCGAAGGTGCAGGTGTCCCGCAGGAACTCCAGGTCCGAGGACGCACACACAAACCCCTCAAGCTGCTCGCCGTACCAGACCTCGGTTGCGGCGTTGATGGCCTGCAGCTCCGGCCGGTCCAGCTCGTCGGACGAGCGAAGTTGTAGCACACCCGCTGCGAGTAGACCGACGACGATCAGCCCGCCGGCCAGGGCGAAGTTTGGTGGTGATGGCTTGAGTCTTGCGGCGAACCGAACCGGGTTCTCCACCAGGTGATGGGTCAGCGATGCGGCAACAAAACTGGCGGCCACCAGGCCGAGGGTGACCGCGGGAGTCTCGGACTGGAGGTACTCCCAGCCGATGACCAGGAACGGCCAGTGCCACAGGTACCAGCTGTAGGACAGCCGACCCACGTACTGCACGGGGGCGAACAACATCAGGCGGCCCAGCGGATCGGCGGGGTCAACCCTGGCGTGGATGAACAGCAGGGTGCCCAGCACGGGCAGCAGCGCGGAGGGGGCGGGGAAACTCCGGGTTGCGGTGACCACCAGCAGGCTGCCGAGGATCAGCACCAGGCCGACAGCAGCCAGCAGCTGCCGCCCGAGACGACCGCCACGGACGGCCGGAAGCCTGCCGGCCACCAGGGCAAGCGCGGCACCGGCCAGGAACTCCCAGGCCCGGGAGAACGGGGAGTAGTACGCCAGCGTGGTGTTGCCGCCCGTCAGGAACAGGGAGTAGCCGAACGAGGCGAGCCCAAGCCCGACGGCCACGGCCAGCCGGAGAGCGGTACGACGGGCCGCATCGCCCCGACCACCGAACTTACCGAGGGCGAAGAACACCAGCGGCCAGATCAGATAGAACTGCTCCTCGACCGAGAGCGACCAGTAGTGAAGCAGCGGGTTGCTACGGACGTCGGCCGCGAAGTAGTCCGCCTGTTGGCCGGAAAAGAAGAAGTTCGAGACATAGAACACCGCGCTGATCGCCGTGTCGACGAGCTGCTCCCACCGCAGTGGCGAGGTCAGCCAGAGCGAGCCGAGGACCACCGCCACCAGCGTCAAGGTCGAGGCGGGCAGCAGCCGACGGATCCGCCTGGCCCAGAACCGGCCAAGGTCGACCCCGCCGGTCCGGTCCAGCTCGGCGTTGAGGATGCCGGTGATCAGGAAGCCGGACAGGACAAAAAACACGTCGACGCCGATGAATCCGGCGGACAGAGTGGACTCGGACATGTGGAACACGATGACCAGCCCCACCGCAAGCGCCCGAAGCGCATCGATGTCGGAGCGATGGGTACTCATCGAGCCTTGTTCACCCAAAACGATCCTCTCATACCGCCGGAAGGGGGATACCCGTTCAGTCCGGGAGGGTCCTGCTCGACCCCGTCTGCCCCCGACGCCGGGTCAAAGATACCAGCGTGACCAAGCACTGAACCGGCAGCTCGATCAGCCCTGCCCGGTCACCAGGTTCTGCGGACCCGCCTCGGGCCCGGAGCCGGACTCCGGCTTTTTGTCCGAGACCACAAAGTACTTGCGCAGCCGCTTGGCCGGCATCTCGATGCCGTAGTACGACGCCAGGACCGCAGCGAACGTCAGTACCTGCTCGACCACGATGATCTGGAACGTGGACCACTCCGGGAACCGGTCCTTGCTGATGTACACCTGGACCGGTACGTGCCACAGGTACAGCGAGTAGGAGAGCTTGCCGATGTAGACCACCGGCGCCCAGGCCATCAGCTTGGCCACCGGGCCGGTGGTGTTGTCGTATAGGTAGGCGATGAGGACCGCCGAGGCCACCGCACAGTAGGTGATGTAGTAGTAGGAGTAGGTCACCCCGTCGTAGCGCTGATCCCGGAGCAGCAGGTCAACGGTCAGCAGCAGCAGGGCACCGATCGCCATGAACTCCAACCGCAGCCAATTGCGCAGTTCCTGCCACAGGCCGTAGTGGAACATGAACGCCATCGACGCCCCGAGGGCGAACCCGTCGAAGGTGAACAGCGAGATCGACACGATGTCCGGGTCGACGAAGCGGTCGAAGATGAACCGGAAGATGGTCACCGCGGCCAGGAACCCCAGCAGGCCTTTGACGACCTTCTCCGGGTTGAGCTCCGGCAGCCGCAGCCGGCGAAGCAGCCACGGCCAGACCAGGTAGAAGTGCTCCTCAACCGCAAGACTCCACGTGTGGGCCATATAGGTGGTGGTGTCCAGCGAACGCTCGGCCCCGAACCAACCACCGTCGCCAAACAGAATGGGACGGAGGTTGTAGATGTACAGCACAACGAGGGCCAGCTCGAACCAGAGGTACCGTCGATCCGCTTCGTCCGGCATGATGTGCCAGCTGAAGGCAAAGACGACGGCCACCATCACCAGCGGGGCCGGCATGATCCGGACCGTCCGCCTGCCGTAGAACGCCTTGATGTTGAGGCCGTTCGTCTTACCCCACTCCTCAAGCATCAGCTTGGTGATCAGGAACCCGCTGAGCACAAAGAAGACGATGACACCGCTGTTGCCGCCGTCGAAGAGCTCAAGCCCGGTGTGCTCCAGGAGCACCAACCCGATGGCCACCGAACGGAGTCCGTCGAGGGCAGGGCGATAGCCCATCTTGTCAACGCCGATGGCGCTGATTCGATCGGTTGTAGCCATCGCTCCCCTCACCCGCTCAGAACGCACGAAAACCAGGTCTACTCAGAATGAGTCACGGAGGTCGCTCGTGATACGTCTTGCGACATGGTACACGAATGAGGTTGCCGGTTTGGTGGTTCGCCGGACCCGGTGGCGGCGCACCAAAAACGGGTGATTTCACCCAGATCAAGGCGGTAAGCCGGAGTGGGCTGGGGTTGGCGCCGGCGGTCAGCCGGCCATGATGGCCTGCTCGCCGAGCAGCACCCGCAGCTCCGGCACGAGGCCGTTTGATGCGTCGACGCAGTACTCGTCCGAGAGGCGGACCGCCGAGTCCTCACTGAGGTGGATGTACACCGGCGAATCGCCGCGATGTTCGGCGAGGATGATCTTCAGCCGGTCGATCAGGGCGTCGGAGAGCTGGTTCGGGCGGACCTCCAGCCGCAGCGGCGGCGCTGACCCGAGCAGGTCGGCGTTCAGCACCTCGATGGTCTGGGCCATCAGCTTCGGCTGGTCATCCCGCTTGTCGACCCTCCCGCGGATGATGACGATCCGGTCGTCCTCCAGAAGATGGCCGTAGTCGGCGAAGGTACGGGGGAAAACCATCGTCTCGGTGGAGTCGGTCAGGTCCTCAAGGACAAACACGGCCATCAGGTCACCCTTGCGGGTCCACTTCTTCTGCAGGCCGGTCACCACACCACCGATGGCCACCATCTGACCGTCTTCGATGTCCGCCATGTCGGCGATGGAGTCCTCCGCTTTGCGCTTCAGTGCCGCCTCGATCCCCATCAGCGGGTGGTCGGAGACGTACAGGCCGAGCATCTCCTTCTCGAACGCCAACCGCTGGGACTTGTCAAACTCCTCGGAGCCGATCTTCGGCCGATCGTCGAACGTGGGGGCCGAATCATCGGCGTCCCCGGCGGACCCGAAGAGCGTCTGGACCCCCATGTCGTGCTGACGGCGGGACGCCACGGTCTGGTCGATGATGCCCTCGTACGCCAGCAGCAGCCCTTTACGGGCGTGGCCGAGCGAGTCGAAGGCTCCGGCCTTGATGAGCGACTCCAACGTCTTCTTGTTGAGGACCTGATAGTCGACCCGCTCACAGAAGTCGGTGAAGCTTTCGAACGGGCCGTTCTCGTTCCGCTCGGCGATGATCAGTTCGACCAGGGCCTCGCCGACGTTGCGGACCGCGGAGAGGCCGAACGGGATGGCGTTGTAGCCGCCGCCACCTCCGTCGGAATCGTGCTCGGGATCCGGGATGGAGGTGAAGTTCAACTCGGACCGGTTGACGTCCGGCACAAGGACCCGAATGCCGAGCTGGCGACACTCGTTGAGGTAGATCCCGGCCTTGTCCAGGTTGGACTTCACGCTGGTCAGCAGGCAGGCCAGGTACTCGACCGGATAGTTGGCCTTGAGGTAGGCGGTCTGGTAGCTGACGAACCCGTAGCCATAGGAGTGGCTCTTGTTGAAGGCGTAGTCGGCGAAGGGTTCCATCGTGTCGAAGAGTTCTTCGCCGAGCTCCCGCCCGTACCCCTGCTCCTCGCACCCGTCGACGAAGCCGGCCCGCTCGGCCTGGATCTTCTCCCGGATCTTCTTGCCCATTGCCTTCCGGAGGTTGTCCGCCTGGGCCAGGTCGTAACCGGCGAACTTCTGGGCCAGCTGCATCAACTCCTCCTGGTAGATGCAGAGGCCATAGGTCCCGCCGAGGATCTCCTGGGCGTCTGGATGGAACGGCACCGCCTCCTGGCGGCCGTTCTTGCGGTCGGCGTAGTCGTTGTGCATATTGGCCGCCATCGGCCCGGGCCGGTACAGGGCAACCAGCGCCGCCACGTCCTCGAACTCGGTGGGGGCCATCGACCGCATCAGGGCCCGCATCGGCCCGGACTCCAGCTGGAACACCCCGATGGAGCGGCCCTCACGAAGCAACTCGTAGGTCGGCTCGTCGTCGAGGGCCACGCCATCGATGTCGACGACCTCCCCGGTCACCTCCTCGATCAGGGCCAGGGTGTCGCTGATGACATCCAGGTTCCGCAGACCGAGGAAGTCCATCTTCAGCAGGCCGAGGTCCTCGACCCCGTGCATCTCGTACTGGGTGACGACCGGGGCGTCCTCGATGTCCTTGCCCGCCTCCGGCTTACGCTGGATCGGCAGGTAGTCGGTCAGCGGGTCCTTGGTGACCACGACCGCCGCGGCATGG
>JBCCGJ010000364.1:0-6066 GCA_039029335.1 Actinomycetota bacterium | reverse complement strand
TCCAGGTCGCCAGCCAGGTCGAAGGGCTGCGCCTGGCCGACGCCGCCCTGGAGCGAATCGGCCGGATCCTTGATCTCGACCCCCAGACCGAACCGTCGACACCGGGCCCGGCCCCGGTCGACGGCACGGTTGGATTCGAAGCCGTTGGTTTCGGGTACGTGGACGACGCCCCGGTTCTGGACGACATCACGTTCGAAGCCCGGCCGGGAACCACCACGGCGATTGTCGGCCCCTCCGGAGTCGGTAAGACGACGGTCCTCAACCTCATCGCCCGCTTCTGGGATCCCGATCGCGGCTCGGTGACCATCGGTGGACGGTCCGTCCGCCACCTGACGGCGGCCCAGCTCTTTGAAGCCGTGACCGTCGTCTTCCAGGACGTCTACCTCTTCCAGGGAACGATTCGGGACAACATCTCCTGCGGTGGTGACCTTGGTGAGGAGGAACTGGTGGCTGCGGCCCGGGCCGCCAGGGCCCACGACTTCATCAGCGCCCTCCCCGACGGCTACGACACCAGGATCGGCGAAGGCGGCTTGACCCTATCCGGCGGGGAGCGCCAGCGGGTGTCCATCGCCAGAGCCATCGCCAAGGACGCCCCTGTGGTGCTGCTGGATGAGGCGACCGCCTCGATGGACCCGATCAACGAGCAGGCCGTTCGTCGAGGTCTGGCGTCACTCGTTGCGGGCCGAACACTCATCGTGGTGGCCCATCGGCTGTCAACCATCCGTTCGGCGGACCAGATTCTGGTGCTCGACCGTCCTGACGGACCGGATGCGGCGGCCAGGATCGTTCAGCGCGGCAACCATGAAGAGTTGCTGGCCGCCGGTGGGCGGTACGGTTCGCTGTGGGCCGAACGGGAGCGTGCGGCCCGCTGGCGGGCCGGGGGCGCACGGACGGCTGCGGGAGTCGACCGGACGTAAGCCGGTCCGGCCGCCGCCTCAGCGGAGCGGTGGAACCAGGCGCCCTGTCTCCTCGGCGTACGTGCGGTACTCGTCCCCGAAGCGGTCGACCATCATCGCCTCCTCGTAGGGGACCCGGATCACGTACATCGCGCCGAAGGCCACGATGACCGCAAACCCGGCGACCCAGTTGTGGATCATGAGCGGGTACGCAAGGAAGATCAACCAGATGGCGGAGTACATCGGGTGCCGAATCCGCTCGTAGACCCCGGACGCCACCAGGGTGTGATCATCCCGGAGTTCCGTTGTGACACTCCAGTTTCTTCCCAGGTCCGTATGGCTGCGGTGGAAGAGCCAGAGCCCGGGAATCACCAGCAGCAGGCTCAGTGCGGTGGCCCACCACGGCAGGTCGTAGTCGGCAAAGCTGAAGACACCGGTGAGCAGATGGACCAGCGGGATGACCGATCCGCCGAGCATGACACCGATCAACAGGACCCGCTCGATCCCCTGCCGGTCCTGGCGGGCGATCGTGTTCTGTTTGTTCCTGGCCTCGTGCGGGGACCGGATGACCGACGTGGCAATACCGCTCCCCGCCCAGAGCAGCGATCCCCAGCCGTTGACATCGAGACGCCAGATCAACAGCGCGGCGAGCACGACCATGGCAACCACGCCGACAATTCGACCGATCATGACAGATACCTCCAGGGAAAACGATGGACTGATTCCCAGCCGGTGACAACCGAGGCCGGGCAACTCATGGACGACCGACTGGGGCGGTACTGGGCGGCACGCCTCCGGGTTGCGTCACGTTGCTCGGGGCGCACACTCTTGGCACAAAATCCTGTTGACCCGGCCCCAAGAAACTAGCCTCGGTCGGGTGGCCGCTGCGGACGACGATCTCACGACGGTGGAGAACCGACCGGCGAACGGGTCGCCGACGAGGCGGCGGCTCCAGGAGGCCGCGCTCGAGCTTTTCCAGCGCAACGGGTACGACGCCGTGACACCGACCCAGATCGCCGCAGCCGCCGGGGTGAGCGAGCGAACCTTCTTCCGCCACTTTGCGTCCAAGCCGGAGTCGCTCATGGGCGATCCGACGGACCGGCTGCCGTTTTTCACCAAGACGCTGCGTTCCCAGCCGGCCGAGCTCAGCCCGCTCGAGGCGCTGCTGGCCACGATCGCCGAGGAGGAACGACGGTTTCCGCCGAGCGACGCCGATCGGGCCAGGGGCCGGATCGTCCAGGCGACGCCGGCGCTGGCCGACCTGGTCCGCTCGTTCGAGAGCGCCATCGAGGGTGAGTTCGCCTCCTGGCTCGGCGAACGGACCGGCAGGTCTGCGGAGGACTTCGACGTTGTGGTGGTTGCGGCGGCGCTGGTCGCGGTCCGGCGTGTCGTCATTACCAGCTGGATTGTCGGCGACGACGACCAGACGCTTGCCGACCTGGCGGCTCATGCGCTCCGTTCCTTCGACGTGCGGCTGCCGCCCACCTCGACGGGCTGAGACCGGCGCCGTCAACCTGATCGACGTACGCACGACGCACGCATCCCGGACATCTTCACACCCAGACCATCGCGTCAGTGACTGTCACTGTCAAGGGGTAAACCGGTGGCTGTCGCTGGCCTGAATCGGTGGAATTTGCTACGCTCAAGGCATCGAAGGGGAGTAGCTCCTCGTCGGGAGATCGACACACTGGGTGATGAGCCCCGGTCCCCGGGCCCTTTTGGGTGAGCGAGACCTTCGGCCGGTAACCGTTCGCGGCTGCCCGGTCGAGGGCTCAGCGCAGCGTCCTCCGTCGGGCCAGGAGGACCTCGCCCATGGAACACGACGTACTGCGCACCGACCGTAACCGGGCAGACCCCGGAGGTCGATTATGACAACGGATCTTCTGCTTGTTGTCCTTGTAGTTGCCTTGGCCGAACTCGGCGACAAGACCCAACTGGTCGCCTTCACCGGGGCGACCCGTCACGGCCCCCTCCGGGCGTTGGCGGCGCTCACCGCCACCATCGTGGTTCTCCAGACGATCTCGGTTTCGGCGGGCGCCGCCGTCGACCGGCTGCTGCCGGACGTCGCCGTCACCGTGACGGCCGGACTGCTTTTTATCGCCTTCGGGGCGACCAGTTGGCTCCGGGCCGCCAACACGGCGGACGAACCGCCACAGGCGGCCGACCACCCGGAACGCTCTCCGACAATCCCATCCACCGATCTCGCCCGCCTCGCCGGACTGTTTTTTGTGGCCGAGCTCGGGGACAAAACCATGTTCACCACCGCCGGTCTGGCCACCGCCCGCTCGATAACCGCCGTATGGCTCGGCTCCGTGGCGGCGATGACCGCAACCACCGCCGTGACCGTCGCAGCAGGCGCCGCGCTGGCGAAACGCCTGCAGCCGGCGGTCATCAGCCGGGCGGGCGGGGTCCTCTTTCTGATCATCGGCGCCCTCACACTGGGAACAGCCGTCAGCTGACCTCGCGGCAACCGATCCTCGACAACCAGCCGACCCACTGGACGGGCGCCCGGCAACACAGGCCGGAACAAGGGCGTCGGCTGATCCGCCGCCGTCACCCAGACGGTTCCGACCCGTTGTGCTGCTGCCCGTCTCCCCGGCCGCCGTCCTGTTCGCCGACGGCCTCGCGCTGATCCGGATCAAGGGTGGGCCCGACGCTGAACCCCACAACAACCCCGTCTCCGCCGTCGGCCGGATCGGCGATCCACGTGGTACCGCCGTTGGCGGTGGCCATCGACTCCACGATGGCCAGGCCAAGACCGCTTCCCTCGATGGACTGATGGCCTCTGCCCCGATAGAAGCGGTCGAACACCCGGCCCCGCTCCCCCGCCGGGATACCCGGACCGTGATCGCGGACCTCGATCCGCGGCCCCGCCTGGATCACCTCGATCGGGAGGCCGTCCGGTGAATACTTGTCGGCGTTCACCAGCAGATTGGTGAACGCCCGGGTGACCTGGTTCGGTTTTGTCTCCACAACACCCGACGTTGTCGACACCGTTACGGCACGCCCGGACGTGGTGGCGAACCGGTCGGCCTCCGCCGTCACCAGCTCACCAAGATCTGTCAGGGTCGCCCGTTCCTGGGTGTTCCCCTCAGCGGCGAGCTCGATCAACTCGGAGACCAGGTCGCCGAGCGAGGTGAGGTCGGCAACCGCACCGGCCACCAGCCGCTGACGGGCGTCGGGATCCAGGTCCGGCTCGGACTGGATGAACTCGATCTTCAATCGCAGGCTGGTCAGTGGTGTCCGCAGCTCGTGGCTGGCATCGGCAACCAGCTGCCGCTGCCGCCTCCTGCTGTCCCGGAGATCGTCGAGCAGACCGTTGAAGCTGGTCACCAGCCGGCCGAGTTCGTCTGGCCCCTCCCCCACCAGGCGGTCCGGTAACTCCCGGTCCTGCCGAAGCCGGTCCGCCGCTTCGGCAACCGCGCGAACCGGGGCGACAAGTCTTCTGGAGAACAGCCACGCCATCGCCGCCGCCCCCAGGCCGGCGGACAGACCGGCCAGCAACGTCCCGGTTCTGGCCCGCTGCAGGCCGTCGAACGTGTTGGTCGCATCCGTGCCGACCTGCAACGCCCCGGTACCCACCGGCAGGTCAACGGGAACGGTCAGCACACGAACCCGGCGATCGGCGATGGTCAGCGTCTCGACGTGCCGGGCCGCGTTGCCGGAGGCAACGGACCGGGCACCCTCGGTCACGGGTAGCACTCCGAAGAGCTCGGAACCGCCGAGGACCGTCCCGCCGCCGGTCACGACCTGGATGTACGGCACCGGCGGTCGACCGTCCCCGGTTGTCTCCAACTGTTCGATGCCGTCGGCGAACGGCCCGGCACCATCGTCAGGATCGAGGTCCTGGGCGCCGTCGCCCACGGCCTCGACAAGCTCAGCGGTGGCCTCCAGGTCCGCGTCGATCGCCGTCTGGAGACTTCTGGCCACCAACACCCAGACCACGGTTCCAAACACCACGACGGCGATCGTTGTGAACAGGCCGACGGCGACAGCGATCCGACGGCGCAGGTTTCGGCCCCCGAACATCATGGTGCGGAGCCCTCCCGACTCGGACCTACTCATCGGCCCACTCCCGACCCCGGACGGGCGACGTACCCCACGCCTCGGACCGTGTGGACGATCCGATCGGCCCCGCCGGCCTCCAGTTTCCGTCGGAGGCTGCTGACCAGCACCTCGAGCGTGTTCGATCCGTACTCCTCGTCATACCCCCAGACCCGATCGTGGATGATCGACCTGGTCAGCACCTGATCCTGGTGATCGACCAGCAGGGCCAGTAGGTCGTACTCCAGCTTGGTCAGTTCGACCTGCTCGCCGGCGACGGTGACCCGCCGGGCGGTCGGTTCGACCAGGACCGGTCCGACCAGCACGGATCGATCTCCCGTCACCGCACCGGGATCGCGGTCACCGGACCCCGATGGCCCGCCCGGTCCGCCGTGTGGTCCCTTCGAGGCGGCTTCGGCCCGGCGGAGCAGGGTCCGGACCCTGGCCAGAAGCTCGTCAAGGGCAAACGGTTTTGGCAGGTAGTCGTCGGCGCCCGCATCAAGACCGGCGACCCGATCCGCAACCTCCTGCCGGGCGGTGAGCAGCAGCACCTGGCGGTTGTCCCCTCCGGCCCGTAACTCCCGCAGCAGATCGAGACCATCGATCCCCGGCAGGTTCACGTCAAGGATGAGCACGTCCGGATCATCGCTGGCCAACAGGTCCCGGCCGTCCTCAGCGCTGCCCGCCTCGATGATGTTGAGGCCCTGGAACGACAGCACGGTGGCCAGCGACTCCCGCAACCCCCGGTCATCCTCGACGAGGAGCACCGTCTGTCCAGGTTCGCCGGCCATGTCGTCCATGGATACAGGGTGGCCCGGACGGCGGGCCATGCCAAGCACCCGGCCACCGACTCAGGAAGATCTCAGGTTCGCCAAAGGGCCGGCTCAGGTGGAGGTTTTAGCTTCACCATCATGAGAACAGAAACCAGCGCAGCAACAGGGTCGGGGTCGCAGCAGCCGGCCGACACCACGGAGATCAACGGCGGGGGTGGCAACGGCAACGAAACCGTGGCCAGGCTCGTCAACGCAACCAAGGTCTTCGGCAAGGACGATGCAGCCGTCACCGCCCTCGATGACGTCACCATCGGCTTCCGCAAAGGCGAGTTCACCGCCGTCATGGGGCCGTC
>JBCCGJ010000363.1:0-6091 GCA_039029335.1 Actinomycetota bacterium | reverse complement strand
GCGCCGAGGGGACCGGCCACCAGCAGCCGGTCGACGACGTCGAGGCTCTCCGGGTCTGACCAGTGGACATCCTCGAAGACAAAGATCGTCGCCCCCGCGGCCAGGCTCCGCAGCGCTTCCGCCTCCTGCTGGACCCGGTTGGCCGGCTCCACCGAATCCGCCGGTGGGCCGTTGGATCCGACGTCCAGGACCGACCGGATCAGCTCAAAGGGGATTGAGGTTGCCCGGGGCACCGCAACCGCCCGGATCACCGTGGTCTCGGCCGGCGCATCGGCGATGATCTCCTCGACCAGCCGGGTCTTTCCCTGACCGCTCTCACCACCGATCAACACAACGCCGGCCCGGTCACCGTCGGACAGGATCCGGGCCGCAACCGCTAGCTCACGCCGGCGGCCGACGAAGGGACGATCACCGGGTCCGGTCAGGCGGACGACCATGGCATCCATGCTAGCGACCTCCAACCACCGCTCTCCCGGCCGAGGCATCGAACATCGAGGGGCCGACCGTCGGGGGGCTGACCGTCTGAGGGCTGACCGTCTGGGTGGACGGTCGGGCGAGGGTCGGGGCGGACCGACGGGTGGCCGGGCCGATCAGCCGCCGGAGGCGCTGACCGGGGCCGCGGCCGGCAAGCTCGGGCCCCGTCAGCGGTTTCCGCTGTGCAGGGAGGTGGGTCGCACGCCAGGCTGCTCGCTCGGTCCGTTGCGTGCTGGAAAGGCCGGCCAAGTCGTTTCGGCCGCCGCCGCTGTTGAAGTACCACTTGTACATGTCCCTACCATCGCCGTCTGAGGTAGGGCGGCACATCGGGCGAATGCCGTATTTTCAGGCCGATTTCGGGGCCGATTTCCCGACAAGTGCAGAGAAAACACTAATTTTGGGGTTGTCGCGAACCATATTTGTGTCGCGAACGTCTTTACTGGTTGTGGGCCGATCACCTTTCCCTCCGGTGGTCGGCCCACTTGTTTTTCGGCCGTTGGTCCGCCCCGCCGCACGCTGGCCGACAAGCAGCACCAGCCAGGCAGCACCTGCCGGCAGGCAGCGCTAACCGACCAGGTCGGCCACCGCCCGGACCGCATCGGCCACCGGACCCGGATGTTTGACGTGGACCATGTGCCCGGCGTCGGGGACCGTGATCCGCTGTTTCACGTCCAGGTGTTTGTCGAACACGGCGGCGGACGCCAGGAACCGCTTGTCGCGCTCGCCGACCACGGTGACCACGGGGGCCGAGATCTCCCCGAGCCGGTCCATCACCAGCGCATCGGTGTGCATGGAGATCTGCTCCATGCCCGCCGGGATGTCGGACTTGGCGGCCAGCTTCGCCACGGACTCATTCCACTGCTCCCGGCTCTCCGGGTTGCGGAAACCGGGTCCGGCGGCGACCAGGACAAGGCCGGCCACGTCAGCCGGCGCCAGAATGGCCTTGGCCAACGAGAGGTACCCGCCGAGCGAGTGGCCGACCAGTACCGCGGGCCGACCGACAACATCGAGCATCCGATCAAGGTCGGCCAGGGCGTGGTCCCGGGTGTAGCGACCCGGCGGTGGTGCGTCGGAGCGACCGTGGCCCCGCTTGTCCCAGGTCAGGCTGCGGACCGCACCGTCCAGGACGGCCACCACTCCGGCCCACACCTCTTCGGTGTTGAGCCAGCCGCTGGTGAACAGGACCGGGACACCGTCGCCGCCGACCGTGTGGTGCAGCGCAGGCGGTGACTCCTCGACCACCCGGCTGGTGCCGTCACTCACCGCCAGGCCTGCCCGCCGCCCCAGACGTTCAACTTCTCACCGGTGACGTATCCCGCTTTGTCGGAGACGAAGAACCGGACGGCGTTTGCGATGTCCTCGGGCTGGCAGACCCGACCGAAGGGCATGGTGGCGTCCAGCGAGCGGATGTCGTCGATGTTGGTCGCCCCTTTCACCAGTCGGCGGCCCATCTCGGTCTCCACCAGACCGGGGGCCACGATGTTGACCCGGATCCCGTTGGCCCGTTCCTCCTTGGCCAACGTGAGCGCCAGCGACTCCACCGCCGCCTTGCCCATGCTGTACGGCGCCCCGTTCGCCCCGTGGCTGAGGGTGGCAACCGAGGAGATACACACGACGTCCGCCCGGTCATGGGTCCGCAGGTGAGGGACGGCGACCGAAAAGAGATGGTGCGGCCCGAGCGCGTGGGTGGCCATAACCCGCTGCAACTCCTCCGGGTCGGTATCGGCCACGGTCCTGCCGCGGCTGGCGATGCCGCCGTTGTTGACCAGCACGTGAAACCCGCCGAACCGCTCGATGACCTCGGCGACGTTCCGCTCGTTGTCATCCGGCACCGACACGTCACCCTGTACGGCGAGGGCGGCCCGGCCCATGGCCTCGATCTCCGCCACCGTCTCGTCCGCGGCCTCCTTGCCCTTGCGATAGGTGATGGCGACATCCAGGCCGTCCTCGGCCAGCCCGAGGGCGATGCCCTTTCCGATCCCTCGACCGCCACCGGTCACCAGCGCAACCCGCTGTTCCGTACCGTCCATGCCGGGTCCTCCACGTTCCGTTTGCGCATCACCCGACCGGGCGGCCGGGTGGTCTGTGTCCTGGGATAGCACACCGGCGTGTTCCTGACCCAACGGCCGGGACCGGTCCGGGCGCTGCGGTCCGCCTGCCGACCGGGCGCTTGAGGCCGGGTGGGGCACAGCGGTACGTTCTGGTGATGCGACAGAACCCGGTGAAGGACCTGCTGGCCGGCGGTGGCACCGCCTACGGCACGATGGTCTTCGAGTTCCTGAGCGCCGGGTTGCCCCAGGTGCTGCAGAACGCCGGCGCCCAGTTCGTCTTCTACGACATGGAACACAGTGGCTTCTCCATGGCCGAGGTCAAGAACCAGCTGGCCCTGTGCCGGGGCCTGGACATCGTCCCACTGGTTCGGCCTCCGGACACCACGTATCAGCACACGGCCCGCATCCTTGACCTGGGGGCGATGGGAATGCTGTTCCAGATGTGCGAGACGGCGGAGCAGGCCGAGGAGTTCGTCCGGTGGACCCGCTATCCGCCGGAGGGTCGGCGGGGGGCGATGTTCGGCGGGGCCCACGACGACTACAGCAGCCTGTCCGTCCCCGAGATCATCGACGGTGCCCACGACCGGACCATGGTCTGTGTCCTTATCGAATCGGCAAAGGGCCTGGCGAACGCCGAGGAGATCATGTCGGTGCCGGGGGTTGATGTCGCCCACCTCGGCCACGGTGACCTCTCGCTGTCCTTGGAGGTTCCGGGCCAGACCGACCACCCGACGATGCAGACGGGGATCGACACGATCCTGGCCGCCTGCGAGCAGCACAACAAGGCGGCGGCCTGCCTTGCGGGGTCGGTGGAGATCGGGCAGGACTGGGTGAAGCGGGGGTTCCGAATGGTCAGCTACAGCTACGACATCGGTCTGTTGACCGCCGCCCTCGCCGAAGGTATTTCGCAGATCAGGAACGGTGGGTGAACCCATGGAAACAACAGCTCCGCTCAGTGCGGAACAGGTGGCCACATACCGTGAGCGGGGTTGGATAACCCTGCCGGAGGTGTTCTCCGCGGCCGAGATGTCGGTGTTGGCGGACGCTGCGGTCGAGGTGCTGGACCGGCCGGGACCGGAGGTCGGGCGGGAGGACGACGGCGCACCCTCCATCTGCTGGGGCGCCCATCTGTTCGACGAGCGGCTGGGGACGCTGACCAGACATCCGCGGGTGGTGGAGCCTGCCCGCCAGCTGCTGGAGAACGACATCTTCGTCCATCAGTCCCGGATCAACATGAAACAGACAAACGGTTCGATCGTCGCCTGGCACCAGGACTTCGGGACGTACCACCGGGTGGACGGTGTCCCCGAACCCAGGGGCATCATGATCGCCGTCTTTGTCGACGACGTGACCGACACAAACGCCCCGCTGCTGGCGGTCCCCGGCTCCCACCGCGAGGGCCTGGTGTCCACGGCACAGATCGACCCGTCGGCCCCGGACCACGAGAGTGTGTCCAAGTACCGGTACGACATCACCGACGAGACGATGGCCGACCTGGTCGACCGGTACGGGTTGGACGCAATAACCGGAACGGCGGGGTCGCTGCTGCTGATGGACATGACCGTGGTGCACGGCTCGTCGATCAACATCAGCCCGCTTCGGCGCCTGCTGCTGTACATCAACGTCTGCCCGGTCGACAATCAGGGTCGGAGTTTCGAGCGGCCGGAGTACTACGCCGCCCGGGACTTCAGTCCCATCCAACCCCTGGCCGCGGATTGCCTGAGCCGATTCGCGGTCGCGTGACCATGAGGGCACAAACATGACAGACCCGGACATGGCGGAACCGGGAGTACACGGGCCTCGGTTCCGGCCCGCCAGCGAGGTACTTGGGCCGATCGTCGGCGGCGGCGACATCGGCGCGTTCGTCGAGGGCATCGACCTCACGGACCCGGGTGCCCCCCTACCGATCGACGCCATCGTCACCGCACTGGAAACCCACGGCGTCCTGATCTTTCGTGGCATGCCGATCTCCGCAGACCGGTTCGTGGCGCTCGGCCGAGCGCTGGGTGAGCTGGAGATCCTGCCGGAGCCCGACAAGCGGCATCCAGACCATCCGGAGATCTTCAACCTGACCAACGTGGAACCGGACGGGACCATCGCCGACTACGCCGACCCGCAGTCCGTGTTCCTTCGTGGCACCCAGCGATGGCACACGGACAGCTCGTTCCGGGAGATCCCCTGCCTCTGCACGATGCTGTACGCCGTCGAGGTGCCGGACCTCGGCGGGGACACCGACTTCGCCGACATGGTCGGTGCCTACGAGGCCCTGCCGGACGACAGACGGGCGATCTACGAACAGGCGGAGCTGATCCACAGCTACGAGTACTCCCGGGCCAACAACCCCGGGAAGATGAACCCGATGAGCGAGGAGGAGCGGCGGAAGTATCCGCCGGTCCGGCACCCGCTGGTCAGGCAACACCCGAACGGCAGCCGATCGCTGTACATGGGCGGCCACGTCAGCCACATCGCCGGCGAGGAGTTGGACGGCAAACGCGGCCTGGACGGCGGCCGGGCGCTGCTGGCCGAGCTGCTGGACTTCGCCACCCAACCCCGCTTTCTCTACCGCCACATCTGGCAGGCAAACGACCTGGTCATCTGGGACAACCGCCGGACCCTTCATCGGCTACAGCCGTACGACATCGCAAACCAGCGTCGGGTCATGCGGCGGATCACGGTTGTCGGCACCGAACCGGTCGTGCCGGTCAGCTCCGTCGGCACGCCCTGAGACGCCTCAGTCGAAGAGACCCAGCTCGGCGGCCCTGGTCACCGCGTAGGACCGCTTCGACACGCCGAGCTTTCGGTAGATCGACTTGATGTGGGTCTTCACCGTCGACGGGGCGATGTACAACTCATCCGCGATCTCCCGCTGAGTCAGATCGCCGCGGAGGAGTCGGGCGACGGCGAGTTCCCGGTCGGAGAGCTCGACGTCCACCTCGTCCGGGGTGACAGTCGGAACCTGGCGGGAGCAGTCCGGCAGCGTTGACAGCGCGGTCTCCGTCCGGCGGATCAGCCCCTCGTGGATCATGCGCCGGGCGACACCCAGCGCCTCGGTGAGCAATCGGCGGGCCAGAACCACGTCCCCGTCGGCCACCGCAACCTCGGCTCGGCCACACAGCGCAGTGGCGTAGACCTCCGGATAGCGGTTCGCCGACGCCTGGCGAATACCCACCTCGCTCAGCTCCCGGGCCTTTTCGACCTGCCCGGATCGGAGGAGGTGCAACCCGTACTCCACGGTCACGGCCGCCTCGATCACCCCGTACCCGGCGCACGACAGTGAACGGGCCCGCCGAAGGTGGACATCGGTGTCCGGGCCGTCCGGGTCCAACCGGGCAAGCGCCACCCGCACCGCCATCTCCGGATAGGGCTGTCCGGACGCCTCGGCCAGCTGGAGGGCATCGGCGTACGCAACTGCCGCCGCCGCCCGTTCATCGAGGGACAGCAGGGCATTGCCCGCCGACAGCCTGTCCAGCGACTGCTGGGCCTGGCGGCCGGCGGCCCGGTGAAACACCTCGGCCTCCGTTGCATAGTCCAGTGCCCGCCGGTGGTGACCTCGATGACTCCAGTAG
>JBCCGJ010000362.1:0-6115 GCA_039029335.1 Actinomycetota bacterium | reverse complement strand
GTCTGGCGGAACTTCTTCCTCGGTGCCGAACCCACAAAGGGGGTCTTCCCGTTCCGCTGGGTCGACAAACCGAAAGCCAAGACAACGGCCAAGGAAGAGATGGCCAAGATGGGCATCGACATCCGGGACACCGAGCAGGACGTGGGCACCCTGTCCGGCGGTGAGCGGCAGTCGGTCGCCATCGCCCGGGCCGTGTACTTCGGGGCCAAGGTCCTGATCCTGGACGAGCCGACCTCGGCGCTCGGTGTGAAACAGTCCGGCGTTGTGCTTCGGTACATCGTCGAGGCGGCCAAGCGTGGCCTCGGGGTGATCTTCATCACCCACAACCCGGCCCACGCCTATCCGGTCGGTGACCGGTTCCTCATTCTCAACCGCGGTCAGTCCATGGGTAACTTCGCAAAGGAAGAGATCTCCCAGGACCGGTTGACCCAGTTGATGGCCGGCGGCGCAGAGCTGGCGGAGTTGCAGCACGAGTTGGAAGCGGCGATCGCCAGCAAGGGCAACTGACGCTCCCAGCCCCTCGTTCATCCTCCCCCCGGAGTCCACATCATGACGGTTCCTGAGATTCTTGCGGTCGGTCGCGTCAGCGTTGACCTCTATCCCCAGCAAAACGGCCCGATGCGGGACGTTCGAACGCTGGCAAAGTCCATCGGCGGCACGGCGACAAACGTTGCGGTGGCCGCCTCGCGGCTCGGCCATCGGGTCGCGCTCGGCACCAAGGTCGGCGATGACGCGTTCGGTGACGACATCCGGCACGCCCTGACCGATCGGTTCGGCGTGGACACCACCTACGTGGCCACCCACCCGACCCTGCCGACACCGCTGGCCTTCGCCGAACTCAACCCGGTCGAGGAGCCGAACATCATCTTCTACCGGTACCCGAGGGCGCCGGACATGGAAATCCTTCCGGAGGACTTCGCCGACGCGCCGGTGGAGGACGTGGAGATCCTGTGGATCCCGGCATCTCGGTTCTCCGATGATCCCAGCCGATCGACGGTCACCGGCCTGCTCGAGCGGCGGGCCCGCAAGTCCCACACCGTGTTCGACCTGGACTGGCGGCCACACTTCTGGGAGTCCGAGGCGGCGGGCACCGCGGTGATCAAACCGATGCTTGAGCATTTCAGCGTCGTGATCGGCAACCGGGATGAGTGCCGGGTTGCGGTGGAGAGCGATGACCCGGAGACCGCAGCCGACCGGCTCTTGGAGCTGGGGGTCGAAGCAGCGGTCATCAAGCTCGGCGGAGATGGTGTTCTTGTGGCCCAACCGGACGGTACTCGGGAACAGGTCGCTCCGTTCCCGGTCCAGGTGGTCTGCGGGCTCGGCGCCGGCGATGCCTTCGGCGGGGCCTTCTGTCACGGCCTGCTGTCCGGCTGGTCCGTTGTGGAGAGCGTCCGGTACGGCAACGCCGCCGGGGCCATCGTGGCCAGCCGCCTGATGTGTGCCGATGACATGCCGTTCGTGTCCGACATCGACCAGTTTCTGGCCGACCGTATCTAACCGAACCAACGAGAGAGAACAGGACCGATGCAGCAACCTCTACCTTCCGTGCCCGTGACCCCGGCGACCGCAGGCTGGCGATTCCTGTCGTTCAACGTCGTCGAGCTCAACCCCGGCGACGGCCACGACCATCTGCTCGATGATCAGGAGACCGCGGTGACCCCGCTGTCCGGTCGGGGGACCATCACCATCGGGGACAACAGCTGGGACGTCTCCCGCACGTCGGTCTTCGACGAGCTGGCCCCCATCGGGTACGCCACCCCCGGTGACCCGGTTCGGGTCACCGCCAACGCCGACGACGACGCCCCGTTCGTTTTTGCCATCGGGTCCGCACCGGCCACCGGCGTGTACCCGTCGCGGCTGGTGGAGACGTCGCTCATCCGGACCGAGGTTCGGGGCGGCGGCTCGGCTCATCGCCAGGTCAACCACTCCCTGGCCTATCCGATCGAAGCGGAGCGGCTCATCCTCTACGAGGTGTACGTGCCCCGCGGCACCTGGTCCGGTTGGGCGCCCCACCGCCACGACGGTGTCGACGGCGCCCCGTACCTGGAGGAGGTCTACTATTTTCGCCTCGACGCGCCGGGTTTCTGGATGCACCGGAACTGGCACGACGACGACCCGGACAACCCGTGGGAGGAGCTCTACCGGGGTGGCGACGGTGACTTCGCCCTGGTCCCCGGCGGCTACCACTCGTCGGTGTGTGCCCCCGGCTCCAACATGTACTTCCTCAACTACCTGGCCGGTGAACTGGTCGGGGAGGAGCGCAAGACCCCGCCGTGTTTCGACCAGGACCACACCTGGATCGAGGATGACTGGAGTCGGGGCGCCTGGTCGCTGCCGATCCCCATCACGAAGTAGCAGGCCGAGTGACCGATTGTTCTCCCCTGGCCACAACGGACGGGTACTTCACCATCTTCGCCCTCGACCATCGGGACGCCCTCATGGTCGAGCTGCAGAACGAGGCCGGTGCGGTGGCACCAGATCCGGCAGACCTTCGAAGCTTCAAACGCGACATGCTTGGCGCGTTCGGAAACCTGACCGAGCTTCCGTCGGCGGTCATGCTGGAGCCGGAGTACTCGCTGCCGGACCTGGTCGACGCGGTGCCGGACGGGGTTGGCATCACCTGCGCCCTTGAAGCCCAGGGCTACTTCGCCGACCCCGCGGCGGGCAACACGCTGATGGACGGTTGGCAGCCCGGCCGGGTTCGAGAGGTCGGCGCTCATGCGGCGAAGCTGCTGGTCCTCTACCGTCACGACCGTGGTGAGTTCACCGCGTCCCAGGAGCGGTTGGTGGCCGAAGTGGTCGCGGCCGCAGCGGAGGCCGGTGTCCCGGCGTTGATCGAACCGGTCCCGGTTGAGGTTGCCGACGACAACGACCGTCGCGACGTGATCCTCGCCTCGGCCGAGCGGCTCAACGGTCTGGGGCCGATGATCCTCAAGCTGCCATACCCCGGTGCCGGAGCGTGCGTCGACCTGACCGAGCGGTGTGGGGACAAACCGTGGGCGCTGCTGTCGTGGGGTGTGCCGTTCGACGAGTTCGCGGAACAACTGGCCGATGCCACCGCGTGTGGTGCCTCCGGCTTTGCGGTCGGCCGAGCGCTGTGGCGGGAAGCGGTCGCACCCGCCACCCGGGCCGAGTTCAACCAGACCGTCCTTTCCGAGCGGTTCGCCGCCCTGACCGCGCTGGCTCGCACCGGCGTTCCGTGGACCGATGCCGCCCACCGTCCGTAACCATCCACTCCCTGCGAAATTTGGGCACACAGCCAACAAGCCGCGTCGTCCGCGCGCCCAAGTTTCGGTGGGACGGGGGTGGCGGCGACCCGCCCGGCGGTCAGCTGCCGAACGATCCGCCGCGGGTGCGCATGGTCTCGATCTCGGCCTCGGTTGCACCTCGGATGTCACCCAGCAGGGCCAGCGCGTCCTCGATCGCAGGAGTGGTCAGGACGTCGTTGATCGCCGCGGGTCCCGGTTCGGCCAGCATGGTGACCTCGATCGGTACCCCGTCAACGTCGAACCGGAGGAAACGGCCGCCCTCGATCGACCTGCCGGTCTCGATGGAGACACCGTTGTGCTCGATGGTCTCCACCGGCACGACCTGGTCATTTGTTTCGGCCTGACCGAACCACTGTGTCAGCAGCGAGGCCTCGACGGGTTCGGAGTTGATGAGAATCCCCGTGATGACCGCTTCGCCCGAAGCGTCAGCCCACAGACCGTCCCAGTCGGCCAGCTGGTAGAAGACGACCGGGCCGAAGAACCGTATGCGGGCTTCGGTGAAGGCAACACGCTCTTCCAGCAACGTGAGGCCTCTGCTGTCCACCTCGCCCGTGCGGATGATGCCGGTCATGATCTCGACCAGCTCGTCCTGGGTCAGGCTGTGGCTCAGCAGGCCAACGCCTTCGGTACCTTCCTGCCAGCTCACGACACTGAAGAACTCGTCCTCCTCCAGGTTGACGGTCTGGCCATCGACCTCGATCGTCGGGCTGTCGGGATCGGTCACCATGTCCTCACCGGCGGCCAGGGACACCGAGCCGACCAGCAGGTCTCCGTCGGCGAACGGGTTGTCGGAGTCGCTGCTGCCGTAGACGTCGAACGTGGGCACCTGCGCTTCCGACATGGCGTCGGCCATATCGAAGACGAGGGGTTCGAAGCCCTCCGGCGCCGAGTCGAACACCAGGTAGGCCCCGGCTGCCACGGGCGGCGGGTCGACCGGCGGCGTCGGCGCCTCGAAGACGTCCTCGACGACTTCCTCCTCCGGCTCCGGCTCGTCGGCCGTCTCGTCCTCGGTGGCCGACACGGCATCCGGTCCGTCGGCGGCAATGTCCGCCGCCTGTGGCCCGTCGTCCTGCCAGATGGCGAACAATCCGCCCGCCCCGAGCAGTGCCGCAAACACCACCGCCGCGATCGTGCCGAAGGAACGGCCCGGCGGGTCGAACTCCCGGTCCGTGATCGAACCGGTCGCTTCCGTTATCGACCGTCTTGCCTGATTGGCCCGTTCGTCCAATGATCCGATCCCGTTCATCCTGCGCTCCCGTTTGCTCCGTCGTTCCCGTCCGCCGGCGCGGTTCCGCTGACCGGCCCGGCTCCGGTTTCCTCAGCCGGGCCGCCGACGGCATGACCCCCCGGCCCGTCCGGCCCGGCCAGCCCCAGGGTGGCCGCCAGCGCCCGTCTCCCTCGGTGGAGGTGCTGCTTCACCGTCCCGGTCGTACAACCGAGGATCTCGGCGATCTCGTCAACCGGCCGATCCTCCAGGTAGTGGAGGGCGACCGACTGGGACTGTCGTTCCGGCAACGCCCGGACCGCGGCCCAGAACTCGTGGTCCGGTTCGGTCAACTCCGGCAGCCGCTCCCGCCGGCCCCGCAGGCGGGTCATCGCCCGCAGCTCGGCCGCCAGGCGCCGGCCCCTGGACCGGCAGTTGTTGACCAGAACCCGTCGCACCCACTGTTCCGGGCGGTCGTAGCCGCTGATCCGGCCCCAGTTCCGAAACGCCGCAGCAAACGCATCCTGGGCCAGCTCCTCGGATGCCGCCGCGCTGCCACCAAGAGCAAAGGCCAGCCCGACAACCGAGCGGTACTCCCGACGATAGAAGTCGTCAAAGGACTCAACGGCCCGGGGCTCATCCTCTGCGATGCCCAAGTATTGCCCGATCAGTTCCGGGTCACACCGGTCGCTTGTACTGCGGTCGACACTGTTCACGGCGGTAACACGCACCACCGCCCCATCCGGTTGACAACCCATCGAATTTTGGGCGCAACGCCCACAAGGGCTGCAGTCTGGGTGCCCGAATTTCGGAAGCTAGTTCCCGTACCAACACAAGACAGGACCCCCAATGGCCGAATCAATGTCTGACACGACCGCATCGGTGTTGCCCCAGCTGGGTATCTCCGTCATCGGCTTCGGCTGGATGGGGCAGGCCCACAGCCGCTCCTATCTGCGTATCCCAACCCTCTTTCCGGGCCGACCGGCGGATCCGAAGCTCGTGATCTGCGCGGACAATGTCCCGGCCAGGGGAGCTGAGGCGGTCCGGTCCTTCGGCTTCGCCGAGTCGACAACCGACCCGGCCAGGGCCATCGAACACCCGGACGTTGACATTGTCGTCGTGGCGGCGCCGAACATGCTGCACGAGGAGTTGTGTGTGGCCGCAGCCCAAGCCGGCAAGCACGTCTTCTGTGAGAAGCCGGTCGGTGGCACCCCGGAGCAGACCGCCCGGGTGGCGAAGGCGGCCAGGGAGGCCGGGGTCATCACCGGTGTCGGCTACAACTACCGATGGGCGCCGCTGGTCATCTACGCCCGGCAGCTGATCGAGGCCGGCGTCCTCGGGGAGATCACCAACTACCGGGGCCGGTTCTTCTCCATGTACGGCTCCGACCCTATGGGCCTGCTGTCCTGGCGGTTCGAGCACGACGGCGCCGGCTACGGGGTCAGCTCGGACATCCTCAGCCACGCAATCGACCTGGCGATGATGCTCAACGGCCCCATCACCGAGGTGGTCGGTCTGGCCGAGACGTTCATCAAGGATCGTCCCCTGCCGAAACCGGGTGAGGGCACCCACTACGACCGCGGCGAACCGGGTGACCCGACCGGCCCGGTGACAAACGAGGACTACGCCGGGTGTTTCGCCC
>JBCCGJ010000361.1:0-6119 GCA_039029335.1 Actinomycetota bacterium | reverse complement strand
CGAGGACCTGGCCATGACCGACGGGTGGGCGGACGTGGTGATCTCGAACGGGGTCATCAACCTGGCACCGGACAAGGAGGCAGTCTTCGCCGAGGTCTTTCGGGTCCTGCGTCCCGGCGGCGTCCTGCAGTTCGCCGACATCGCCAACGGCAACCCGGTACCGGAGGAGGCTCGACGTCATATCGACCTCTGGACCGGTTGAATCGCCGGCGGCCTGCCGTGTGCAGGCTGGCGGCAACTGCTCGAGGCGGCCGGATTTGCCGACATTCAGGTCGGCCCGCCGGTGGACACCTTCGGCGGAGCGGGCGGCGAGGACAACGCCAGGGCCTTCGACGTCTCCGGCCACCCGTTCCTGGCCCGTAAGCCAGGGTGACGACTCCGACGGCAACCGGGGTTCGGCAACCAAACCGACCGACACAGCAAACCAACAAGAACAAGCACAGAGACAAGGAGAAAGAACAATGACAATCACAGCAACCCCCGACAGCAAGGTCCTCGTCGGCCTGAGCCATGGTGCCGAAGAACCGGAGAACGTGCTGATCGCCTACCTGATGGGTGTTGAAGCACTGCGGGCCGGCAAGGAAGCCGTCATGTGGCTCACCAAGGAGGCCGTTGCAGTGGCCGTCGACGGCGCCGCCGAGCAGATCGACGTGCCAGGGGCACCGGCGATCGCCGACCTCCACGGTGAGTTCGTCGATCGAGGCGGCCGATTCTTCGCCTGCCCGGTCTGTGTCAAGCTTCGGGCCCTCACCGATGCAACCTGGAGCAAGAACGTCGAGGTGGCCGGCGCACCAAGCGTGTACGACTTCACCGCCGGCGGTGCGCTTGTCTTCAACTACTGATCGTTGTGCCGGTACCCCACACCGCCCCTCGGTTGTCGATCGCTCGATGACCGGGGGGCGGTTTCATGTCGGGTCAGGCGGACCACATCGGCCCATTCGCTTGTTGCCCCGAGGGTGGTGAACCGGTCGACCGTCGACGGTCCAAGCCGCTCCGCCACCGCGGCCCGGGACCGGCCGTACAGCACCTCGTCGATGTGGTGCGGTCGATAGCCGGACTCCCGCCCGACGCGTTGGGCGAACCCGGCGAGTAATGCGGCGTTCTGATCGTCACCGCGTTGCTCGGCGATGCCGGCCGCCAGCAGCGCAGCGATGGTCTGACCAACCCGGGTCTCGGTCCGGTACGGCAGGAACTCGGCCTCGGCCCGATCCGCGTCCTCACGCTGCAGGTGGGCCAGGGCGAGCTGATGGTGCATGACGAAGTGGTGGAGCGTCACGCCGGCAGCCGGATCGTCCTCGACCGAAACCGAAATCGCGTCATCGGGACGATCGAGGAGCCGGAGGGCGTAGATCCGACAGTAGGCCAGCACGCTGCGCTCCCAGACCGTGTTCGTCTCGACCGTGTCCACCGAGGCGAGGATCGTTTCGGCATCGTCGGCGACCACGGCAGCCGCGACACGGAGGACGGGGGCCGGCACGCTGGCCAGTGCTCGATCGTCGTCAAGATCGGCTGCCGCCAGCACCTCCTCGAAGATCGCCGGTGCGTTCATCCACCAGCCGGTCAGCATGCGATTTGTCAGCGCAACTCGCCACATCGGGTCCCCGGCCGATCGCAGATACCTGGCGGCATCCCCCATCAGCCGGTCACCCCGGCGGAGGTCGTCGAGGTTGACCGCACCGAGTGCGTTTGACAGCAGGCCTCGGGATACGTCGTCCCGGCTTGATCGCAGGGCGGCGTTGGCCTGCGTTTCGAGCCGCCGCACCGCATCGGTCTCCGCCATGTTCTGGGCATCGACCAGCGCAAATGCGACAGCGCGATTGGTCAGGGGGTCGTCGTCGGTCTCGGCCAGGTCGATGGCCGCAGCAAGCCACCGCAGCGATTCCCGGCCCATGCCTTCGCCCAAGAACGCAGGTCGAAGTGCCACCGCCATCGTCAGCGCCGCCTGCCGCTCGCCGACCTCGACCGCCCAGGTGAGGGCCGTCCGATGGTTGGCCAGCTCCTCACGGAACCCCCCGATGTCGACCCCCTCGCCGGCCAGCCAGCGAGTCGACAGTGCGGCGGCCAGGTCGAGGACATACCGTCCATGACGGCGCCGTGCGATGTCGAGGGTGCCTGCGTCCTGCAGTTTGGTCAACCCGTACTCGCGGACCGTTTCGAGGAGCCGGTAACGCGGCCGCCCCTCGTCGCTGAACACAACAAGTGATGCCTCGACCAACCGGCCGAGCGCATCCAGCAGCCCGCTCGGCGCGGAGGTGATCGAGGTGATGTCGTCGCAGACCGCTTCCGCGGCGGCAATCGTGAACCCGTCCGCAAAGACTGCGAGGCGGGGGAGGAGCTCGCGGTCGGCAGCGGACAACAGGTCGAAGGACCACTCCATCGTGGCTCGGAGCGAGCGTTGGCGATCCACCGCGGTTCGTTCCCCGTGGGTCAGCAGGTCGTAGGGGGCGTCCAGCCGTTCCGCTATCTGATCGAGCGACAGGACGTTCAGTCTGGCGCTTGCCAACTCGATGGCCAGTGGGATGCCGTCCAGCCGTCGGCAGAGCCGGGCCACAAGGTCGAGGTTCTCGGCGGAGGCCGCAAAACCGGGACGGACCAGGCCGGCCCGCTCGGCGAACAGCTCAACGGCCGGGCCGTCCGGTCCCACGTCAAGGGGGCGGACCGCCACGTTCACCTCCCCGACGACGCCGAGCCCGACCCGGCTGGTGGCCAGGACATGCACGCCAGGGCACGCTCGCAGCAGCCGATCGACGAAGGCGGCCACGTCGTCGACAAGATGTTCGCAATTGTCGAGCAGGACAAGGAGCCGTCGTTCGGCGAGGTGGGCGAGCAGCCGGTCGCCGGACGGCGCCGCCGGGTCAACCGGGAGGCCGAGGCCGGTTGCGATCGCGTCGGCGAGGGAGTCCGGATCGGTCAGCGAGGCCAGTTCGACGAAACCGACGCCATCGGGGAAGTTCGACTCCAGCGCCGCCGCCACCTCGATCGAGAGCCGGGTCTTGCCGACACCACCGATTCCGCTGAGTGTGACAAGGCGGGATTCCCGGAGCAGCGCCGCCGCCCGTTCGATCTCCGCAGTCCGGCCGATGAAGCTGCTGACCGATGTCGGCAGGGCGTTCGGTGTTCCGAGTGCAGCGCCCAGTGCCCGTTCGGCCCGCTCGGTACCGATGGCCAGCGCCTCGTCCCGGAGGTGGCGGGCCGCCGCGCTCGGTTCAACACCGAGCTCGTCACGAAGTCCGGCCTCCAGCTGCTCGAACCGCCACAGGACTTCGTCGCGCTGGCCCCGTTCGATGGCCTGGGCCATCAACTCCAGGTTGGCCTCCTCGTCGATCGGGTCGAGCTCGACCACGTCGAGCCACCGCCCGCGAGCCCGTAGCAGACCCAGCTTGGTGAGCTGGAGCCGGGTCCTCGCCTCCATCGTCCACTCGGCGTACAGGCGGTCCGGCAGCAGCTCGCCCCGGTGTTCGGCCAGCACCTGATCAACCGCGGTGTCGTCGTCCCCGTCCACGTTGATCACGTCCAGGTAGTCGATCCGCAGTGGTCGCTCGGGGTACAGCGAGACCACACCCGTTTTGCTGACGATGGCCGTCTTGTCACCGAGGGCGGTCCTGGCGTAGCTGGCCGCCTTGTTCAGGTTGTTCGACCCGGTGGCCACCGATGCGTTCGGCCACAGTGCGTCCAGGATCTGGTCACGATGGAGGCGTTGCCGTTCGGCCAGGGCGAGGAGTTGCACAAGCTCCGCCCCGGTACTCCGCTCGAAGTCCGCCGTCGTGACGACACGATCGTCGGCGGTCACGGCGAACTCCCCGATGAGCCGCACGATGACCTCCGCTCCCACAAGATCGAAGGTAGTCGATGACAGGTCCGGTTTACCCGAAACGAGCCGTCGAGACCCCCCATGCGAAAGCGGCGGCCGTCGTCACGGAGCGGGGCTCAGGCGGTCGGTAGTGGTTGACGATCGGGGGCGGCCGGTGGGGCGACCGGGGTTGTCGACGGGTCCTTCGACGGACGCAACTCGGGGAGGGCGACCACAACGCTGAGGGCAAGTGTGACGATCGCGGTGACAAAGAGCGATGCCGATGTCTCGGTGGTGAAGTCGGCGGCCGTCCAGGGGGCCGCGGCACCGTCCACGAGGCCGATGGGTGGTGAGATGCCAAGCCACGGCGTGAGGTGAGCGACGACGGCGCCGCCGATGATGGCCAGAGCGAGGAGGCTGCCCGCTCTCCGGGTCCGGCGGAACCTCAGGAGGATCCCGGCGGAGATCTCGGCGGCACCGACGAGGTTGTTGAGGTAGGGGTGCAGCACGTCGATCCCGGTCTGGTACTCCAGGTATTGGAAGACATGGCCGGTGGTGAACTTCATGATGCCGGCTCCGACGAGGATGAACGGCAGGACAAACGTGGTGAGGCGGGTAATGGTTTTCATGGGGGGATTCCGATCTACGAGGCCTCCACAGGTGTGGACTCGTGTGGTACTCTTGGATAATCTATCGTACCAAATAGTTTCATAGATATGGATAGAGTGCAACTGTGAAAAAGGCCACCTCCGACCAGACCCGAGACGATCCACGCATCGCCCGCACCCGCCAGGCCGTCTTTGAAACCGCGCTGCGCCTGGCGAGTACTCGGGGGTTCTCGGCGACCACGATCAACGAGATATCCGAGCAGAGTGGGGTCTCCAAGAGCACGATCTACCGGCACTGGGACGACGTTGAGGAAGTGTTTCTCGACGCGCTCAGCAACTACAGCCGGAGCTATCCCGTCCCGGACACCGGCAACCTCCGTGACGATCTGATCGTCTACATGATCGACTACGCCCGGAGCCTCACCGACACGCTCAACGGTGGTCTCTACGCCCATCTCGCCTCCGCCGCGGTCAGTGACGAACGGTTCGCCGCCATCCAGCGGGACACCGCCACCGCCAACCGCGAGACCGGCAGGCCGATCTACGAGCGGGCTCTGCAACGGGGCGAGCTACCGCCGGACACCGATCTCGACGCACTCCACGAACTGGTGTCCGCACCGGTACCGTTTCGCTTTCTCGTCAGCCGCCGCCCGCTCAATGCCCAGTGGGTGACCAAACACGTCGACCACGTCCTCACGCTGGTCGGCTACGCGCCACCAACCTGAGCGTGACGGACCAAGCCACCGTCGGCTCAGCCGTGATGGTCCAGGACCGCTCTGGCGATGGCGATGTCCTGCGCAGCGATGCCGGTGAGGTCGGCGATGGTGATCTCGGCGTCAGTGGTGCGAGCGGTCGCATCGGCGGCGAGGACTGACCCCAACTCGACCGCATCCGCCGCCTCCTCCGCCGACAGGGCCGACAGCTCCCCGTGGTCGAGGCACTGGTCCAGTTTGTCCGCGACGAGACGGTCGGCCCGGCGGAGCAGCTGAGGATCAAGTTCGTGTTTGCCCGGCGCATCAGCCCCGACCGCGGTGATGTGGGTCCCGCCGGTGATCCAACCGTCGGCGATGATCGGCTCGCGGGTGGCGGTCACCGTCACGATGAGGTCCGCCCACGCACAGGCGTCGGCCAGGTCGGCAGCCGCCTGGACGCCCTCTTCGCCGGCGGCCACCGCCGAGGCCTTCTCCGGTGAGCGACCCCACACCCGAATGTCCGACACCCGGGGGAGTAGGGCCCGGTGGGCCCGGATCTGTTGGTGAGCCTGTACACCGGTGCCGACCACCAGCAGGTTCTTGGCATCCGCTCGGGCCAGCGTGCGGCTGGCGATAGCGCCGCCGATCCCAGTGCGGATATCGGTCATGAGCATCTTGTCGTGGAGGAGGGCCAGGACCTCACCCGTGACGGCTGACAGGACCAGCGATGCGCCGTTGTTGGCCGGGGCCACCGCAGGGTCGTTGCCCGGGAAGCCGGCTGCGACCTTGACCACAAAGATCTCGGTGGCCCGCTGGTACCCGTACTTCACGTGGCAGTCGCCGGCATGCTCGGCGAACTCGATGTAGCCGACCGGCGGCAGCACCATATCCCCGGCGCTCGACGCCCGGTACGCGTCCTCGACCGCCGCGGCGACCACGTCGAAGTCGATCCGGGCCGCGATGGCCTGCTGGTCCAGGACGATCATGGTGTCCGCTCCTCGATGTGTGGAGAGTGCAGCAAGGCCCACT
>JBCCGJ010000360.1:0-6161 GCA_039029335.1 Actinomycetota bacterium | reverse complement strand
CGGGGTTCGGGTGCGGCCCCGTGCCTGTCCCGCTGGTCGGTCGTGTGACTGGTGCCGAGGTGTCCATGACCATGACCGTAAATCTTCAAGTTGACTTGAAGTCAACGGGGTAGTCGATCCGTCGTGGGAAGAACCGACGGGACGGCCCGGTTTCGATCACCATGGATCGGGGGTTCGTCCCGCTGGGCTCGGTTGTGATCGCCGGTTGTCTGCTGGCCGCCGCTTGTTCCGGTGCCACCGACGATACGAGCGGAGTGGATGACGATGATCGCGTCGGCACCACCGTGGTTGACGGCGAAGATTCGTCGCGTGCCGATCGTCGAACGGCCGACGCATTCATCGAGCGAATCGCAGCCAGGATCTACGATCCGATCAACACGATCGACCCGGCGGTGGTCGATGCCCTCGGCGATGTCGACGACAACCGGTCGGCCTGGCTGGTGGCGGACGCGCTCCGGTTCGTCGGCCGGGGCCCGGAGTTCGAGGCGCTGGTTGCCGCCGGCTCCGAACTGGGCGGGCTGACCCTGCGGCCGGAAACGGCCTGGCTCGACCTCAACAATCATCTGCTGGCCGAAGACCGACCGGCGCCCCCCGGGTACCGGGACCACAAGCGGGAGCTGTTTGTTGCCATCGACGCAACGTGGGCTCCGTTCTTCGAGGATGACAACGCCGACGTCGACTGGCGGTTCGTAACGTTCGGCGGTGTACTCGCCGATCGGCGGCCGTTCGGTTCTGAGGAGACCTGCCAGTGCATTGCCGCCCTCGACGATCCGCCGGCGCTCCCGGCCGCCGGGGTGCCGTGGCTGGACGATCGGGACGTGGTGATCGGCGTGACCTTCGGCGGTGAGAGCCGGGCCTATCCCCGCCACATCATGGAAACCCACGAGCTGGTGAACGACCGGCTGGGCGGCGAGCGGATCGTACTGGCCTACTGCACGCTCTGCGGGGCCGGTCAGGTCTACCTGGTCGATCGGGTGCCGGAACGGTTTCAACCGGTGGTGATGCGGACCAGTGGCCTGTTGCACCGGTCGAACAAGATCATGTTCGACCTGGCGTCCCGCTCGATGGTCGACGCGTTCGGCGGGTTCGCCCGGACCGGGCCGTGGCGGGAAGCCGGTGTGGTCCTCGAGCAGGTGGCCACGGTCACCTCGGAGTGGGGGGCTTGGCGCGAGGCACATCCGGACACCACCGTGATGGCCGGTGTCAACGGGGCCGGCGCCGACTACCCGCTCGATCCCCTGGGTGGCAGGGATGACGGCGGTCCGATCTTTCCCATCGGAGACGTCGACCCCCGCCTGTTCCCCCAAACCGATGTGATCGGGGTGACCGTCTCGGACGGCTCGACGGTTGCGTTTCCTCTGGTCGAAGTTCGTAACGCCCTCCGTCGGGGTGAGACGGTGGCCGCAGGAGGCGTCACGGTCACCCTGGATGGGACCGGTCTGAGGGCGATCGCCGAAGACGGAACCCCGCTGGTCTCCCACCAGGCGTACTGGTTCGCCTGGAGCCAGTTCAATCCCGACACGGACCTCTGGTCACCCGGCTGATCTTCCAAGCCGTCGGGTCGCCTCGGCGCTCGGCCCATGGCCGGTCGGTGTGAACCGGCCGACCAGGGGACTGCGCAGGAGGGCCGAGACCAGCGATGCCACGGACAGCGCCGGCCTCGAGTGTTATGAGCCGCCCTCCAACCAGGTGGTCTCCAACCCGTTGAAGCCGTAGGAGGCGTGGCGGAAGAAGTTCTTGAACTCCGGTGCATAGTTCCAGCGGGTGAAGTACGTCCAGACCGGGATCGGGTTCAGCAGTTCGGTCAGGGCGTAGCGCTGAATCTCCCGGATCTTCTCCGCCCGGGCGTCGGGGTCGACGATGCCGAGCTGTTCGGTGAGCAGATCGTCGAGGACCGGGTCGCTGATGTTGTACCAGTTCCGACCCTGACCGGTGCCCATCTGGCCGCGGAGCCACTCATCCGGTTCCAGGAACGGCGTCTGCGGGCCGAACTGGATGTCATACTCGACGTCCGGCCACCGGCTGCCGAAGTAAGTGGCGTAGTCCAGAAGTTCGAGGTTGACGTTGATGCCGATGGCTTCGAGGTCCTCGACCAGCCACTCGGTCTGGGCGGTGTAGAGCGCCCCGTACCGGTCGGTGGCGATGAGCGTTGCGTCAAGACCGTCCGGGAAGCCGGCTTCGGCCAGCAGCTCCCTGGCCCGCTCCGGGTCGTACTGGAGCAGCTCCTCCCGCTCCTCCTCCGGGAGGGCGAAGTCGGCCTGGGCCGGCGCCACGTTCGACGGGATCGTGCCGCCGCCTCGAATGGTGGTGCCCATGCCATTGCGGTCGATGGCCAGGCTGATGGCCTGTCGGACCCGGAGGTCGTTGAACGGCTCCCGCTCCATGTTGATGCCGATCTGGCCCATGCCGGCATCGATCCACTCACCGTAGAACGCCTCCGGGAAGTCCTGCATCAGCTGGTCACGGAGCTCGTTCGGCGTGCCGTTTGTCATCACCTGGATCTCACCGGCCTGGAAGGCGGCGATGACCTGCTGGGTGTCGTTGATGACCACCTGCTCGTAGCTGTCGAGGTAGGGGAGCGGTTCGCCGTCGAAGCCGACGTCCCAGTAGCTCGGGTTGGCCTCGTATCGAGTGGTGACGTCGACCTCACGCTCGGTCAGCACGAACGGGCCGGTACCGATGACCGTCGACGCCCGGTCGTAGCCTTCCTCGAATGCCTCGGCGGGCAGGATCCACATGAAGTGGCTGGCCATGTTGTTCAGCAGCGGGGCGAACGGATCGGACAGGTTGAGGACCACCGTGAGGTCGTCGGGGGTGTCGATGGACGTGACCCGCTCGAGCAGGTTGGCCTGGTGCCCTTCGGCCAGGACGGCCTCGAACGTGGCCTTCACATCCGCCGATGTGAACGGTCGGCCGTTGACCGGCGGCACGTCGTGCCAGGTGACGCCATCTCGGAGGGTAAACGTGTAGGTGAGGTTGTCCTCGGAGATCTCCCAGTCGGTTGCCAGCTCCGGCTTGAGCACGTTCTGGGTGTACCCGATGTCCGGTCCGGTCTCGAAACCGAGCAGCCGCTGGTAGACGTGGGCGATCCGATACTGGGTGTTGAACGACGACGAGGCGATTGGGTCGAGGGAGCCGATGTCGGACGGCCCCGAGATGACAAGGTGGCCGCCTCTGACCGGGTCACCGTCACCGGCTACCTCCTCCTGCTCCTCGGTGGCTTCGTCCTCGCCCTCCTGCTGGGCCGCCGCCTGCTCGTCGAAGGACTCCTGATCCTCCGCCTCAACGGTGGCGTCCGTGGTCTCCTCGTCGGTGTCGGTTCCGCCGCCGCATGCTGCGGCAAGCATGCCGAACGCCGCGAGCAGTGCGAGCAGCCTGAGCCAGCGGGCCCGGTTTTTGGTGGTGTGGTTGGTCATGTCTCCCCCTTGTGGAGTTGGTCTTTTCCCCCTGATTTCCAACCGGCCCGAGGCCGGCAGACCTGTACAAAATCGATGGGTCCGACTACCGGACCAGCTTCGGATCCAGGTGGTCCCGCAGCGCGTCGCCCAGCAGATTGAACGCCAGGACCCCGAGGCTCAGCGCACCGCCGGGAAACACGACGACCCACCAGGCGACCCGCGTGTACTCCCGCCCCCGGGACAGCATCTGGCCCCACGATGATTCGGTGATCGGTGCGCCGACACCGAGGAAGCTGAGGGCGGCCTCGGCGACGATGGCCTGCCCGAAGGTCAGGCTGGCCAGAATGATGATGGGCGCGACGATGTTCGGTATGCCGTGTTTTCGGATCACCCGCCACGGCTTCGAGCCGAGCGCCTCGGCCGCGGCGACAAACTCGGCGTTCTTCACCCGCAGCATCTCACCGCGGGCGATCCTGGCGAACCGTGGGGTGTAGATCACGGCAAGCGCGATGACGACGTTGCGGACGCTCGAGCCGAGCAGGGCAACGATGAACAGCGCCAGGATCAGGACCGGGATGGACATGACCGCGTCCACCAGTCGCTGGAGGGCCATGTCCACCTTGCCCTCGAAGTAGCCGGAGACCGCCCCGAGTAGGGTGCCGAGAACGGTGGACACCACGACCGTGAAGGTGGCGACGATGAGCGAGATGCGGGCGCCGAAGAGGACCCTGCTGAAGATGTCACGGCCCAGCTCGTCCGTTCCGAAGAAGTGATCGAGGGAAGGCGGGTCGAGCTGGGATCGCCGTCCCAGCTCCGACGGATCGTGGGTGGCCAGCAGCGGGGCGAAGATTGCCGCCAGCAGCAGCACCAGGATGACCACCGCCGAGATGACACCGAGCGGTTGGGTCCGCAGGAAGTGTTTGCCGCTCACGGCGAACCGGCCCGCAGCGGAGGTCCTGATCTCCTCGGGCTTCTCCGGATCGATGGTCCCTACGGTGTCGATCTCCGGTGGGTCGACGTCCGGCGGTTCATGGAGGGCGGTCACGTCTGCTCCGTTCGTGGGCCCCTGCGGCGGCTGCCTTTGATGGGTTGACGGTGATGGGTTGGCGACGGTTGTTGGCGACGGGTCGGCGGTGGGGGTCGGCGATCAGCTACGGCGGATGCGAGGGTCGATCCAGCCGTAGGTGACGTCGACCGCGATGTTGACAAAGACGAAAATGCCGCCGTACAGCAGACCGGCGGCCTGGATGACCGGGTAGTCGCGTTGTTCGACGGCCCGGAAGACCATGCTGCCGATGCCCGGCAGGTTGAAGATGCTCTCCAGGATCACGGTCCCCCCGAGGAGGGCCCCGAACTGGAGGCCGATCAGCGTGATGATCGGCACCATGGAGTTGCGGAGGGCGTGTTTGAAGTTGATGTTGGACTCGCCGGCGCCCTTTGACCGCACGGTCCGGATGTAGTCGGCGTTGAGGACCTCCAGCATCGATGACCGGGTCATCCTGGCGATGGCGGCGGCAACACCGAGGCCGAGGGCCAGGGCCGGCATGGCCATCTGCTGCAGGTTGACTAGCAGATCCTCGTTCGGCCGTTTGTAACCGAGCGGTGCCACCCAGTTGAACGCCAACGACATGAAGGTGATCATCAGAAGCGCCAGGAAGAAGTTGGGGATCGACAACCCGATCACGGAGCCGACCCGGAGCGAGTTGTCGGTTGCGGACCCTCGTTTGATAGCCGAGCCGACACCGGTGAGCACCCCGATAGCGATGGCGATGATGATCGACAGCAGGGCCAGTTCGAAGGTGACCGGGAACCGCTGCCAGATCATCTCCGACACCGGTCGCCGTTCCCACAGCGACTCGCCGAAATCCCCTGTCAGCACGCCGCCGAGCCAGGTGCCGTACTGGGTGATCGCCGGCTTGTCCAGGCCGAGCTGGCTCTCGATCTCCGCCATTCGTTCCGGGGTGACCGATCCGGCGTCCGCCAGCTGCAACCGGACCACGTCACCGGGTACGAGCCGCATCACAAAGAACAGCACCGTGCTCAGCAGGAACAGGACCAGGATGCCGGACAGGACCCGCCGGACGATGTACTCCAGCATCAGCCCGCTCCGTTCCGTGCGCCGTTCTGCGACGGGTCCGTGGCGAAGCAGGGGCACGCCCTGGCCAGGTGGCCGGGCGAGAACTCCCGCAGCTCCGGGGTGACCGCTGCGCAGACGTCGGTGGCGAACGGGCAGCGGGTGTGGAACCGGCAGCCCGAGGGTGGATTGGACGGAGAGGGCACATCACCCTCCAGCTGGATCCGGTTGTCCGCAAGGGCGTCGTCTGGGTCAAGGCTGGGCACCGCGGACAGCAACGCCTTGGTGTACGGGTGGACGGGGGCGGTGAAGACCTCCTCGGTCCTGGCCGACTCCACCATCTCCCCCAGATACATGACCGCCACCTCGTCCGCGATGTAACGGACGACGTTCAGGTCATGGGTGATGAACAGGTAGGTGAGGCCGAGCTCGGTCTGCAGGTCCTTCAGCAGATTGAGGATCTGCGCCTGGATGGACACGTCGAGGGCCGATACCGCCTCGTCGCAGACGATCAGGTCCGGCTCGGTGGCCAGCGCTCTGGCGATACCGATCCGCTGGCGCTGGCCGCCGGAGAACTGGTGGGGGTACTTGCGCAGGTCGTCCCGGGACAGACCCACCTGCTCCAGCAGGACCGCCACCCGTTCCAGCTTCTCCTCCCCGGATGCCATGTTGTGGATTTCCAACCCCTG
>JBCCGJ010000359.1:0-6165 GCA_039029335.1 Actinomycetota bacterium | reverse complement strand
GTCCGGGGCTTCGCCTTCTACCTCGGCCTCGCCACCATCCTCGACCTGATCATCTCCTGGATGTTCATGCGGCCGGCTCTCAAGTGGTTGGCCCGCCGCCAGGCGGTTGAGGAGAACCATCGCCTGCTCGGACTACCGGCCAAGGATCTGGCCACTGAGGTGACGTCGTGAACGTGATCCGTGACATCTTCGCCGGTCGATCCCAGATCGACTTTCGCCCCAAGTGGCGTCGGACCCTGGTCCTGTCGGGCCTGCTGGCCGTCGGCTCGCTCGTCCTGCTCCTGACCCGCGGCCTCAACCTCAGCATCGACTTCGACGGAGGCGGGGTTTGGGAGGTGCCGGTCAGCGCCGAGATCGGTGTGGCCGACGCCCGCGACGCCCTGCCGGCCGAGGTCCAGGACGCCCGCATCCAGCTCATCCGAGGATCCGACGACGGTGCGACCCTCCGGGTCCAGGCCGGCACCGAGGCCCTCGACCAGACGTCCGAGATCTCGAACGCGCTGGCCGATCTGGCCGGGGTCGACACCGACGAGGTCGGCACCTCGACCATCGGCCCGACCTGGGGTGATCGCATCACCTCCCAGGCCCTCCGAGCCCTCGTGCTGTTCTTCATCGTGGTCGCCCTCTACCTGGCCTGGCGGCTCGAGTGGCGCATGGCCATCGGGGCTCTGGCCGCGGTGGTGCACGACCTCGTCATCACCGCCGGCGTGTACTCGCTGTTCGGGTTCGAGGTCAGCCCGGCCACCGTCATCGCTCTGTTGACCATCCTCGGCTACTCGCTCTACGACACGGTCGTGGTGTTCGACAAGGTCCTGGAGAACGAGGACGGCCCAATCGGCCAGAACCTTGGTGACTCCGATCTGGTGAACCAGTCGATGAACCAGGTGCTGATGCGGTCGATCAACACCACGATCACCACCGTGCTGCCGGTGCTGTCGATGCTGCTCATCGGTGGTGTGTTGCTCGGTGGTGCGTCGATCCGCGGCTTTGCGCTTGCGCTGTTTGTCGGCCTGATGCTCGGCACCTACTCGTCGATCTTTGTGGCCACGCCGGTTCTGGTGTGGCTGCGATCGCTGGAGTCCGAGGCTCGACGGTCGGCCAAGATCGAAGCGGCCCGCAAGGTACGCAGCGGCGCGGAGGACGATGACGGCGCGAAGTTCGTCGACGACCGTGACGCCTCCCTGGTGACACCCGGCGGTTCGGCTCCCCGAGGCCGCAAGCGGGGCAAGCGCAAGTAGCACAGCGGCCGCACGCCCGCTGTTTTCCTTCCCGCTGTGGGATTTTCGGTCCGAAGGGGGTTGTTGGTTCCCGCTATAGTTGAGGTTTCAGCTGAACGACGGAGTGTTTCAACAACGTGGTAACGGTCGAGCGGGTACTGCCTTGGCGCCGCAAGCGTCGCACCATCGAGGCCCAGGTCGAGCCCCTGGTGGCCCGCTTCACCGGCGAGGGCAGCGAAAAGAAGATCGACACCGTCACCCGGGCCTATCAGATGGCGGCCAGGGCCCACGTCGGCCAACGCCGCAAGTCCGGTGAACCGTACATCGTGCACCCCCTGGCGGTGGCCAGGATCGTCGCCGAACTCGGCCTCGATGAGGTGACAATCGCCGCCGCGCTGCTGCACGACGCGGTTGAAGACACCCGCATCCAACTTGAGGACATCCGGCGGGCGTTTGGCCCTGAGGTCGCCGTCATCGTCGATGGTGTGACCAAGCTGGACCGAATCCGGTTCGACACGAAGGAAGCCCAGCAGTCCGCAACGTTCCGCAAGATGCTGATCTCGATGTCCAAGGACCTGCGGGTCCTGATCATCAAGCTCTGCGACCGGCTCCACAACCTGCGGACCATCGCCGCCATGCCGTCCTGGAAACAGGAGCGCAGCGCGCTGGAGACCCTGCACATCTACGCCCCGCTGGCCCACCGCCTGGGTATGCAGGAAACCAAGATGCAGTTGGAGGACCTCAGCTTCGCGGCCCTCCACCCGAAGCGCTACGCCGAGATCGAGCGGATGGTGGCCGAACGGGCGCCGGAGCGCGACTTCTACCTCACCCAGGTGCTGGAGGACGTCCGGTCCAGGGTTGACGAGTTGGGCATCCAGGCCGAGGTGGTCGGTCGGGAGAAGCACCTCTACTCGATCTACGAGAAGATGCAGCTGAAGAGCAAGGCGTTCGACGAGATCAACGATCTCATCGGCATCCGGGTCATCGTTGAGACGGTCCGGGACTGTTACGCCGCGCTCGGCTCCATCCACGCCACGTGGAAACCGGTCCAGGGCCGGTTCAAGGACTACGTGGCCATGCCCAAGTTCAACCTCTACCAGTCACTGCACACCACGGTGGTCGGCCCCCAGGGCAAAGCCATCGAGGTTCAGATCCGGACCCTGGAGATGCACGAGCGGGCGGAGTCCGGCGTCGCCGCCCACTACCACTACAAGGACAAGGACAACTCCGGCAGCGTCGACCTGCCGTGGCTGACCCGCATCATCGACTGGGAGAAGGAGACCTCCGACCCGACCGAGTTCATGGAGAACCTCAAGGTCGACCTTGAGGACGAGGAGGTCTTTGTCTTCACCCCGCAGGGCCAGGTGACCACCCTGCCGAACGGGTCAACGCCGATCGATTTCGCCTACGCCATCCACACCGACGTCGGTCACCGTTGCGTCGGGGCAAAGGTGGACGGACGGCTGGTTTCGCTGTCCGAGCCGCTCAGGTCCGGTGAGACCGTTGAGATCTTCACCTCCAAGGTGGTCGGTGCGGGCCCATCGCGGGACTGGCTGAACTTCGTGTCGTCCCATCGGGCGGCGTCGAAGATCAAGCAGTGGTTCTCCCGCGAACGGCGTGAGGATGCCATCGCCTCCGGTGAGGCCGAGCTCAAGCGGGCGCTCAAGCGAGAGGGTGTCAGCTGGTCGGATTTCGGTCCGACCACCGGCGTGACCATCCGCAGCATCGCTGCCGAGATGAACTACAGCGATGCCGATCAGCTGTATGCGGCCATCGGCGAACGCCACGTCAGCAGCCAGTCGGTTGCGGCCCGCCTGCTGAAACTGAAGGCCGAACAGGAGGGGATTCCGGAGCCGGAACCGACCCTCATGGGTCCCACCGGCCGGAACGACAACCAGCCCCACCGGCGGGAACCGCCGGGCGCGGCCGGGGTCCGTATCGAAGGTCTGGACGACGTCCTGGTCCGGCTGTCCCGCTGCTGCACCCCGGTGCCGGGGGACGAGATCATGGGGTTTGTCACCAGAGGTCGCGGCGTGTCGGTCCACCGGACGGACTGCGCAAACGCCGAGTCGCTGGCGTCGTCCCAGAACGACCGGCTGATCGAGGCGGAGTGGGACGCCGAGTACGAGGACGAGGTGTTCATCGCCTCCGTCGAACTCAAGGCGTACGACCGCTCCCATCTCCTGGCCGACGTGTCCCGAGCCTTCGCCGACCAGCACGTCAACATCATCGGCTCGACCACAACCACAACGGACGAACGGGTGGCAAAGCTCACGTTCGATTTCGAGATCGCCGATCCGTCCCACCTGCAGTCCCTGATGCGAAGCGTTCGTGCGGTCGACGGCGTCTACGACGTTTACCGGGTGGTCCCCGGCCGAGCCGGTACCTAAACCGTTTGCGACGTGCCGGGCGGGCTGGAACGGTTGGTCCATGTCCACCACAGACGAACCGCCGGGTGATGACCAGCGTGCGGTCTTCGAGAACACCGTGCTGGATCGGCTCCGTACGATCTTCGACGCCAACCCGTGGATCGTCACCACCGAGATGATTCAGGGGTCGGCCAACCTCGCCACGATCGTGCAGGCGCTCACCGACCAACCGGTGCTGGCCGTCGGCGCGGCCAACGGGGTCGGGCGGCCGCCGGAGAACGTCAAAACGTTGGTCCTCGGTATGGAACCATCCGACGAACCGACGGTGACCATGCGCCGGGGTCAGGTCCTCCTGGCCGACCCTCCGGCGGAGTTTCAGGCCACGGTCGACCGATGGGACCCGACCGGTTCGGCCAGGGCCATCGCCGGGACCACAGACGTGAGCGGTGTTCGGATGGGCCGCCCCACGTTCGGGGCCCGGCGGGAGGCGTGGCGGGCGCTGGAGGACAAGCTGGCCATCGAAGCGGTGTGGGCTGCGGCCGGCATACCGGTCGCCCCGAGCCGCCAGGTCTCCGTTGCGGACCGGGACGGGCTGCTGGTCGCCTGCCGGGAGCTGGCGGGCGAGGGCGGAACGGTGGTCGCCGGCGACAATCGCTCCGGGTGGCACGGCGGGGGAGCGGGCACGTTCTGGGCGCCGGACGAGGCCGCGGTTCACCGACTTCTGGACGCTCCGGACGCCCTTGGCCGGTTCGATCGGGTCCGGGTCATGCCGTTCCTGGAAGGGGTTCCCTGCAGCATCCACGGCATGGTCGTGCCGGACGGCGGTGGTGATCGTGCGGTGGTGACGTTCCGCCCGTGCGAGATGCTGGTCCTGCGAGACCTGGCGACCCACGGGTTTGTGTACAGCCGCAGCGCCACCTACTGGGATCCACCGGCCGTTGATCGACAGCAGATGAAAGCCACCGCCGAAGCCATCGGACGGGAGCTGACCGATCAGGTCGACTTCCGCGGGGTGTTCACCGTCGACGGCGTGCTCACCCACGACGGCTTTGCCCCGACCGAGGTCAACCCTCGGTACGGCGCCGCTCTTCCGGCCCGTCACCCGACCATCGACGGGCAGGCGCTCAGCCTGTTTCTACTCAACCTGGCGGTGGTCGAGGGGCTACTGGACGACCTCGACCTTCGACCGATCGGTCCGATCGCCACCTCGGAACTCGACCGGGCTCGCAGAGGGGTGGCGTTTGTCCATACCGAGGTTGTGCCACAGGACGAGCGCCGAGCGGTGGTCGTCGGGGACGGATCGGGTGGGCTGGATGTTGTGGAGACCACGGGAGACCCGGATCGGCATGCCGAGCTGGCCAGGTTGGACGGCGATCATCCGGCGCTGGTGGTCAGCGTCGAGTTCGGGTCGGCCGCAGCGTCCTCCGGCTTGGCGGCCGTCGAGTTCCTCTCGGCTCCGGTCGGCCCGCCGCTGGGTCCGGTGCTTGTTGAGGTCGCCCGTGCGCTGGACCGTGCCTGGGGGGTCGGGGTCGGCGACCTCCAGGCTGCCCGGTCGGTGCGCTGACCGGGCCGCCGATCCGCTGACCGGGAGACGGTCCCGCCCTCGTAATTGGTCACGAACGGTGGGGCCGGGCCAGTACGATCAGCGGTGATATGGCACGCTCTGAGTTTCAAACGCTTCCCGGAACACGGGACCTGACCGAGCCGGAGTCCGGACGGACCAGACGGCTTGTTCAGGTTTTCGCCGAAGAGGCCGACCGGGCCGGTTTCGGACAGATCGTGCCACCGATGTTCGAGGACGTCGGGGTGTTCGTCCGCCTCGGTGAGGCGTCCGACGTGGTCTCCAAGGAGCTGTACTCGTTCGAGGACAAAGGCGGTCGACAGATTGCGCTGCGGCCGGAGTTCACCGCCTCGGTCTGCCGATCGTTCGCCCAGCTGCGGCCGCTCATCCCGTGGAAGACGTGGTACGCCGGCCCGAACTTCCGATACGACAAACCGCAGAAGGGTCGGTATCGCCAGTTCGACCAGGTGGGAGCCGAGGTGATCGGCTCGAACGACCCCGACGTCGACGTTGAGTTGATCGCCCTGGCGTGGCGGTTCTACCAGCGGTTGGGGTTGACCGGGGTGACGCTGCTGCTCAACACCCTCGGTGATTTCGCCGAGCGGCCGGTGTACCTGGACGCCCTGCGGACCTACTTCGAGAAGAACCGAGAGGATCTGTCCGAGCAGTCGCTTGCCACGATGGCGGTCAACCCGCTTCGGGTGCTCGACTCAAAGCGTCGGCAGGACCAGGCCATCGTGGCCGAGGCCCCGGTCATCGTCGACTATGTCTCCGACGATGCCGCAGCGGCGTTCGAGCGGGTCCAGCAGGGGCTCAAGGCGCTCGGAGTGCCGTTCGAGCTGGCCCCTCGGCTGGTGCGTGGCCTCGACTACTACACCAGGACCACCTTCGAATATGTGGCCACCGGCCTTGATGCGGCCCAGACGGCCATCGGCGGCGGTGGGCCACTGGAACATCGGACAGCAAAATGGAGGGCAGGTTCGGAATCAGGGACCCCGAAAACCCGTATACGTCCGGT
>JBCCGJ010000358.1:0-6167 GCA_039029335.1 Actinomycetota bacterium | reverse complement strand
TCAGTTGGCCAACCGGTTCCCCGGCCGGATCGGGTTCGCCAACGACTACAACGCCGGCCTGGGCCACCTGATCTTCGCCGGTTCGGATCTGCTCCTGATGCCGAGCCGGTTCGAGCCGTGCGGACTGGCCCAGATGCAGGCGATGGCGTACGGCACCATTCCGGTGGTGACCGGTGTCGGCGGTCTTGTCGACACGGTGATCGACGACGACGAGAACCCGGAGAACGGAACCGGATTTGTCAGCCGATCGGTGGATACCGCCGGCATCGTCGACGCGATCCACCGGGCGGTGCGAGCGTGGTCCGCCCCGAAGCGCCGGACGGCGATCCGTCGGCGGGGCATGACAACGGACTGGAGCTGGACCGAGCCCGCAGCGACCTACCGTGCGCTCTATCGGGACATGATCGACGGGGGCTGAGGTTCCGCCCGACGCCGGGTGTTATTCGACGACGCCACCCTTTTCGATGGCGACAACGCCGCCGTCGCTGACGGTGAATCGGTCGGCGTCCTCCGAGGGGTTCACGCCCAGCTCGGCGCCCGCCTTCACCTCGACGTTCTTGTCGATGATGGCGTTCCTCACGACCGCACCGGGTCCGATCTGGGCGTCATCCATGATGATCGAGTTCTCGACAACGGCACCGGCGGCCACCCGCACGCCCGGTGACAGCACCGACCGGTCGACCGACCCGCCGGACACGATGACCCCTCGACTCAACATGGAGTCCGCAACGTCGCAACTCCGACCCATGTCCCTGACCAGCTTCGCCGGTGGCAGGTCACGACCGAGGGTGTGGACCGGCCACATCTTGTTGTAGAGGTTGAAGTCCGGCTCCGGCGCCACCAGATCCATGTGGGCCTGGTAGTAGGAGTCCAGAGTTCCGACATCCCGCCAGTACGCCGGGTCGTTCTCGGCGCCGGGAACCAGGTTGGTGGTGAAGTCGTAGAAGTGGGCGTCACCGGCCTTGACCATGGCCGGAATGAGGTTGCCGCCGACGTCGTGCACCGAGCCGTCGTCTTCGGCGTCGGAGTGAATGATCTCCTCAAGCACGGATCGGTTGAAGATGTAGTTCCCCATCGACGCCAGGACCATCGACGGGTCGCTCGGCATGCCGACCACCTCGGTCGGTTTCTCCCGGAAGTCGGCGATCTTGGTTTCCGCTCCAGGGTCGATGACCCCGAACTGGTTGGCCTCCTCGACCGGTACCCGCAGGGCGGCGACGGTGACGCCCGCCCCGGTTGCCATGTGCTGGTCCAGGAACTGGCGGGGGTCCATCCAGTAGATGTGGTCCGCCCCGAACACAAACACGAAGTCGGGATCCTCATCCTCGATGATGTTCAGGTTCTGGTAGATCGCGTCGGCTGATCCGAGGAACCACCGTGGGCCCTTCCGCATCTGGGCCGGCACCGACGTGACGTAGCTGCCGAGCATCGTGGACATTCGCCACGTCCTGCTGACGTGCACGTCGAGGCTGTGGCTCTTGTATTGGGTGAGCACGACGATCTTGCGGTACCCACCGTTTGCCAGGTTCGACAGGGCGAAGTCGATGAGGCGGTAGTGGCCTGCGAACGGAACCGCCGGTTTCGCCCGATCCAGTGTGAGGGGTTGGAGGCGTTTCCCTTCACCTCCTGCAAGGACAATGCTCAGCGTTTTCGGTCGCTGGTAGTACTCCATGCTTTCCTCTCATCACCGGTCGACTCTGACTATGACATGTTGTTCAGTATGTGATGTCGGCCGGAATCCGGTCAATTGAAATGCCTGGAGGTGAACTCTTCTACAGTTGTCGACGATGCGCATCACCGACGCCGACCGCCACCGATTCAACGGCGGCTCCCATGTTGACCTGGCCACCATCCTGGGAGCACATCCCACCGACACCGGCAGCCACTTCGCGGTCTGGGCTCCCAACGCCGACCGGGTGGAGGTTATCGGCGACTGGAACGGCTGGAAAGGGTCAAGCGACACACTCGGACCGGACGGCTCCGGCATCTGGCACGGCACGATCTCGGGGCCGGAGGTGGGCCACGCCTACAAGTACCGGATCAGGAACCGGCACGACGGGACGGTCCGGGACAAGGCGGACCCGGTCGGTTTCTGTTTCGAGGAACCGCCCCGGACCGCATCGCTCATCACCGACCTCGCCTACGACTGGGGCGACCAGGAGTGGATGGGGACACGGTCGGAAGCCAATTCGCTCGACGCACCGATGTCCATCTACGAGCTGCATCTGGGGTCCTGGCGCTACGAGCCGAACGGCTACCGGGGGCTGGCGGGCCAGATCGCCGACTACCTGGACCAGACCGGCTTCACCCATGTTGAGTTTCTCCCGGTCATGGAGCACCCCTTCTACGGCTCCTGGGGCTACCAGACCCTCGGGTACTTCGCCCCGTCCCGCCGGTACGGCACGCCGAGGGACTTCAAATACCTGATCGACACGCTCCACCAGCGGGGATACGGGGTGATCCTGGACTGGGTCCCGTCCCACTTCCCGCTCGACGAGGCCGGGCTCGCCACGTTCGACGGCACCCACCTGTACGAACACGCCGACCCGAGGATGGGGTTCCACCCGGACTGGAAGAGCGGCATCTTCAACTACGACCGGCACGAGGTCCGAAGCTTCCTGATGTCGAGCGCCATGTTCTGGCTCGACGAGTATCACGCTGACGGGATCCGGGTCGACGCCGTCGCGTCCATGCTTTATCGGGACTACTCCCGCAACGAGGGCGAGTGGTTGCCGAACGAGTTCGGCGGTAGGGAGAACCTTGGCGCGGTCGACTTCCTGAAGCAGCTGAACCAATCGATCTACAACCGTCATCCGGACATCCAGATGGCGGCCGAGGAGTCAACGTCGTGGCCCGGCGTCTCCCGCCCGACCGATCAGGACGGCCTCGGTTTCGGGCTGAAGTGGGACATGGGCTGGATGCACGACACGCTCCAGTTCATGGACCGGGACCCGATCCATCGCAGCCATCACCTCGGTGAAGCCACCTTCCGAATGATCTACGCCTTCACCGAGAACTTCATCCTGCCGCTCTCCCATGACGAGGTTGTCCACGGCAAGGGCTCCATGGTCAATAAACTGCCCGGCGACCGGTGGCAGCAACTGGCCAACCTCCGGCTGCTCTACGGTTACCAGTGGGCGATGCCGGGTAAGCCACTGTTGTTCATGGGCGGGGAATTCGCGGTCTCGGCGGAGTGGAACCACGAGCAGGAGCTCGACTGGGGGCTCCTTCAGTACGACGAGCATCGCGGGGTGCAGGACCTTATCGGTGCGCTCAACGCGCTCACCAAGAACCAACCGGCGCTGCACCGGCTGGACTTCGACCCTGCCGGGTTCAACTGGATCACCGAGGACCACAGCAATACCGTCCTGGTCTTCGAGCGGGTCGCCCCGGACGGAGCACCGGTGGTAGTGGTGGCCAACTTCACCCCGATGGCCATCCAGAACTACCGCATCGGCGTGACCGTCGGCGGGCCGTGGACCGAACTCCTGACAACCGACGCCGAGGGCTTCGGCGGGTCCGGTGTGCGCAATGGTGGGGTCGAGGCGGTCGCCGCGCCGGCTCACGGTCGAGAACACTCCATCTCGATCACGGTGCCGCCGCTGGCCGTGACGTTCCTGTCCCCTGCCGAGACGGGGTGAGTGGCCGGCGTTACTGGATCAGCTCGGTCCCCATGGCGATCGCCACCCGCTCGGCGTCCCAGCCGAGCAGCTCCTGGTACACCTCAAAGTTGTGCTCGCCGAGGTAGGCGGTCGGGCGGTACTGCAGTGGCAGCTCACCGGCCCGGTCGAACCAGCGTGCCGGGTGGCGCTCGGTCGTCTGGCTGCCCTGCATCGGGCTGTCCATGGTGACCAGCCAGTCCCGGTGGGCCAGCTGAGGGTCGCGGTTGGCCATATGGTCCGCGGTCTGCACGACCCCGGCGGCCAACCCCGCCGCCTGCAACTCGTCCTGGGCCGCGCCGGCGTCCCGGGCGGCGACCCAGGCTCCAACCGACTCGGTCCGGTTTTTGCCGTCGGCACCGTCGGGAACCGGGGCAACGCCGAGCGCCAGCGCCGCCTCCCAGTCCGACTGGTCGAACAGCGTGACCGCCAGCCAGTCACCGTCCCGACCCTGGAACACCTCGTTGACAACATGATCGGCGAACGCGTCGACGTTGCCGTTTGCCTCGGCCGCCCGGCCGGTGGCCAGGAAGTCGATCATGGCGGGACCGATCAGGTAGGTGCCGACCTCATACTGGGAGATCTCGATGTGCTGACCCTCGCCGGTCCGATTCCGGTGGTCCAGGGCGGACAGCAGGGCGATGGCCCCGGTAAGGCCGGACACATGGTCGTTGTAGGCGATGCCGGGTCCGCAGTCCGTCTGACCGGGCGGACCGGTCAGCGCCGTGAATCCGCACAGGGCGTGCACCGTCGGTGCGTAGGTCACGTAGTCCTGCCAAGGCCCGTCGGTGCCGCAGCCACTCATCGAGAGCGAGATGATCCCGGGATTCCACTCCTGGAGTTGCTCCGGACCTGCGCCCCACTCCGCCATGACACCGGCGGAGAAGTTGTCGATCACCACGTCGGCCTCGGCGACCAGTGCGGCGAGGACGTCGAGCGCCTCCTCGTGTTTCATCTGGAGCTGGATCGCCCGCTTCGAACGACCCCACATCACGTTGTAGGGGAACTCGTTCGCCGAGCTCCCGCCCATCCGTTCCTCGGTCTGCAGCCGGATGACGTCCGCCCCGAGGTCAGCCATGACCCGGGTGGCGAACGGACCGGCGAGGACGTGGGTGAAGTCCAGGACCCGGACGCCGGCCAGCGGTCCGACAAGATCACCGTCCACGGCGGTGGCCGCAGAGGAGGCCACCTGATCGGTCGCTTCTCCGACATCGACGGCCGCTTCGGGGTCGGCTTCCCGATCGGGCCAGATGGCAGCCGGGTCGGTGGTGCGGCAGTCCTGGGGTGCAACCGGTCCGGGCGCAGCGGTGGTGACGAATCGGGCGACCGGACCGGGCACCGCGATCCCCTCCTCCACCTGCCGGAAGTACTCCCGGTGACGATGCTGGGCCGCCTCGGCCACCTGGGGAACGGTGTAGCTCTCCCCAAAGGGCACGTGGAGGGACTGGCCCGCCTCGAACAGGTCGGTGGCGTCCATCTCCAACGCCGCCGCCTTCAGCGCCTCCATCATCGGTGGGATGAGCGACAGCAGCACCTCGTCGTCCGGATCGTCGGGAACAGACTGGGCGTGCCCCCTGGCCTTCAGCCAGGCGATCAGATCGAGCAGACCGCCGGCCGCCGGGGACACCATGCAGGCTCCCCGCTCGCACGGCACCACCTCGAACGCCCGAATCCAGTGAAGCGATCGCTGCCGAGCGGCGATCGGCGCCCCGAGCGGTTCGAGCGCCTCGGGGAACCACCAGTACATGAGGACGTGTTCGCTGCAGCTGATCACCGCCTCGTGGAGCGACAGGTCCACCCAGGAGCCGCGCCCGGTTGTCCGCGCCCGATGGACCCCGGCCAGCGCCGACATCGCCGCGTACATGCCCCCGACGGTGGCGGCCTGGCGGCCCCAGAGCGCGATCGGCTCATCCGGGTCTCCGGTGACGGACAGGTATCCGCCGAGGGCCTGGGCCACCAGGTCGGAGGATCGCCAGTCGGCCCGGGGGCCGTCGGCTCCGAACGGCGACAGCGAGATATGCACCAGGCGGGGGTTCCGCTCCGCCAGGTCGGACGGGGCCAGACCACGGGCGGCCATCGTCCCCGGTGACTCGACGTCGATCAACACATCACATCGGTCGACGAGCTCCAGGAACCGTTGCCGGTCCGCCTCGTCGTCGAGGTCGAGCGGGAGCCGCCGACAGTTGCAGTCGTGCCACCAGTCCAGAAGTCCGTGCCGGGGCGCATCGCCTGGCGCACCGTCCAGCTCCGGGCCCCGCTCCCCAACCCCGACCCGGAGCACATCGGCCCCGAACTCGGCCAGCATCTTGCCTGCGAAGCGACCGAGGCCGGCGCTGAGGTCCAGTACCCGAACCCCGGCGAGCGGTCCGGCGAGATCAGGTGCGTCGTCGTGTGTCACCCGGCCAGTCAATCACCGCGTCGGTAACCGATCCAGACGACACGGCCGGAGCCGGTCGCAGCGCAGTTCGACGACTCGGCAGTGCCGATCAGCCGACACTGTCTCGGCAG
>JBCCGJ010000357.1:0-6246 GCA_039029335.1 Actinomycetota bacterium | reverse complement strand
CGGAATCGAACCGCATCCCGGGCGGGAATGAGGGCAGCCATGCGAGCGCAGTCAGCACAAGCAGGTCGATCGCCGGTGCACGGCCTCCTGCGGGTGGTTCTGTCCATGGCCCTGATCGCCGCCGTCATGACGGTGGCGGTCGGCGGTGCCGATGCGGCGGAACCCGCAGGCGGCGATCTGTCCTCCCCGACCCTGGCGCCGCTGGTTCTCGCCGACGACGGTGACGGCATCGACGGCTCGTACCTCATCACCCTGGATACCGCCATGCCTGCGGCCGAGGCGGCGGAGTTGTCCGGTTCACTCGAGGCGGCCGTCGGCCGCGACGGCGGTCAGGTCACCCGCCGGTACCGCTCGGCGGTGGTCGGGTTCGCCGCCGATCTCGACGATGCTGCGGTAGCCAGGCTGCGGGCCGCCCCGTCCGTTGCAGCCATCCATCAGGACCGCATCGTGCGTGCCTCGGCCGAGCAGGCCGACCCGCCGTGGGGTCTTGACCGCATCGACCAGCCGAACCGGCCGCTCGATTCGGTCTACCGCTACGACACCTCCGGCGCAGGCGTCACCGTGTACGTGATCGACACCGGACTGCGGGCCACCCACCAGGAGTTGGCCGGCCGGGTCGCCGGCAACCGGACGTTCATCGGTGACACCGCGGACGACTGCGACGGCCACGGCACCCACGTCGCCGGGACCGTTGCCGCCACCACCTGGGGTGTTGCCAAGGGCGCCGACGTCTACGGCCTCCGCGTCCTCGGCTGTGACGGCTCCGGATCACTGGCCGGTGTCATCGCGTCGCTCGACTGGGTTGCGGCCAACGCCGACATCCCGGCGGTGGTCAACATGAGCTTGGGCGGTGGGTTCACCACGGCCATGGACGCCGCCCTCCTCGGTGTGCGCAACGCCGGTGTCACGGTTGTCGTGGCCGCCGGCAACTCGGACCGCGACGCCTGTCAGGAATCGCCGTCCCACAACCCGAACGTCATCACCGTCGCCTCAACCTCATCAAGCGACTTCCGATCCAGCTTCTCCAACTGGGGTTCCTGCGTCGATATCTTCGGCCCCGGTTCGGTGGTCCGTTCGCTCGGAATCGACAGCGACACGGCGACCGCAACGCTGAGCGGGACGTCGATGGCCGCACCACACGTCGCCGGTGTTGCGGCGTTGTACCTGGAGGCCAACCCGACGGCCACACCGGATCAGGTGACTGCGGCGATCCTCGACGGTGCCATCGATGGGAAGGTTCGCAGCCCGGAAGGTTCACCGAACCTGCTGCTCCAGTCCCGCCTGACCGAGACCGCACCCCCGCCACCACCGCCACCGCCTCCACCGCCACCTCCTCCTCCCCCACCACCGCCTCCTCCGCCGCCACCTCCGCCGCCGCCTCCTCCTCCGCCGCCACCACCGGCTGACCCGGTGGTCACGATCGATCCGTTGACGGTCACCGAGACGGACCGGAACCAGACCGCGCAGGTCACGTTCCGGCTCGACGGTCCCTCGGCAGCCACCACCCGGGTGCGGTACGTCACCGAGGATGGCACTGCGGTTCGTAATCAGGACTTCAACCGCCGGGCCGGCGCGGTCACCTTCCGCCCGGGCGAGACGCTCAAGACCATCCCCTTGGTGATCCGGGGGGATCGCAACCACGAACCGACCGAGCAACTGACGATCCGCATGTTCTCACCGACCGGACTTCAGACCGGCCCGGACGGGGTTGTCACCATCGCGGACAACGACGTGCCCGGCCCGACGGCGTCCGTCGTGTCCCGATCCGTTACCGAGACCGATCGCAGCCAGTCCGTGCAGATCACGGTCGAACTCGACCGCGCCCCGACCGCCACCGTTCGGGTCCGCTACGAGACCGTTGCCGGGTCGGCCACCAGGAACCGTGACTACACCCATCGGGCCGGCACCATCACGTTCCGGACCGGTGAGACCGCAAAGACCGCGACCGTGGTGGTGCGGGGCGATCGCGTCGCCGAGTCGACCGAATCCTTCACCATCGCCCTGAGCAACCCGACCGGATTGCAGCTGGGTTCCGACGGGGTCATCACCATCGCCGACAACGACTGACCGTTCCCCCGGTCCACCGGGGCGATCGTTACGGTAGTGCGGCAGTCGCTCAACCGAGCGGCCGAGTCTGTCGATGGTTCGCGTTCGGATCTCACACGAGGGAGCTGCATGCGGGTACCCATCCGGCTTGGTTTGACCATCATGTTCTTGGCGGCACTGGTTGCCGTCGGCCCACCGAGCGCAGGAGCCGACCCGCAGGCCGGCGTTCCCCACCAATCGAGCGAACCGGCGGCGCCCTCGGAGGCTGACGGGTCCGCAGCGGATGCGGCCATCAGCGGTTGTGGTATCGGCACCCCGAACGGTGACTTCGCCGATCAGGTCTCGGTCTCGTCCGGTCACGCCAGGGTCTGGCGCATGTACCAGGCGTTTTTCCTTCGCCAGCCCGACCTGTCCGGGTTCGACTACTGGATCAAGACCCGCAACGGTGGGGCAACCCTGGCTGACATCGCCTACCAGTTCGCCAGCGGACCGGAGTTCCAGGCCCGCTACGGCAGCCTGTCCCATGCGGAGTTCGTCGATCTGGCGTACCACAACATCCTCTGACGGGAGCCGGACAGCGAGGGCCGGGCTTACTGGGCCGCGAAGCTGACCGACGGCTCGCTCACCCGGTGGGACATGATGATCAACTTCGCCGAACTCCGGGAGTACCTGAACCGGACCAGCACCTGCCACAGCATCTACCCGGACGAGTCGAAGTCGGTCTCCACCTGCGCCGAGAACAAGATCGTTCCGCTCGGTGCTGCGACCTTGGCGGACAACGGCTACCAGGAGAAGAACGTGACCGTGGGCAGCGGGTCGTTCAAGGCGGTCGAGGTCGACTTCTCCCGCGGCGTGTTCGAGACCGGCTCGACCCGATGCTCGGTTGCGTCGATCAACGCCAACTGGCTGGTCGGCTCCCAGAAGGACGGACCGAACCCGTCCGTGCTGGGTATCGGCGTGGTCGACGGCATCCATGTGAAGGGATCATCCGACCGGACGGACCGCGGGGTCTTCGGCCTGCGTTTCGACAGCTCCCCCAAAAACGTCGTTGAGGTCTGGCCGGGCGACACGCTCAGCGACGACGACACCCGCCTGTCCAGCGTGCTGTACAGCAGCGGCCGCAAGTCGCTGGAGTCGTGGCACGCCGCATCGGAGCTCTCGCCGTACCTGTCCGAGTTGGCCCCCGAGGAGATCGTGCCCGCCGACGACTGGGTCTGGGCCGCCGCCGGCGTTCCGCTGATCATCGACGGCCAGGCCGACCAGGATTTCCTGTCGGACTACAACAACGATCCGTACACCTACCAGACCACGCGGCACCCGTTTGTGATGTTCGATCAGGACACCAAGCGGCTGCTGTTCGGAGCGACCGCCAATCTCGACACCCTTGATCTGTTGAACTGGGCCCAGGCCAACGGGTACGAGGATCTGATCAAGTTCGACGGTGGGGCCTCAGCCGAGTACAACATCGGCGGCCAGGCCGTGGTGGCCGGCACCTCCCGGGACATCCCGGTCTGGCTCGGCATCGGCTGCTGACCGTCGCGGGGTCGGCGCCCCCCGGCCGGCTCAGCCGGCGACCAGCGGTACGAGCTCCTCGAGCGTCGTGATCCGGTGGGTCGGTGTCGGCCGGGCATCCGGCGGATGAACACCGGCCGGGTCGTACAGGCAGGTGTCGACCCCGGCGTTGTGGCCGCCCTGAATGTCCGAGGTGAGGCTGTCGCCCACCATCAGCGCCTCCGCCCGGTCCGGGTTGCCGAGCTTGTCGAAGGTCAGGTCGAAGATGGCGGTCCCCGGCTTTGCGGTGTTGACCTCGGCGGAGATGACAACCGCATCGAAGTACCGGGCCAGATCCAGGCGTTCGATACGACGGCGCTGCACGTCGCTCAACCCGTTGGTGACCATCGCCAGGGTCGCCACCTGGTCCAACCGGCCGAGGACCGCCCGGGCACCGGGGTACAAATCCCCATTGTCGCCGAGACCGCCCGTGAACGTCTTGGCCATCACCGCCGGATCGGCCTCGGCCCCGATCGACTCGGTGAACTGCTCGAAGCGGAGCAACTTGAGCCGGTCCGGAGTCAGGTCGCCGCGCTCGACCGCCGCCCAGAGGGCCTGGTTGATTGTGCGGTACCGGTCGAACAGATCCGACGTCGGGGTGACGCCGATGGAACGAACCGTCCGGTCAAACGCCGCCGCCTCGGACGCTGCAGAGTCGAGCAGCGTGTGGTCCAGGTCCAACAGTACAAATCGATAACCCACCGACTCGGAGCGTAGTTTCTTGGGGGCGTGAACTCAGGACTTGGCATCAAGTCTCTAGCGGCCGGGTGGGCAGCTGCCCGGCGAGCGGCTGTTTGAGCGCGGCGGAGTCAGGCGTTCGGCGGTTCGGGAGTCGGTTCGTCCGGCATGAGGTGTTCGGGCGCCATGTCGATGAAGATCGCCCGTGCCGTTGCGAACACGCCGTCCGGCCCGGTGGCCTCCCCTTCCAGGAATCGACGGCGACCGGCCGTGTCGACCCGCCGACCCCGAAACTCGAGCTCCACGCCGAGCGGCGCCGGCTTCTCGAACCGGACGGTCAGCTCGCCGGTGAACGCCGATGGTGAACCGGTCGCTCGGAACACGGAACCCAGGACCTCATCGAAGACCGCACAGATGACACCGCCGTGGGCCCGCTCCGGCGGACCTTCGAAGCACGGACCGAGCGTGACCCGCCCGACCGCCTCATCCCCGTCCCGGAAGTATCTGGCACCCATGGTGAACGGGTTCAGCACACCACCGACGAGCGACACCGGGTCGAACTCGATCTCGGCACCGCTCGGCGGCGGGTCCGGCCACCGGCCGGACTTCACGAACGTGGCAATGCGATTCCGGGGGTGGACCAACTGCTTCAGCCGCTGAGACGGCTCGGACGCAAGCCCGTCCGCTATGGCCTCCAGAGTTTCCGTCAACTGCGCAGCCGCATCCGGCTCGATCTCCCGGTCGACCAGCAGGTGACCAAGGCGATTCACCGCAGCCGACAGCGCCACGCGGTGGGGCGGTAGTTCGACTGGCTCCTCCATCCCGTTCACCGGGTCGACACTAACAACCGACCGCGGTCCGGTTCCATCTGGCGCCGCAGCCGTCGAACAGCCAAAGTGGAGGGCCGAAGGCGGACGTTCCGGTGCAGGTCACCGGGAACGTCGGTCAGCGACAAGTCAGAATCGAGGGGGTCACATGGATCAGAAGTTGGCAGGCAAGACCGCGCTGGTTACCGGCGGTTCCGCAGGCATCGGCATGGGTATCGCCCGCTGCTTCCTTGAAGCGGGGGGCAACGTGATGATCACCTCCCGCAAGGCCGAGAAGTGCGAAGAGGCGGCAAACGCCCTGGGCGGGCTGCCCGGTCAGGTGGACTGGAAGGTCAGCCACGTGGGAGACCCCGAGCAGGGGGCCGAGGTGATGGAGGCGACGATCGAGCGGTTCGGGTCGCTCGACATTCTGGTCAACAATGCGGCGACGAACCCTCACAACGGCCGCACGATCGACGTTGAGGCGTCCAAGCTGGACAAGACGTACGAGGTCAACGTCCGGGGCCCACTGCTGTGGACCCAGATCGCCTGGAACCGGTGGATGAAGGAGAACGGTGGCTGCGTCATCAACATCGCATCGGTCGGTGGGTACTCGACCAGTCGGGACATCGGTGTCTACTGCATGTTCAAGTCGACCATCATCCACATGACAAAGCAGCTCGGTGCGGAGCTCGGACCGGCGGTCCGGGTGAACTGCATCGCCCCCGGCCTGATCAGGACCGACTTCGCCAGGGTGCTGTGGGAGGGCGAGCGGGGCGTCGACATCGCCAACTCCATGCCGACCAAGCGGTTGGGTGAACCGGAGGACATCGGCAAGGCCGCAGTGTTCCTGGCGGCGGACGCCGCGTGGATGACCGGCCAGACCATGGTGGTCGACGGCGGTGAGATCATCCGGGTCGACCTCCCGGAGGACTGACCGGAGATGTGCGTGCGACGCGGGGCCGGTCGATGACCCTCCCCAGCACCGTCCACCAGCTCCTCACCGAATACCGACGCCGGACCGTCTCGCCGGTCGAGGTGGTGCAGGCGCACCTTGACCGCATCGACCGGTTCGACCCGGTCCTCAACGCGTTCACCGTCGTCGACCGGGAGGGCGCCGTGGCCGCCGCCCGGCGGGCCGAGTCACTACTGGCCGCCGAGGCGG
>JBCCGJ010000356.1:0-6257 GCA_039029335.1 Actinomycetota bacterium | reverse complement strand
CTGCGACCGCGTCGCCTACCTGGACGAGGGTCGGCTGCACGCCACGTACGACCGAGATGAGTTCCTGGCCCTGAACGATCGGGAGCGCTCGACGATGGGGCTGCGCACCCTTACCAAACCCCGGATCGAACTCGTGTCCGAATCACCTGCCGATGTTGCAACGCCGGATGCCGACCGTGAGCCGGCCGAACAGGGCTCGGTGGTGATCGAGCGACTGCGGTGCAAACGCCGACGTGAGCTTGCGGTGGACATCACCGACCTGGTGCTGCCGAAGGGTCAGGTCATCGCCGTGACCGGCCCGAACGGCGCAGGCAAGTCGACACTGGCGGCAGGCTTCAGCGGTGTGCTGCGGGGAGACGCCGTCGTCCGCGACGAGGTCGAGCTGTCCCGCCGGGAGCGGCTGCGACGGTCGTTTGTGGTGCTGCAGGACGTCCACCATCAGCTCTTTGCGGAGTCCGTCCTTGACGAAGTGCTGCTGGGTCAGGACTTCAACGACGAGGCTCGGCAGGCCGAGGCGGCGACCGTGCTCGAGTCGCTCGATCTCGATGCCTTCGCCGACATCCACCCGTACCGGCTGTCCGGCGGGCAGAAGCAGCGGGTGGCCATAGCCGCTGCACTGCTCGCCGGTAAGCGATACCTGATCTTCGACGAGCCGACCAGCGGGATCGACCGGGGCCACATGGAACGGTTCGGCCGGCGGGTCCAGGCGATCAAGCACCAGGTCGACCTGGTGGTGGTGATCACCCACGATGCGGAGTTCATCACCACCTGCGCAGATCAACTCATTGAGCTGGACCGCGGCCGGGTCACCGAAACGACCCGGTAGTCGGGCCGAGGCCGGCGCCGAAGCCGGCCGAGATCGACGGTCAGACCTTGGCCGCCAGGACGTCGGCGGGCAGGATCTCCGGAGCCTCGGCCAGGAGCCGTTCGGCGTTGGCCCCGAGGGCGGCAACGATCTCGCCGGTGGCGTGTGCGTTGCGATCGCCTTCGCTGGCGAAGGCGTCGAAGATCCAGAACGTGTCGTTGTCGGTCCGGACGGCGAACCAGATAGCGGTGCCCGGCTCGTTGTTGGCCAGCTCGAGCGCACCGCTGAGGAAGTCGGCAAGCTCGGACTCCTGGCCCGGCTTGGCAACCATCTTGGCAACAAAGGCGTAGGGAAGGGTCGTGGTCATCGGTGTCTCCTGTTGTATCGACCGGGGCGTCTCCCCGGCCTGCTACCGCAACCGTACGACGGGAAACGCTCGGCAAGTAGTGGCGTATACGGCAGGATTACTATCATTCACGCCATGCATGTTCAGGTCCTCGTCCAGCAGGGTTGCTTCGGGTCCGCGGTTGCCTCCGTCATCGAGATACTCCGGGTCGCCGACGCCATTCGCGGTGATGTCGACCCGTCGATCGCACCGATAGACCTGGCCGTTGCGGCCCGTACCAAGCGGGTGGCAACAACCACGTCGATGACCCTCTCGGCGGACTGTTCGCTGTCAGAGGTCGGGGACGCCGACCTGGTGATCGTCCCGGCGCTCGGCACGTTGACCGCAACGGACACGGTTGATGCACTGGACGGACGAAACGGGCGGTCGGCCATCGAGGCGCTCAGTACGGTTGACCTGGGGTCGACCCGTATAGCGGCCGCCTGCACCGGCGTCTTTGCCCTCGCCGAGACCGGCGTCATCGACGGGCTCCGGGCGACCACCAGCTGGTTTCTCGGACCGGCGTTCCGGACGCGCTATCCGGCGGTTGATCTGGACCTGGACGCAATGGTCGTCGAGGAGCGGGGGGTGTTGACCGCCGGTGCGGCGTTCGCCCACATCGACCTTGCGCTGGCCGTCGTGCGGTCGGTCAGTCCGGATCTGGCCCGCCTCGTCGGTGACCTCCTCCTCATCGACGAACGCCCGTCCCAGGCGATGTTCGTCGCCTACGAACACCTGGAGCATGAGGACCCGGTGGTGATCGACTTTGAACGGCACGTCCGGGCCAACCTGGACCAACCGTTCGACGCTGCGGCCGCCGCCCAGGCGGTCGGCACCAGCAGGCGGACCCTGGAGCGACGGATCCGCGCTGCGCTCAACCTCAGCCCACTGGGATTTGTCCAACGGATGCGACTCGAGCGGGCCCAGTACCTATTGGCCACTACCGACCTCAGCAACGCCGACATCGCACTGCGGGTCGGTTACGCAAACGCCGAGACGCTCCGGGCGCTGCTGCGACGAAGCCGAAGCAACGGTACGAGCACCGGCACCCGTAACGGCGGCGGCCGACACGACGGGATCAGGCGGCACTAACATCGCCGCATGGGAGCGCGAACTTGGTTCGGACTGATCCTTGTCCTCCTCGCCGGACTGCTGTGGTACATGTCAAGACGGAGTGCCGGGTCGGAACGCGACCCGCACTGGCTCGACCGGGCGGAGAAGATCGGTTCGCTCACCATGGCTGCGACCGGCATCGGGCTGCTCATCTTCTCGCCGTTGTTCGGGGCCGACGACGATGCGAGTGAGACCACGTCGGTGGAGATCGATGGAGACTTTGTCGACAGCGTTCTGATCACTGGTGGCCACGTCGAGTCGTTGGTGGTCAACCAGGGAGACTCACCGGAAGAGCAGGAACGAAAGCGACTGCAGCGGGAGTACACAATCCTGGCATTCGCCGACCGCGCCGCATCGGCGCTCGACGGGCGACTGGTCCTGGTTGACGCAGCGCTCGAAAGCGACGACTACGCAGAGCGACTGGATGCCATTCGAGAGCAGGTGGCACCCGGCGCAGCGGACGACCTCTCCGATGCCTACGACACGCTGCTCGCCGAGTCGTTGGTCAGCGACCTCCGATCGATGTTGGCCGACGAACCCCTGCCAAGCCTCGATCCACAGTTCGCCTCGACGCTGGTTGACGGATCTGCGGTCTCTGAAGCGAGCTTTCTTCTGCTCCTCGATCAACTCGACGAGGCGGAGGGCGCAATCGACCTTCTCCTTGCCGACCTGGACAAGCTTGCAGAGGAGGAGACCGACTGCAATGCCGAGGCATGGTTCAGCTACCGGGAACAGGCGGTGGCGCTGTCTCGCCGTTGGCTCGAGAACCGATCATCGTTCGCCTACTACGCTGCTCAGCAGGTGATGGCGGCGGTCGACCCCTCGGCCACGCAGACGGTCGAACCGTTCACCGAACTGCTGGTCCTGAGGCCGGTCGGGATTTCGTCCGGGAGCGAGTTGGGTGCAACGCTCACCGAGATCGACGAAGTCTCGGAACAGCTGACGAAGGATCTGCAAGACCACCTCACCACCGGCCGAGCGCTGAACGACAGTGACCTCGACTGCCTGGCGTCGATTAACGACGACCTGGTGGTCAACGATGACGACACCTGGGACCAGGTGGTCTGGAAGGCGATCTCACTTCGCGACCTCGGCCGGTACCAGGACGCGGTGGCCGCCTTCATTCGATACGGCGAACTGTTCAGCCCGACCGATCAGACCGCTGCCGCGTATGCCGAGACGGCGGTGCAGTTCACCGAACGGATCGCAGTGGGCGGCTCGCCAACAAAGGCGGTTTACGTGTTCGCCGTTGAGCCGGACTCACCGTCAGACGGCCTCGTCAAAGAGTCTGACATCATCGTGCGGATCAACGACCGGGACATCGCGGGTCCGCCGGACTTCGAGACCGCTGTGGCGACCCGCGACAAGTCAGCGCCCCTGGTCCTTGTTGTGCTGCGGCTCGACGGAGGCCGATTTGTTGAGCAGACGGTCCTCTTGGAGCCGAACGATGGCTTCGGGCTGGGCATCATGCCGATTTGACCGTTCGACCGCCACCGCCTCCCGGGCCGTCGGCTACTCGTTGAAGGTGGAGTGGATGAACCAGTCGTACGGCCGACGGCGGACCGACGTCTGCCACCAGCGCTCCGCCGTCTGGAGCCGTTTGAGCAGCGGCCAGATCTTGGTGTCCTCCTCGTAGAAGGCCCGGCCCTCCTCCGCAGTGATCGGGTCGGTGGACCCGAACCGGCGATTGAGGGCCTCGACGGCCGGGTCGACCCACTGGGTCAGGCCCTCGCGGTAGAGGTTGGCCACAATGTCCGTTCCGACCCGGCGAGGATCGTTCCACCGGGTGACCAGTTTGGTCAGTTCCCGTATCGCCAGGGGTCGGGTGGGGGCCGGGAGCATTTTGGAGAACGGGCGCATGTTGAACCGGAGCGTGCCGGTGTCGTCCCAGAGGAACGGTGTACCCACGTCCACCAGCGTCAGCGTTGATCCGTCCCACGCGAAGTTGGTGACCTGGGCGTCGATGCTGAGGGTGGGACTCACCAACTCAAGTGCTTCGGTCACAGCGACCAGGAACGGGTGCTCCGGGTTCGGTTCGGCTGCGGCCAGGACCCGATGGCCGAGCGTTGCCGAATCGAACATCGGTTGAATCAAGTAGGCGATCACCTGATCGCCGCGGTCCAGCGGCACCAGCGCTGTCTCGGCAACGGACAGCCCGGCGGCCTGCAACCGATCGATGTACTCGGCGACCAGGTCCCGATAGGACCGGAACTCCTCCGCCGTGAACGGCGGCGTTCGTTTGCACACGAAGCGGGGAGTGTCGATGGGCCAACCGAGGGCGACCGACACTTCGCCGTAGCCCAGGACGGTGAGGGTGGCATCGTTCCTGGCGGCCAGAGCGTCAACAACAACCGCCTCGAGTTCGGCCAACTCGGCCTCGCTTACTCCCGACCTCTCCACGATTCCTCCCGGCTGAAAGCCTGCGCGAGAATACGTCGGTTGAGAACGGGAGCCAAAGATGCGCACTGACAATCCGTACGATCGGGGCTGCGCCTGGATTCAGGGTGAGTACGTGCCGATCCTGGACGCCAAGCTTCCGTTGCTGGATGCGGGCTTCAGCCGGTCCGACGTCACCTACGACGTTGTTGCGGTGTGGAACGGGAAGTTCTTCCGCCTGCAGGAGCACCTCGACCGGTTCGAGCGCAGTATGGTCCGCCTGCAGTTGAGCCCACCGGTCGATCGGGCCGAGGTTGAGGAGATCCTCCACGAGTGCGTTCGCCGGTCCGGCCTGCGGGAGTCCTACGTCGACATGATCGCCACTCGGGGCTGGCCGGCCAGAGGGGGTCGGGATCCGTGGACCTTCAAGAACCAGTTCTACGCCTACGCCATCCCGTACCTCTGGATCGTCGAACCGGAGACCCAACGTGTCGGTTCCCATCTGGTGATCGCCCGGGACACGGTGCGCATCCCGGAGGCGTCGGTCGACCCGACCGTCAAGAACTTCCACTGGGGTGACCTCACCCGAGGCGCGTTCGAGGCCCACGAGCGGGGTGGCACTGTCGCCGCCCTCCCCGACCTGGACGGCAACCTGACCGAGGGTCCGGGGTTCAACGTGTTCCTGGTGATCGACGGGCAGCTCCACACCCCGGACGCCGGCGTCCTTCAGGGCATCACCAGACGCACCATCCTGGAGCTGGCGGAGGAACACGGGATCGCCACCAACGTCGCCCCCATCCCCGTCGGGCGGGCCGACGATGCCGAGGAAGCGTTCATCACCAGCACCGCTGGTGGGGTCATGCCGGTCACCACCATCGACGGTCGGCAACTGGGCGACGGCAACCCCGGGCCTATGACCACCCAGCTTCGCCAGGCCTACTGGGACGCCCACGACGATCCCCGCTGGGCGACGCCGATCGACTACTGACCCCATCGCCCGCCGGTCGCCGCCGGAAAGAACAAGGTCAGCGCGGATCCTAGGTCACCAGTGCAACAACACCGGCGGCGATCGCGCCGATCGGGATCCCGAGGAAGAACGCCGGTATGGACTCCTTGGCGTGGTGCTGCCACGTATAGATCTGGGGCGAGTTCTCCATGCCCTCGATGTAGAACCAGCTTGGCCGGAGTCCGATGAAGATCAACCAATCGATGATGAGGAAGTCCCAGAGACCGAAGACGACCGTGACGGCCCATGCCGCAACGGCGGCCCAGAACAGGCCGAACTCGTCGTTGACCACCAGGGCTGCGGCGATGGCTCCGCCGAACAGAAAGGCGAGCGTGGCGATCAGGACCGCAAACCCGGCGACGGGTTCCTGCCGGGGAAGACCGAGGTCGGCGGCCCACATGGCCGGCCGCCACCACCACGACACCAGGATGAGCACGCTGACCGCAACACAGGTGATGAGGGTGATGACGGCAACAAGCAACAGCGTGTCCATGGTGATACTTCACATGTAACGAAGTTACGTGTCAAGGGTTTGTTGGCCGATTCCGTCCGTCGACATCACAAACGTGCGG
>JBCCGJ010000355.1:0-6262 GCA_039029335.1 Actinomycetota bacterium | reverse complement strand
GCGCTCCCCCAGTACGTCCCTTCTTCCGTGGTGTCCCGTCCGGCCAGGACGATCACCCGCACCGACGGATCCATACCGGCACTAGAGCCGATCACGGTGGCCTGGGCGCCGCCGCGGGCCATCGTGGTGACGAGCTGGACCACGCGAACCGGCTGGCCCGCACGGTGCTCGACCGGCGCGTCCGTACCGACCGATGCGTCCGGTTCGATTGGCGCGTCCGGTTCGACCGGCACACGCTGCTCGACCCGCGTCGCCCGGCCGACCGGCCCGGTCTCGTCGGGCGCCCACCGCGGGGTGACCGTCACCGACCGGCTCCCCGGGTGACCTGGCGGAGCGTCCGGCCGATGATCTTGGCGTCCAGTCCAAAACCCTGCCTCCGGAGGTAGTAGAAGTCGTACTGCAGTTTCTCCAGCGCGTCCGACTGGTCGGCGGCATATCCCTGTTTGATCTGGGCCCAGCCGGTCAGACCCGGTCTGACGATGTGGCGGACGTCGTAGAAGGCGATCTTGTCCGACAGGTCGGCGACATAGCCGGGTTGCTCCGGCCGGGGTCCCACCAACGACAGGTCGCCTCGAAGGATGTTGATCACCTGCGGAAGTTCGTCAAGGTGGGTCCGGCGAAGCAGCCCACCGAACGCCGTGATCCGAGGGTCGTTCTCCGCCGTCCATCGGCTTGCCCCGTTGTTGTCGTCCGGCACCGCGTCCGGTCCGGCGGCCGTCCCGATGGTGTCGAGGTCCTCGCTCCGGTCGACCCGCTGCCGATGGATCCACTGGCCCCGGTCGGTCATCGTGCGGAGCTTGTAGATCACGAACTCCTCACCGTCCCGGCCGACCCTCGGCTGGCGGTAGATCAGTGGGCCGGGATTCCCGAACGGGTTGACGGTCAGGGCGATGGCGGCCAGCGGGAGCAGCACAACCATGCCGACGACGGCGAACAGCAGATCAACCGCTCGCTTCGCCCGGACGTAGCGGATGCGGTGAAGCTCGCCGATGTCGAACAGCAGCGACACCCTGGCCAGCTCGGTGTGGGGCAGCTTGCCGATCCACTCCTCGTAGAACAGGGACAGCGTCCTGACCCGGATACCGGTCCGGTGCAGCTCGGCGGCCTGCTCGACGACCGACGGGACCGATTGGCTCGCGGCGTCCAATACGAGGATGGTCGCGCCGGTCTCGATCGCCCGCCGCTCCAGGAAGGGGCCGGTTCCGGCCGCCCTCACCTCATCCAGCAGCGCAATGCCGACCAGCTGCCCTGGCGACTCCGGTGACGCCTGAAGGTCGGCTTCGACGCTCCGGGCGTCCTCCTCACGGTCGACGACCAGGAAGACCCGATCACGGGTCTCGGCCCTGGCGGTTGCGTCCGCGCCGAGATTCCACGCCAAAACGGCCCATACCGGGAGCAGAATCAGCAGCAGCCCGGACGACGACCGGGGCAGGAGCGGCGTGGCCAGGACCGCCTGGAAGGTCGAAATGACCAGGAAGGCCGCAACGGTCGCGGCAAGACCCCGAAGGGCGGCACCGGTCCGGGACCGTGCCAGGTCCGGCAGGCCTATGGCGTAACTGATCGTCAGCTGGGCGATGGCGTAGACCGCCCACCACCAGCCGCGCTCACCCCAACCGAAAAAGATGTAGTCGTCCGGAGCCAGGTACCAACGATGAAGCAGACCGATCCCGAAAATGAGACCCGCCGCGCCAATGCTGTAGATCGGCCGGGCAAGCAGCCTCACGCCGATGTCGGCTCCGGAATCGGAACACCCATGGATGCTCCATCGGCAGGGACCGCCGGAAGCAAAGCCCCGGCCCGCACCGCCGTCATCCGAACCGGCTTTCCCCGCCGGGACACCTGCCGATAGGACCCGATGATCAAACACCTGGACTACGACGAACCGGTCCTCGGCTACCATCGCGTACTGGCCGGTCTTGCCGCAGAACTGGCGGACGAGGGAGCCCAGGTGGCCGACATCGGTTGTGGACCGGGCCAGATCCTGGGCCGGCTGGCCGCGCTTCGCCCGGATCTTCGGTTAACCGGATTCGACGGCGATCAGGAGTGCCTGCGTCTGGCGGAGGAACGATGCCCCACCGCCAGGATGGTCATCGCCGACATCGGGAACCTGACGAACGACGTCCCCGCCGGGGATCGGTATCAGGTGCTGATCTCATCCCACTCACTTGAGCACCTGGCCGATCCGGTGCGGGCGCTCCGGCGATGGAGCCGCCTCCTGACCCCCGGCGGCCGGATCGTGTTGGCGGTCCCCAACTCGCTACAGCCGCTGATGATGGCCCGGGCTCTGGCCAGGCGGCCGAAGGCCAACGACGGTCACTACTACATCTGGGACCGGGCGACGTTCGAGAACTTCTGCCGACTCGCCGGTTTCCGCATCGTCGACCGGGCCCTTGACTACGTCCCGCTGGTGCCGGTCCGGATCCGGATCCGGGTGCCGGCGATCGCGTCAGTCGAGCGGGGCCTGCTCGGTCCGCTCCCCCAGTTCTCGAACTCCCACATCGTCACCCTGGAACCGGCGACCTAACCGGTTCAAAACCTCATCCCACCCCTCCGAAATTTTTGCTCCATGCCCACAATTCTTGTGGGCTGTATGCCCAAATTTTCACGGGTTCCGGGGTGGAGCTGACGGTGGTATCTCCGGTCGCCCGGTCAGACGTCCAGGACCTTGGACAGGAAGCGACCGGTGTGGCTGCTGCTCTTCTTGGCGAGCTCCTCCGGCGGACCGACGGCCACGACGGTGCCGCCGCCGTCCCCACCGTCCGGGCCGAGATCAACGATCCAGTCCGCGGTCTTGATGACGTCCAGGTTGTGTTCGATGACCAGGACGGTGTTGCCCTGATCCACCAATCGGCCGAGCACGGTCAGGAGCCGTCTGATGTCCTCGAAGTGGAGGCCGGTTGTCGGCTCGTCCAGGAGATAGATGGTGTGCCCGGTCGACCGCTTGGCCAGCTCGGACGCCAGCTTGACCCGCTGCGCTTCGCCGCCGCTGAGCGTTGGTGCCGGTTGGCCGAGGCGGACGTATCCGAGGCCCACATCGACCAGCGTCTGCAGATGGCGGGCGATCGGTGGCTGGTTCGAGAAGAACTCGAGGGCCTCCTCGATGGGCATGTTCAGGACGTCGGAGATCGACTTGCCTTTGAACATGATCTCCAGCGTGTCCCGGTTGTACCGGGCGCCCTTGCAGACCTCACACGGCACGTAGACGTCCGGCAGGAAGTGCATCTCTATCTTCAAGGTGCCGTCGCCGGCACAGGTCTCGCACCGGCCACCGGAAACGTTGAAGCTGAACCTTCCGGGCTGGTACCCCCGTACCTTCGCCTCGTTTGTGAGGGCGAACAGTTTGCGGATGTGGTCGAAAACACCGGTGTAGGTGGCCGGATTGGACCGGGGGGTTCGACCGATCGGCGACTGGTCGATGTCGATGACCTTGTCCAGGTGCTCAAGCCCGTCGATCGAGCGATGGAGCCCGGGTGGCATCTTTGAGCTGTAGATCCGCTGCATCAGCGCCCGCAGCAGAATGCCGTTCACCAGCGTGGACTTGCCGGATCCGGACACCCCGGTCACGGCCACAAAACAACCGAGCGGGATCTCCACGTCGATGTTCTTGAGGTTGTTCTCCCTGGCGCCGGTGATGGTCAGTTTCTGATCGGTGACCGCCCGCCGCTTGGCCGGTACCGGGACGGACTTCTTCCCCGACAGGTAGTGCCCGGTGATGGACGAGCGCCGTTTCAGCAGACCCTTCACCGGGCCGCTGTAGACGACGTCACCGCCGTGCTCCCCTGCGCCGGGACCGATGTCAACGACATGGTCGGCGACCCGAATGGTGTCCTCGTCGTGTTCGACGACGATGACGGTGTTGCCGATGTCCCGGAGCCGACAGAGGGTCCTGATCAGTTTGGCGTTGTCCCGCTGGTGCAGGCCGATGGACGGTTCATCGAGGACGTAGAGCACACCGACAAGTCCGGAACCGATCTGGCTGGCCAGCCGGATCCGCTGCGCCTCTCCGCCGGACAGGGTGGAGGCCGCCCGACTCATGGACAGGTAGTCAAGGCCGACGTCCAGCAGGAAGCTCAGCCTGGCGTTGATCTCCTTGACGACAAGATCGGCGATCATGTGCTCCCGGTCGGTCAGGACCAGCGCCTCCAGGGCCTTGGCCGCTTCACCAATGGACATGGAGCAGATGTCGTGGATGCTCCGCCCGTCGATCGTGCACGCCAGCGACAGCGGGTTCAGCCGGGCCCCGTCACAGACCGGGCAGTGCACCTCCCGCATGTACCCCTCGATCTGCTCACGGGCGCTGTCCGACTCCGACTCGGTGTGGCGGCGCCGCAGGTACGGGATGACCCCCTCGAAGTTGGCGTTATAGGTCCGCTCCCGACCGAACCGGTTCTTGTACTTGACCACCACCTTGATCGGCTTCGACCGGCCGCGGCCGGTCTGCCCGTCGAGCAGGAGCTTCTGCTGCTTGGTGGACAGGTCCTCCCACGGAGCATCGAGGTCGATGTTGTACTGGTTGCAGACGCCGTGAACCAGCCGTTCGAAGTACTGGCTCTTACGGGACGCCCACGGATGGATCGCCCCGTCGGCAACCGACAGCTCGGGGTTCGGGACAACAAGCTGCGGGTCGACCTCGAACGTGGTGCCCAACCCGTCACATGCCTCACACGCGCCGTACGGCGAGTTGAACGAGAAGTTCCGCGGTGCCAGCTCCTCGAAGCTCTTGCCGTCGCTCGGCCGGGACAGGTGTTGGCTGAACACGAGGATCTCCGGATCCTCATCCGAGCCTTTCGGGGGCACGATCTCAATCTCGGCGACACCTTCTGCAAGACCGAGCGCGGTCTCGATCGAGTCGGTCAGGCGGCGCTCGATGCCGTCCCGGCGAACGAGGCGGTCGACGACAACCCGGATGTCGTGGGTTTCGTAGCGGGCCAGCTCCGGCAGGTCACCGCCGAGTTCGATCTGTTCCCCGTCGACGACGGCCCGGACGTACCCTTCCTTGGCCAGATCACCGAGGAGCGTCTCGTAGGTTCCCTTTCGACCGCGAACCACCGGGGCCAGGACCTGGAAGCGGGTGCCGTCCTCCAGCCTGAGGATTCGGTCGACGATCTGCTGCGGGGTCTGGCGAATGAGCGGTTCGCCGGTCTCCGGGTCATGGGCGGTGCCGACCCTGGCGAACAGCAGGCGGAGGTAGTCGTAGACCTCGGTGACGGTGCCGACGGTTGACCGGGGGTTCCGGCTTGCCGACTTCTGGTCGATGGAGATGGCCGGTGACAGACCTTCGATGAAGTCGACGTCCGGCTTGTCCATCTGGCCGAGGAACTGGCGGGCGTACGCGGAGAGCGATTCGACGTACCGGCGCTGGCCCTCCGCATAGATCGTGTCGAACGCAAGTGATGACTTGCCGGAGCCGGAAAGGCCCGTGAATACAACAAGTTTCTCCCGGGGCAACTCAAGGTCAACACCCCGCAGGTTGTGCTCTCTCGCTCCACGGACGACGATCTTGCCTGCCACGGTCCGATCCTAGCGGTGGTCCCAACCGAACGGGTGTTCTATCCATCGATCGGTCCGGGACCAGGTCGAACGCGCACCCGGCCGGCCCGATCAGGACCAGGTTCGGCCCCGATTCGGCGTCGATTCGGCCGCCCACACACCCGATCTGCGCTCACACCCCGACCGCTCCGGCCGACGGTGAGGGGTGGACCATCGCGGCGGAACGGAAGAGCTCCTCGTACTGCCGACGCAGCCTGCGCAGCCGAAACGCCCCGGGCCGCCGAGGCTCGCCGTGCGGCCGGGCCTGCACCAGGCGCTCCTCGGTCTTGTCCTCGCAGCGCTTCTGACGATCACCGGGAGCCAAGCCGTCTGGTCCGCGGACGAGGGGGCGCTCCTCCACCAGATCTCGTCACTGGCCGACGGCGGCGGCTGGAGTTTCGACCACCCGTACCCCGAGGCGGATCCGGACGGCACCCGCTACCCGCTCCACCTGGCCTCCTGGGCCGTCGACGGCTCACCAGCCCCTGGCACGGTTGCCGCCGGGTGCCCGGTGGACGGAATCGGTTGCCGGTACGTGTCGCTGGCAAAACACACGACCTACCTCTGGATCACCACCGGCCTCTATGCACTCGGCGGGTACACGGCGCTGCTTGCGCTGTCGGCGCTCGGGACGCTGGCCGCGGCGATCGGCGCATCCCGACTGGCGGCCAGGATCGAACCGGCCGCCGAACTGCCGGCGCTCTGGCTGGTCGGCATCGGCAGTCCGTTGCTG
>JBCCGJ010000354.1:0-6292 GCA_039029335.1 Actinomycetota bacterium | reverse complement strand
TGCATACGCGGGGCGTTGGGTAGCCCAAATCAAAAACAGCGACACAATCGTTGGCCATGGCACAACGGGTCCCGAGGCGTTTCGACAGGGGCGTAACAATCGGCCGAAGGCAAAGCTGAAGGTTAAATATGTCCCCGACCAATCGGGCGAGCCCCTAGCGCTTTCACCCATTTTGCAAGAGCTAAAACAAGCCCTGTCCAGAGTAGATCAACCGGTCTACTTAGTGGGTGGTGCCGTACGGGATGCATTGCTTGGCCGAGTGAGTCACGATCTTGATTTTGTGGTGCCGCAAGACGGCGTAAAAGTTGCATTCCAAATCGGGGACTTTTTACGAGCGCCCGCATTTCCGCTTGATGAGGAGCGTGGGGTCGGCCGGGTTGTGCTCAAAAAGTGGGGGCTTTATCTTGATATCGCCTGTTATCGGTCAAACGGGTTAGAGGGGGATTTAACCGACCGAGACTTTACCCTGAACGCCATCGCGCTCCCGGCCTTGGCCACACATACGGCCGAGCTGATCGACCCGTTGGGTGGGGGAGATGATCTCCGATGGACACCTCGATCAGTCCGTCCTCGAACCTGGTGTCCACCTCGAACCCGGCACTCCGGAAGACGGCCAACATCCGGTAGTTCTCCGGAAGGACCGTTGCGGTGAAACCGGCCAGCTCCCGGTCCCGACCCGCTGCGGCAAGGAACTCCAACATCAAGGTGCCGAGTCCCAGCCCGTGATGATCGTCGTCGACGAAGAACGCGACCTCGGCCTCCTGCCGGTCCTTCCACTTCTCGTACCTGGCGACCGCGACCAACTTGGAGCCGAGCACCGCAACAAAGGCCATGCGATCCCGGTAGTCGATGTTGGTGAAGTACTCGAGCTCCCGGTCCGTCAGCTCCGGCCGGTACCGGAAGTATCGGAAGTAGATGCTCTCCCGGGACTGCCGACCGTGGAACTCCGCCAGTGCCTCACGATCCGAGGACTTGATCGGCCGGATCTCGACGGTCGACCCGTCCTTGAGCACGGCGTGGGTCTCCCACTGGGAGGGATAGGCGGGTTGAGCGGCCACGTTGAGGAGCGTAGAGGATCAGCCGCCGGCCAGCTGACTCAGAAACGACCCGGCGATGGGCGCCGCGGTCGCCCCGCCGAACTCCCCACCCTCAACAAAGACCGCAAAGGCGATGTCCCCCTGGAATCCGACGAACCAGGCGTGGGCCTGGGGCGGGTCCTGATTCCCGAACTCGGCCGTGCCGGTCTTACCGGAAACCGGCCCACCGGGCACCCCGGCCACCGCTCGACCGGTGCCGTTGGTGACGACGGCCCGCATGATCGTCCGCAGGTCGTTCGCCACCGTCTGGTTGAGCGGTTGCTCGACGAAGTCCGCAGTGTCGGGATCCTCCCCGGGATTTGGGGTGTCATCCTCCCCGTCGGTGTCCAGGATCAGCGTGGGCTGGCGGTAGCTGCCCGATGCCACGCTGGCGACCATGACGGCGGCACTGAGCGGGCTGACCAGGGTCTGGCCCTGACCAAAGGCGGTGGCCGCCCGGTCGACGGCCCCGCCCGGCGTCGGCACACTGCCCGGGTACGAGGCGGTGCCCAGGTTGTACGGCACCCCGATCCCCAACGCCGCAGCCGCCGTGGTGAACTCCGACGGGTCGAGGGTGTTGCCGACGTTGATGAATGCCGTGTTGCAGGACAGGACGAAGTTCCGCCGGAACGGCACCACCCCCAGCACCTCACCCTCGGCGTTGGTGAAGTCCCGACCGTTGACGTTGAGGGTCAGCGGACAGTCGACCGGATCCTGAAGCTGTAGCCCGTTCTCCAGCGCGGCGTAGGCGGTGACGATCTTGAAGATCGAACCGGGGGCGTACTGGCCGTTCATGGCGAAGTTGTTGACGGCCGCACCCGGGCCGTTCGCCACCGCCAGGATGTGGCCGGTCGACGCCTCGATGGCCACCAGTGCGCTTGGCAGTTCGGTTGCGCCGAGTGCGTTCTCCGCCGCGGTCTGGATCCGGGGATCGATCGTCAGCTGGAGCGGCGTGCCCGGCACCGGCGGGTCCAGGTAGACGACGTCGGGGTCAATCACCTCGGGCCCGTCCTCCCCCTCGACGACGGTTGTCCGTGGGGTCGTCCCCGCCGGGAACCGTCGGTCCACCCTTATCTGGAAGCCGGGTAGCCCGGCGAGCCGCTCGTTGTATTGACGCTGCAGGCCGGACCGACCGGCGATGTCGCCCGCGATGAAGTAGTCCGGCGACTCCTCGATGATCTCCGCGGTCACCTCTGCGGAGCGACCGAGCAGCGCCCGGGCGAACCGCTCGTTCTCCGTCAGCGGGAACCCGCTTTCGGTCAGCACCACTCCGGGGATCGCGGCCAGCCTGGCCTGGACCGACTGCAGCTCTTCCGCCCGCCTGGTCGCGATCGACACCAGTGAGTCGGACGGCATCGGCGAGATCGTGGCGTTGATCGCCGCGGGGTCTTCACCCAGCAGCGCCCCGAGCTGTTGGCTGAGCGCCTCGATGTCGCCGGCCTGGCGGGGGATGACACCGATGTCGTAGACCGGACGGTTGCCGACCAGCACGGATTCGTTCCGGCCGAGGATCGGGGCCCGGGGCGGTACCACCCGCTCCCGAACAAAAGAGTCACCGGGGTCCAAGGACTCCTCGATGATGGCGGGCTCCCAGTCGACCAGCCAGTCCGTGCCGATCAGGACCATGTCGATCTCGCCGACGGTTTCGAACTGGACCCCGTCCTCCAGGGTCCACAGGAGCGTGACGGGGGCGGAGGCGTTCGCCGAATCCTCGATCGTGACCGGTCCGGCTTGGGCGACCAGTTGGAATTCGCCGAGCCGCCCGGTGATGGTGGCGAAATCCTCGTTCGCCTCCGTGGCGTCGGAGAACGCGAAGAGCTGCCCGTCGAAGCGACCGGTCTCGATCCGGGGCACAAAGCCGGAGAGCACCCGTGCGGTGGCCTCCTCGGGTGTCAGGACGACGGGCCGACCTCCCGCGTCCTCTCCGTCGCCCGATTGCTGATCCACCTCGGCACCGGCGGCACCTGCGGTCTCGTCGCCGCCACCGGTCAGGCTGCGGACGCCGAAGAAGCCGACAATGGCCAGGATGGCGACGGCAAAAAAGGCGGGCACGGCCAACCGAAGGGCGTCCCAGTCGGCGTACACCTCCTGATCTTCGGTCACGATGTGGCAGGTCCTTCCCGGCGGACGGCCCCGGTTTCAGCGGTTTTTGCCGATCAACACGCCGGGCCGATCAGAATTGTAGAGAATGTCTGTAATTCCGTCCCGGCGCGGCCGATTGGACCGGAAATTTTTGAGATAGATCCGTCATGTAATCGACACCCTCCTATAGGGTGTCCGTGGTGGAAAACGGGGCTATCGGCGGGTAGTTGCATGCTTGATGCATTCGAAGAGCCAAAGTCGGGCGTAACGCTCGAGGGGTCGGAAGGATTCGACGGGCCATCCCGCGGCCTGGACGACACGCCCGCCTACGCCGACTTCCTGGACCGGTTCGACCGCACAAAGGCGCCTGCGGACGCCGAGGACGCCGCCCCCCACGGGGTAAACCCCGGTTTCGAGGGGCTTGAGGAACCGGAGACACGGGCTGAGGAGCTGCTGGCGTTCCTCACGGGCCTGTTCCAGCGGGACAATCTTCCCTGGCTCGCGGTTCGGGTCATCCCGGTCGTCATGGTGCTCATCGCCGGCGTGCTGCTGTGGCCGTCGCAGGACGGGGACGCACCGGTAGAGGTTTCGATCCGGGCCACCGATGCCCTGGTCCCCCAGGTCGAGCTGGCCGAGGTTGCCCCGGGCCTGCGCTACTCCGCACCAAACCCGCAGCTCTTTGTCGATCTCGACGGCGACGGTATCGCCGACGCAACCGGACTCCCCATCGACGGCGCATCGGCCGATGCCCAGTCCGAGGACGGCGACCCTGCGGACGACGCCACGGCCGACGATGACCCGGTGACCACCGAAGCGGAGCCGGATCCGAACGAGGACGCCGACGATCCGTCATCCGGGAACGGGTCGATCGGACCAACCACCACCGCCTCGGCGGCCACAACCGCCGCACCGACAACCGCGGCCGAGACCACCCAGGCCCCCACCACCGCAGCGGCAACCACCCAGCCGCCGACCACCCAGGCGCCCACCACGCAGCCGCCGACCACGCAGGCTCCCACCACGCAGCCGCCAACCACACCGCCACCAACCCAGCCGCCGACCACCCAACCCCCGTCGAACAACTGCTCGAGCGGTGGTGAGTTCGAGCGGGTCTTCCGGGATGACTTCAACGGCTCCTCGGTCGGCTCGGCGTGGACCCAGTACAACAGCGCAGGCAACGCCGGCTACGGCCTGCGGCGGCCGTCGGCCATAACCGTCCAGGACGGCAAGCTGGTCATCACTGCTCAGATGGAGAACGGCACGCTGGTCTCCGGCGGCATGAACCACAACGTCAACCAGACCTACGGCAAGGTCGTGTTCCGGGTCCGCACCGACAACGACCCAAGCCAGGCGGTCAGCGGGGTCGTCCTGACCTGGCCGACGTCCGGGGTCCACCCCCGGGATGGTGAGAACAACATCTACGAGACGCTGGTCCAGACCCCAAACCGGAACCCGTTCTTCACGTTCATCCACAAGCCGTTCGGCACGACGAGCGACCAGGAGTACAAGCAGCACTTCGCCGACGGGGCCCAGTGGCAGACCATGACCATGGAGTGGACCCCGGACCGGATCACCATTATCCGTGAGGGTCCCGGCAACAACAGCAACTACGACGCCTGGACGGTCAATGAGACCGGGGCGGACCTCATCCCCGACGTCAACCACCGCCTGGCCATTCAGCTGGACGGCTGGAAGCACTCCATCGGTGGGCCGGTCCGGATGGAAGTGGACTTCGTCGAGGTCTACAGGTACTGCGGCTGAGCCGGGAGCAGCGCCCGCCGCCAATCCCGGCGGGCCGCCCGGCAGTTGGTCTGACCACCACAGGACCGTCACCTCCACGGGCCGAGGTCACGGGGTTGTCCGTAACCGCCGACGCTGCCAGGCTGAAGCGGCCATGACCGAACCAGACCACCGCAGGCGGCAACGCCTGTTCCCCACCGGCATCCGGTCGGTGCAGCTTTACCGGGATCTCCGACTGCTCGATGCCGACCGGATCCGCTGCGCCGAGGCCGGTTGGCAGATCATCGCGGTTGACGGCGGTAGCTGGCCGGATGCCGATGCCATGCACGATGCCCTGGTCGACGCACTGGCGTTCCCGGCGTACTACGGCCGGAACCTCGACGCCCTCGGCGACGCCATGGCCGATGTGGCCGAGGGCCGGTACGGCTTCGATCCGCAAGCCCCGGGCGGGGTGCTGGTGATCCACCACATCGATCGGTTCTTGGCCGCCCAGCCTCGGGTGGCCGCCGCGCTGGTGGAGGTCGTGACCGATGCGACCAGCCGGGCGCTGCGGTTCGGCTGGCCGCTTGCCTGTTTCCTCCAGAGCGACGATCCCGACATCCACCTGGAACCAGCACCACCGGAACCGATCGGCTGGAACCCGCAGGAACAGCTCCGGACCAATCGGTAGCGGAGCCGTCCACAACGGGCGGCCGGTTCGTTGCGCGCGGTCCCCGGAGCGATCGTCCAGTCGGATCGGCTCCCGGCCATCTCGGAACCGGGGTCACAACTCGCCGCCCCTGTTCCCTCCTGTTCGCTCGTCGCATCACGGAACCGGGTCCCGGGCCACGTTGCGTTCTTGTCCGGGCCGTGTCGGTGGGGTGTCGGACCGATGTCCTTGGAAAACCCGGGAACCTTTTGGCCCAACCGCACGTCAGAGAAGGTACAAACCCCCCGCCGAACTTTTTCTTGAAGACGACGTGTAGACATGTAAAGATCATCCCCACCAGAACTGAGACGAAAGGAGTGCACCAATGAACAGCAAGATCGCCTTCGCCAATTCCAACGAAATTCGACACAACGTTGTCCCCAATCCGGGTAGGACTGCACTCGGCCGCTGGCCGCTCTCCGTTCTCACCCAGCCGTAGTCACCGCCCCGGGCCGACTGCTCCGGCACCACCCAAACCCACCAAATTCCAATGGTGAAGCGGGTTTTTGTACCGGACGACCGGGATCGGGCAGCCGGGACCACGGATCCACCTCCCAACACCGGTGGCAGCGCCTGCACTCGTCGATCCACCGCCATGAGACCACGGTGCGCGGCAACTCGCCGCCGTTATTTGCCTGAATAGACGGTAAAGATCACGGTCCATAGAGGGTCGACAGCGCACGCCCCCAGCTGGTGTATCAGCCTG
>JBCCGJ010000353.1:0-6335 GCA_039029335.1 Actinomycetota bacterium | reverse complement strand
GTTGCACCGTAGGCGCGGTGCGACCGGTAGTCACCGCTTTTCGGCAGCTTCCGAACGGCGTGGGTCACCTCGCCGTCGATCACGGTGATGCTGGTTTCGCCCTGCGTGCCGATCTCGGGCAGGAACTCCTGGAGCATCCATGGCGTCCACGTCGTCGGAAGGCCCGACCGGTCGAACTGTCGGGCTGCCGCACGGTCGATCAGCTGCACACCATCCCCGCTTCCCCCGATGGCGGGTTTGAGAACGGCCCTGTCCCAACCGCGCTGCGCCATTGTCTCGACGAGTTGGCCGGCCGTCACCTCGACCGTCCCAGGAATGCGAACGGATCCTGCGGACAGGTTGATCACGTACCGCTTGTCGATGCCCCACCGGGCGATCGCCGGAGGGTTCCAGAGCACCAATTCCTCGGCCTCGACCCAGTCGAGCCAGGACAGGAACCGCTGATGCGTGGCCTCATCGTGCCAGATGTCCCACGCCGAGCGGAGGAGGAGCAGGTCAACTGCGGCGGCGGCGTTTGATGGAGCGTTCCACGGCACGGCGATGGTCTCATGGCCGCTGCGTTCCAATGCACCGACCAGCACGTGATCGTCTGCGGTCACCTCGGGGTACGCCAGGCACGTAACCAGACCGATCGTTGCCATGGTGGTCGAACCTATCGGGTGGTCGTGGGGCTCGGACAGGCGTCGGATCGGTGGCCATGGCCCGCCGTCACCGGTCGTCCGCAGCGGCAGACCCGTTCCCCGGGAGCGTGGCTCAGGACGGCGCCGAACCACCCATCGATCGCCAGACGAGGGTGGCGCTGCGCAGCGCCCAGTCCCGAGGGATGGGTTTTCCCGCCAGACGGAGGGCGTAGAGGCTTCCGGTCGATGTCGCCACCGACAACTCCACGTCAGCGGTGCTGTCCAACAACCCCCGGTCCACCGCCCGTTCCAGGATGGCCCGAACCCTGGCCCGACGGGGCGAGACGATCCGATCCCGGAACAGGCGCTTCACCTCGTCATCCGTCGACTCATGCAGCATCGAGATCGCCATGCTGACCCCGTGCGGCCTGGTCACACCGGCCTGGAACGATCGGAGCTCGGCCACCAGGTCGGCGAACGGATCGTCGGTCTCGATCCGTTCGTTGGCCCGGGACATGCTGGAGATCGCCGCGGTGGCCAGATCGGCCTTGGTCTTCCATCGTCGATACACGGCCTGCCGTGTGGTGCCGGCCTCCTCGGCAACACGAACCAGCGACATACCCTCGTACCCGTGGGCGGCCAGCTGGTCGAGCACGGCGCCGAGTACGGCGCTGTCGATCTCCGGATCACGTGGTCGCCCCGGCTGCCTGGTCACGAGGTGCATCCTAGTTCGTCGGTGTGTCCTCACCCAGCCGATTCCGATACAGGATTGCCTCGAAATGCTGAGTGGCCGGAGGAATAGATACGGTACAGTGTTGTTACATAAATGGATACCCAGCGGATACCCAGCGGATACCCAGGTGAGCGGAACGTCCTGTCGGAGTCGGAGGTCAAACGTCGTGAGTGAGCAGGTTTCAGTGATTGGAGGGGGCAGCGTCGGCAGTGCGCTCGCCCGGGGGTTGGCCGCACAGGACAGAGCGGTCCGGGTCGGCGTGCGGGCGCCGGACGACACCAAGTACGCCGACCTGCGGGCGGTCGTGCCGGTGGTGCCGATCGACGAGGTCGCCGTCGGCGCCGCAGCGGTCATCCTGGCGGTCCCCGCCGCCGCGGTCGGGGCGGTCCTCGGCGGCCTTCGGCTGGACACCGGCCAGGTGCTGATCGACGCAACGAACGCAGTCGGTCAGCCGGTGCCGGAGGGGTTTGAGACCATGGGTGACTACGTCTGCTCCCTGGTCGGCGACGTGCCCGTCGCCAAGGCGTTCAACACCATCGGGGCGGAGCACCTCGGAGACGGACGGTTCGAAGAAGGTGGCGCCTTCCTGCCGGTCGCCGGAGACGAGGCGGCCAGGGCCGTGGCCATCGAGCTGGCCGACTCACTTGGTTTCGAGACGGCGGACCTCGGTGGGCGAGAGGCGTTTGCCATGTCCGAGGCTCACGCTCGGCTGTGGATCCATCTGGCGTTCCGGTGCGGGTGGGGGAGAGAGTTCGGCTTCCAGGTGGTGGGCCGATGACCGCCGTGCCGCTTCCCGAACCGGGCGCGGCGCTGCTCACGCCGCCGACACGGGAGGAGGTCACCCACCTCGCCCGTGGGGTCCTGGCCGCCATCACACCGTCTACCGGTCGCACCGAGTTCCAGACGCTGCTCATGCACTCGGCGTTCGAGGCGCTGACCGGCCATGACGTCTCCAACGAGACGTTCGACCTGATAGGGCCCGAGGAGTTCGCCGCCGGGATGGCCGACCGAAACCAGATGTTCCGCAGCAGGATCCTCCAGACGATGATCCTCGGTGCGCTGGTCCTTCGGCCGCTTCCGGTTGAGGTGGCCGATCGGGTGCGGGCATTCGCCAGGGCGATGAGCGTCGACGACGGCATGCTCGAGGTGGCCCAGTCGTTTGCTGAAGGGCAGGTCGGCATGGCCGCGCTCGACTTCGACCGGAACGGGTACACCGCCGATTGGAACGCCGACCGGGCCGAGGCGCTTCACGCCAGCAGCGAGCTTGCCGATGCCTGGTCATTTTCCGAGGATGATCCGGCCCTGGCGGCGCGATGGCAGGGCCTCGAAGCGCTCCCACCCGGGACCATCGGCCGACGGATGTGGGAGTTCTACCAGGCCAGGGGGTTCCAGTTTCCCGGCCTACCCGGCTCGGCGCCGCCGCTGCTGGCCCAGCACGACTGGGTCCACGTCCTGGCCGACTACGGCACGAAGGTGGAGTCCGAGCTCGAGGTCTTCGCGTTCATCGCCCGGGCCAACGACGACCCTCGTGGTTTTGCCCTCCTGGCCATGGTGGTCAGCCTCTTCGAGACCGGCTATCTGGCGACCGGAGCCGGGCTCTTCGAGGCCTTCCCCGGCCAGCTCTCCCAGGACGGGATGGCGGAACGGGTGGCGGACGCCCTCCGGCGTGGTGCACTGAGCCACGGTCTCGGCGGAGAGCCGGACGTCGACTTCCTCGACGTCGACTGGTTCACCATCGCCGATCGGCCCATCGAGGAACTGCGGGCCTCGTTCGGCATTGCGGAGAAGTCATCCGGAGCGGTCCGGGCCGGTTCGACCGGGCCGTGGCAGCCCGGCGGTATCAGCGAACATCAGTACGCGACGGCATCAGCGGCCGCCGGCGACAGCTACAACAGCTTCGGCGCAACCCCCTCCTAGCGCGTCGGACGGCGCCGTCCGATCAGCTCTCCGGTTCCGGTTCCCTGGCGACCAGGAGAAACCAGGTGACCGCGGCGGCCAGGAACAGCGCGTTGACAAAGATCGCAACCGGGATCGACGTGGCGTCGGCCAGAAGGCCGCTCAGCAGCGGGGAGAGCACGATGCCCAGATCACCCCACGTCCGGTACATACCCATCGCAGAGCCCCGCAGCTCGGCCGGCGCGATGTCGGCGACAAACGCAGCAGGCGCCGGTCCGCTGATGCCGGTCCCGACGGCCGAAAAAAGCACCGCAAAAACGAAGAGGCCGGCCGTCGGTGCAAACGCCGTGCCGGCAACACCCACGGTGGCCAGATATCCGGCTGCCACGATGATCGGCTTTCGGCCGGCCGAGTCCGCGAGTATTCCCGCCGGGCCGATCAGCACAAGCCCAACCACGCCCAGCCCGGCGAAGACCAGCCCGATTTGGCCGCTGCTCAGGTTGAAGGTCTCGTTTGCGTACAACGGCACCAGCGTCTGACGGGAGCCGCGAATCGAGAAGATCGCCATGCTGATCAGCCCGATGGCCACAAACTGCCGCGAGCGGAAGAACCGTCGGCCGGACGGTCGCTCGACAAGCGGGTCCTCGTCGACGGCCGCGTCCGCTGCCGCAGCATTCCTGGTTTCTGGCAGCCGCAGCCAGCTGTAGACCGCAGTGACCGCGGCCGTCAGGCCGACGACCAGGAACGGTGTTCGCAGCCCGTACAGGTCGGCCAGGATCCCGCCGATGGCCGGGCCTGCACTCACCCCGAGCAGCAGCGCCCCCTGGTTCGTTGCGATGTAGCGGCCCCGCTCCTCGGGACCGGCGATGTCGATCAGGTAAATCTGGGCCCCGGTCATGTACAGCGCAGAGCCGGCACCGGCCACAAAACGCCAGCCGAGCAGCACCCAGATCGACGGGGCTAGGCCGGACCCGACCATCCCGACCGCGGTGATGAGCGGACCACCGACCAGGAGGAATCGACGACCGCGCCGGTCGGCCCAGATGCCGGCCGGAATGTTGAGCAGCAGCCGGGCCAGCCCGAACGCGGTGAACGTCAGGCCGACAACCGCAGCCGACACCCCGAAGTCCCTGGCGAAGAGCGGCAACACCGGTCCGACGACGCCCTGGCCCGCCATCACCAGTACCGTCGACCCGCAGATGACCAGCAGCCGCTCGTCGCGTCTGATGCGATCCAGCCCTCCGGACAGCGCTGCGACGAGTTTGGTCAATGGGGGATCCGCTCCGCTGAGCGATGGCCGGTCAATCCCATGTGCCGAACTGGAATGCCTCACCGGGAAGCGATCGCCAAGCGTCGAGAACGGCCGGGTCGCCCTCGGTGACCCGCACATCGGCGAACGGCCGTCCCCAGAGGGCCAGCAGCACCTGGGTCGGCGGTCCCTCGATCGTGACGGACTCGGCCGCCTCGGACGTGATCGGTACCACGTCGACCGGTCGGTCCGTGGCGGCCAGCCTGGCGGTCAGCGAACCCGGGTCCCGTCCGGTTGCTCGACGCATGGCGGGGAGAAAGTACTGGGCGGTGTACGTGGCCGCGTCGGCGGCCTGATCATCGGTCATGGCATGGGAATGGCCGAGCGCCGCCTCCACGTCCAGCCGGTGGACGCCCAACTCCGATGCCGCATGCCAGCCCCAGAGTGCCACCGTGCCCTCCCCACCGGTCATGGAGAAGTAGCACCGACGGTCCAGTTCGGCGGTGAGGGCGTCGATCGCGGCGTGGGCCCAGGCGGCCAGGTCGGTTGTCGGTGCGCCCTCCGGCTCCCGCTCACTCCGGGCGTACCCCCTGGCCCGGGAGTCAGGATCCTCCGGCGGTGAGGTGATCATCTCCTCCCAGGCGATCGCGACCCGTCCGATGTGGGAAGCGGCGTTGTAGACCGTCCACCCCGGGCAGTTCGGAACGGGTTGCTGCTGTTCGGCCTCTGAGCGGCCGGTGATGTAGTCGATCGCCGAGCGAGCTGCGGCGAGGCGTGTGTTGTGATCCAGCATGGGTACCCCCGGGGTCTCCCACGGTTCGGGTTGACCGATGATCCCTGCATATCGCAGCGGCGGAGGGAGTGGCAATCCCGGCGTCCAACCGACCGAAGAGCCGATACGTGGGAGACTGTCGACATGACGGTGGAGGCGCAGACGGCTGACGGCACGACGCCTCCTGAGGTGCTGGTGCCGTTCGAGCCGGACCACGGGCCAACCGTGGTGGGTTGGCCACGGTCCCGAGCTGAAATCGACGCCTGGTGCGGTCTTGACCGGGAGGTGATAGAGGTTGATCAGCTGATCGCCTGGGCGGCGCAGGCTGACGTGCTGGCCTTCGTCTTCCGAAAACCCGAGGACGGTGAACCGGTCGGGTACGGCGAACTGTGGCTGGACGACGAGGAGGCCGAGGTGGAACTCGGCAGGCTCATCGTGGATCCGGCCGCCCGCAATCGGGCCGTTGGACGACGGCTGGTGATCGCCCTCGCCGAAGTCGCCCGCCACCACTTCCCAACCGTGGTGCTTCGGGTTCGACGAGAGAACCAGCCAGCGATCGCCTGTTACCGGCGGGCCGGGTTCACCCCCGCCGCTTCCGCCGACCAGGACGCCTGGAACGTCGGCCAGCCGCATCGCTATCTCTGGATGCTGGCCGACGAAGTCGGCTGATCGGTCCGGTCAGGGACCGACGTGGCCGAGCGGAACCGCCTCGAGTTCCCGGTAGCCGACGGTCTGCTAGGGGTCGACACACCCCGGTCTGCCGTCCGGGAAGATCACATCGCCGCCGACGTCCCTGGCCATGCCGATCAGGCCGGTGAGTACGCGAATCGCCGAGCGGTCACCGTCGTCCGCCGCTTCGTACCGCACCGGCGCCGGCGCCAGGTAGCGAATCGGGAGTGCGTTGATCGCGGTCACCGTGTCCAAGCCGCCGCGACAGCCGGCCAGCACCAGCTCGGCTCCCCGGTCGGCCAGTGCCGTGCAGACCGCAATGGCGCCGGACGACGGCGACACCACGTCGGCTTCGTCGAACTCGAACACGAACCGGCTGGGCGGAACCCGCGCGTC
>JBCCGJ010000352.1:0-6344 GCA_039029335.1 Actinomycetota bacterium | reverse complement strand
GAACGGCGCGCCGATGCGTAGCAGTTCCTTGCCCATCCCACCGTCGAGGATCGTGATTCCACTGGCCATCGGGTGATCGTACGGAGCGATCGATCATCCCGCAACGACCCTCGGACGCCGTGCTGGCCAGTGGCTCGCCGCGCTGAGCGGATCGGCCGGGTTCAGGAGGTCTGTTCTCCGTTGACCGCCGCAACGAGGTCGAGCAGCCGGGCAAGCTGGTCGAGCCGATCAGCGGTGTCCGACGCGTTCATGCTCACCCGCAACGTGTTGACTCCGCAGTCCCGATAGCGCCGAAGCCGCTCGGTGACGGCGGCATCGTCGCCGACGAGGTTGGTGTGCAGGCCGATCTCGATCGGGACGGCCCGCCCGGCCGCCTCCTTGTCGCCGGCCTGCCACAGCCGTTGGACCTCCTCGATCGGCTCGCCGAACCCCTGCCGGGTGAACGCCTGGTTGTAGAAGTTGGTGGACGACGAACCCATCGCCCCGATGGTGAACGCATACCCGGCGGCGTGGCGACGCCCCGCCTCCTCTATGTCGTCGGTGAAATCCAGCCCGGCGGCGACGGTCAGGTCCACGTCGGCGAGGGTTCTGCCGGCCGCGGTCGCCCCCTCGGCGATCGGGTCCAGGAAGGCACCGGCGGACTCCGGCATGAAGGCGGTACCGATCCAACCCTCCGCCCGCTCGCCGGTCAGCCGAAGGTTTGCCGGTCCCATCGAAGCGACATAGATCGGGATGTCCACCCCGGCGACCGGGGATCGGATGGATCTTCCCTGGCTGTCCGGTAGCGGCAGCGTGTACGCCTTCCCGTCGTAACTGAGCCGCTCGCCGGCGGCGATGGTCCGGATGATGTCGATCGTCTCCCTGGTGCGGGTCACCGGTCGATCGAACCGCACGCCGTGCCAACCCTCCATCACCTGCGGGCCGCTGGTACCAAGCCCCAGGATGAACCGGTCGTCGGACATCTTCTGAAGGGCGAGGGCGGACATGGCCAACATCGCCGGAGACCGGGCCCCGAGCTGCACAACACCGGCGGCCAACCTGACCCGCTCGGTGATTGCCGCCAGGTAGGCCAGCGGGGTCAGCGCGTCATACATCCACGCCTCGGGTGCCCAGACCGAGTCGACACCGAGCCGCTCGGCGTCCCGGACGAACTCCAACGACTCCCGATCGAGGCCGGGCGGGTTGATACCGATGCCGAGGGTCACGAGCTCTGCTCGGCCCGGTCACGGATGCCGGAGACGGTCCGCTCCATGTTCGACGTCCACTCCGAGAGCCGCCGGGCCACGATCTCCTCCTCCCGGTCCGGCATGCGCTCAATCGCGGGGGTGAGACCGGACGGACCGGGACCCATTTCCGCGCTGAACCGGAGGCGGGACCCGGATTCGGTCCCGGTCAGGTCGAATCGCCAGCGGGCGGCCCGTTCGGGTTCTCCGGTCGACCATTCGAAGACCTGCTGCTCCACGTAGTCGGTGATGGTGCACACGAGGTCCCACTCCCCCACCCGTTCGTGACGGTTGTAGCCCCGGAACGTTGCGCCGAGAGCCGGACCGTCATCGATCCACTCCGCCCGCTGGAACTCGTCGGAGTAGTCGGCGGGGAGGTTGATGTCGCACAGGAGTGGCCACACCACCTCCACCCCTGCGGCAATGTCCTGCTGGACCTCTGTGGTTGGACCGTCAGCGTATTTGACCATTGTGGATTACTAGCGGCAACCCCCCGGGTTGCGTCAAGTTCTCGGGGCGCACACTCGCGATACAAAGTCCTCCTAAGCGGGCCCGGGAACCAGCGAACCTCTGGACCGGCCGTCAATCCCCGTGTGGTGGCTTCGGGGAGTATCGTTAATCCATGACCGAAAAGAATGGCACGGCGCTACTGGTGATCGACGTCCAAAAGGACGTGGTCGAGCTGGCTCATGACCGTGACGGTGTTGTCGCCGCCATCAACACCGTGGTGACGCGGGCCCGGGAGGCCGAGGTGCCGGTGATCTGGGTCCAGCACGACGATCACGACCTCCCCGCGGAGACGGACGGCTGGCAGATCGTCGACGAGTTGACCCCCGCAGCGAATGATCCGATCGTCCGGAAGAACTACCGGGACGCCTTCGAGTCGACCGACCTGGCCGACCACCTCAGCAGGCTCGCGGTTGATCGGCTGGTGGTGACGGGCGCCCAGTCCGACTACTGCGTCCGCTGGACGCTCCACGGTGCCCTCGGCCGGGGATTCGACACGGTCCTTGTCTCCGACGGCCACACCACCGACATCGACGGCGGTCCGGGACTGCCGTCCGGGGAGTCGGTCATCGCCCACACGAACCAGATCTGGGCCACCCAGGACCATCCCAAGGCGACGGCCTCGGTCGTCGGGTCGACGGACGTGGAGTTCTGACCAGACGATGACCGAACAGGTGCAGTGGCGATGGGTCGACCGGTACGCCGAGCAGTTTCGGGCTTGCGGGCTCCAACCCGGTGAGGTGGCGGTGCTCCTCTCCGAGGCGGCCAGTAGCCCGCTGATCGTCCAGACCGCCCGGCTGGCCCTCGAGATGTCCGGGGCGGCCGTTGCGGACGTGGTCATGCCGACACCGCAGAACCCGGGGCCGCTGCCGATCCGTTCGACCGGGGCGTCCCAGGCTGTCGCCGGCCACCGGGCCGCCATCGCCGCCTGCGCCACCGCCGACTTTGTGGTCGATTGCACGGCCGAAGGGCTCCTTCACGCCCCCGAACTCGGTCAGATTCTGGACGGCGGTGCCCGGATCCTCATGATCTCCGCGGAGCACCCGGAGAACTGCGAGCGGTGGCCCCACGATCCGGAGCTGGAACACAAGGTGGCCCGAGGGGTTGCGCTGCTCGAGACCGCTTCGGTCATGACGGTCACCTCCGATGCCGGCACCGACCTGACGGTCGACCTTGCCGGAGCGTTCCGGGCGGGTTCTCACGGTTGGTGTACCAAGCCGGGCTCGATCGCCCACTGGCCTGGCGGGCTTGTCCTGGCGTTCCCGGCGGCCAACACCGTGAACGGAACCGTCGTCCTGGCCCAGGGCGACGTGAACCTGACGTTCAAGGAGTACATCAGGGAGCCGATCACCCTCACCCTGGTCGACGACTACGTGACCGACATCGTCGGCGACGGCCATGACGCCGATTTGATGCGGTCCTATCTCGCGGCGTTCGGCGAGGAGGAGGCCTATGCCATCAGCCACGTCGGCTGGGGTATGAACCAGGCGGCACGGTGGGAGTCACTGGCCATGTGGGACAAGGCGGCACTCAACGGCACGGAGCTGCGGGCGTTCGCCGGCAATTTCCTCATCTCCACCGGGGCGAACGAGGTTGCCGGGCGGTTCTGCCGAGGTCACTTCGATCTGCCGATGCGGCACTGCACGGTCGCCGTTGACGGCAACGTCGTCGTCGAGCGGGGCGTGCTTTCCCCCGACCTGGCCTGACCGGCGGCAATCCGGTTCGGCAACCGATCGGGCCGACCTCGATGAGATCGGTGAGGGGCGGCTCAGGCGGTGCGGTAACCGGCGAACCGCCGCAGCCGGAGGCTGTTCGACACAACAAACAGCGAGGAGAGCCCCATCGCCCCGGCGGCGATCATCGGATTGAGGACACCCAATGCGGCGAGGGGGATGGCGGCCGCGTTGTAGGCGAAAGCCCAGAAGAGGTTGCCTTTGATGATGGCCAGCGTCCGACGGGCAAGCGCAATGGCGTCCGCCACCGCCCGAGGGTCTCCGGAGACCACCGTGAGGTCGGACGCCTCGATGGCCACATCCGTACCGGTGCCGATGGCGATGCCGATGTCCGCCTGGGCCAGGGCCGGCCCGTCGTTGATCCCGTCACCGACCATTGCGACCCGACGGCCCCGATCCTGGAGCCGCTTGATCTCCGCCGCCTTCTCTTCCGGCAGCACCTCGGCGATCACGGTGTCGGCACCGATCTCGGCGCCGACGTTCTCCGCGGTGCGTCGGTTGTCGCCGGTCAGCAACGCCACCGAGAGGCCCTGCTCCTTCAGCGCACCCACTGCGTCCGCGGCCGACGATTTGATCCGATCCTCGACCACCAGGACCGCCTCTGCCGTGTCCGACCGCCCGACCAGGACGGCGGTGGCGCCGGCCTCCTCGGCTGCTGCTGCCGCGTCCTCGACCGCCGTCGGCACCGTCTCGAAGAGCAGCCGCCGGCCGACCCGAACCTCGGTGCCGTCAACCGTGGCCGTGACCCCGTAGCCCGGCCGGTTCTCAAAGTCCGAGACCGGGAGGTGGTCGGCCGATGCCGCGCTGATCGCCGCGGCGATGGGGTGCTCGGAGTGGGCTTCTGCGGAAGCGGCCAACTGCAGGAGCAGCGAACGGTCTCCCCGGGGCGCAACGACATCGGAGAGCGCCATGCGACCTTCGGTGACCGTGCCGGTCTTGTCCAGCACAACGACGTCAACGGCTCTGGTGTCCTCCAGGACGTCGCCGCCCTTGATGATGACACCGAGCTGGGCACCCCGGCCCGTGCCGACCATGATGCCGAGTGGGGTTGCAAGACCGAGAGCGCAGGGGCAGGCGATGATCAACACGGCAACCGCCGCGGTGAACGCCCGGTCGACGTCTCCGCTGATCAGCAGCCACAGTGCCAGGGTCAGCACCGCGATGCCTATGGCCACCGGCACAAAGACCCGGGAGACCCGGTCCGCCAACCGCTGGACGTCGGCCCGGCCGCCCTGCGCCTCGTCGACCAGCCGGATGATCTGGGACAGCGCGGTGTCCGCACCGACCCTGGTAGCTTCCACGACGAGTGATCCGTTGGTGTTGACCGTTGCCCCGATGACCTCATCACCGACCGCAACCTCAACCGGCACCGGTTCACCGGTGATCATCGACATGTCGACCGCCGAGAACCCGGAGACGACCCGACCGTCCGTGGCGATCCGCTCCCCCGGCCGGACGACAAACCGATCCCCGACCGTCACGTCGGCAACCGGCACCTCGTCACCGTTCTCCAGCCGGGCGGTGCCGACGCCCAGATCGGCGAGGGCCCGGATGGCATCGCCGGAGCGGCGCTTCGCCCGCAGTTCCAGGTACTTCCCGGTCAGGATCAGCGTGATGATGACGGCCCCGGTTTCGAAGTAGACGTGGCCATCGCCGATGTCGAAGATCAACACAACGGCGGACCAGAGCCACGCCGCGAGCGAACCCATGGACACCAGTGTGTCCATGGTGGTTGCCCGGTGACGGAGGTTCAGCGCCGCCGCCCGGTGAAAGAGCCACCCGGACCAGAAGATGACGGGGCCGGCGACGATGCCCACGACCCACTCCCAACCGGGGAACCGGAGCGGCGGGACCATGGAGACAAGAACGACGGGGATGGTGAGGACTACCGCCACCATCAGCCGACGGAGCAGCTCCTGTTCCCGCTCCGCCTCGGCGTCTTCGGCACGGTCAGCCGCTATCACCCGATAGCCGAGACCCTCGATGACCGACCGGAACCGCGCATCATCGACCGAGGCTTGGTGGTTCACCGTTGCCCGACCGGTTGCGAAGTTGACCTGGGCGTCGTGCACGCCGGTAACCGCGACAAGCTCGGACTGGATTCGGGCGGCGCAGGCACCACAGGTCATACCGTCGACCTGTAGATCCGAGCGAACCTCACCGCCAGTGGAGCGATCGGAGAGCATGTCTCCAGTCTACGAGATTTCAGGGGCACCCCGTCCAGATCCGGACTGATCTCGGCCGTCGATTCGGCGATCACAATTCCCCGATGCAGCGCCTCATGTCCTAGGTTCGTAGCGGAACACAAAGGCCGCTCGGCCCCGCTGGAGGAAGCATCGTCTTGACCGTCACCGAAACCAACGTTGCCGCCGAGGTCCGGGCATGGTTCGACAGCACCTGGGACCCCAACCGCAGTCTCCTGGAGTGGCGGGAACTGCTGGTGGACTCCGGTTGGGCGGTCCCGTCCTGGTCTTCGGAGTGGTTCGGCCGTGACCTGCCGGCCTGGGCCGATCGTGTGGCCCACGCAACGATCAAGGAGGCGGGCGGTGTCGCCGTGCCACTCGGCGGTGGGATGGGGCTGGCCGCACCGACCATGTACGACCACGCCTCGGACGAGCTGAAGGCCAAGTACCTCCGCAGGACGCTCACCGGCGAACTGCTGTGGTGCCAGCTGTTCAGTGAGCCGGGGGCCGGTTCCGACCTCGCCGGTCTGAAGGCGACGGCGGTGCGCGACGGCGATCACTGGCTGGTCAACGGCCAGAAGGTGTGGAACACCAGCGCCGATCACGCCGACCTCGCCATCCTCGTGGCCCGCACCGACTGGGACGTGCCCAAACACGCCGGCATCACCTACTTCGTACTCGACATGCGCCAGGACGGG
>JBCCGJ010000351.1:0-6373 GCA_039029335.1 Actinomycetota bacterium | reverse complement strand
CGCCTCGTCGGCCAGCCCGGTGAGGTCGAGAACCGCAACATCGGCCACCACCGCCTCGGTGACCAGCCGTTCCCGGAACCGGTCGTCGTCCTCGGGGTCGGGAAAGAACTCGTCGTAGATCGGGTCGTGGGTCGGGAGGAGGGCAAGGCTGACCGCCACGCCGTCCGATCGCAGCTCCTCGACAAGCTCAAACAGCGCGGCCAGCTCGGACTCGCTGATCACATAGTCGGTGAGGGCGTCCCGCTCGCCCGCCTCGTAGCCGGCGCGGATGTCGTCGATGTTTTCTTCATAGAAGAACGTCACCTGACCGTCGGGTTCCAGGACCAACCGGTCCGCCGCCCGGAGGCCGTTCAGCCAGTCGGTTGCCTGCCGGAGCCCGGCCCGGTACCGGAAGATGGCCGAGCGGTCGGCAAGGGAGGCTTCGAGGCTGGTGAGTGGGCCGGGGTTGACCCGGGAACGCCAGGCCAGTGACGACCGGGCCGCGGTCAGCCGGTCGGACCTGCCCGTTGCGGTATTGGCGTTGAACATCCGAGCCGCCACCCCGATGATGACCGAGTCCGTAGTGGCCTCGGCGGCGAAGAACTCCGTCAGGAGCGGGGCGAGGATCGACGGGGAGGCGTCTGGCAACCAGAGGGCGTACCCCGAGCCGCCGGTCAGCTCCTCGAAGAACGAACCGTCGAAAGCCGCGCCGGCCGAGGAGTCCCCGAGAAACACCGTGTCGATCGTCGGCTCGTTTCCGGTGTTTTCGGCGCCCTCGGTGATGGAGCCGAGTGCGTCCAGATGTTGCCGCTGATGGTCGATGACCGCCTGGCCGGTGCCCCGGGGCCCGATCGCGGCTGCAGCCGCCTCCAGAGACCCGACGGCGACCAGCAGGCCGACCGCGAACCAGATGAGCGAACGCCGGTGACGGGCAACGGTCGATCGGAAATCCCTCCCGTCGGCGGCCGGGGAGCGGTCAGAACTGGAAGTAGACAAACGGTTCCCCCTCGCCACCACTCATAAGCACGATCAGTGCCAACCCCGTACCGACCAGCAACCCCTGCAGGCCCGGGTGCAAGCCCCGCAACCCGGTCTCGTCGTCCCGCAGGTGCTGGGTGATGTCCAGGGCCACCACGAGGCCACCGAGCGCAACCAGCACGTTGACAAACGCGGCCAGTGGCAGCGGTCCGGGCCGCAACGTGACGATGCCGCCAAGGACCTCCAACGCCTGGTCGAACCCGTCGGCTCGAAAGAAGATCCAGGCCACTGCAACCAGATGGAACGTAAGAACCAGACGGAACACGCCGCTGACGGATCGCAGCGATGTCGGGGCGCCGAGGTTGAAGTACCGCTCGCCCGCCAGGTAGAGCCCATGAAGCAGGCCCCAGGCGACAAAGGTCCACGCCGGACCGTGCCAGAGTCCGCCGAGCAGCATGACGATCATGAGGTTCCGATAGGTGCGGCCGGCGCCGCTCCGGTTGCCGCCGAGCGGTATGTAGAGATAGTCACGAAGCCACGTCGAGAGTGAGATGTGCCATCGCCGCCAGAAGTCGGTGATCGACGTGGCGAGGTACGGCTGTCGGAAGTTGACCATCAGCTCGATGCCGAGCAGCCGGGCGGTTCCCCGTGCGATGTCGCTGTACCCGGAGAAGTCGCCGTAGATCTGGATGGCGAAGGCGTACACCGCGATCAACAGCTCAAGACCGCTGGCCTCCGCCGATCGACCGAACGTGGTGGTGACCAGATCGGCCGCCATGTCGGCGATGACCACCTTCTTCACGAGGCCGACGAGTATGAGCAGCAGCCCGCCGGCGACGGACCCACTGTCGGGAATCCGGCGGGTGCCGGTGATCTGGGGGAGTAGCCGGGTCGCCCGTTCGATCGGTCCGGCAACCAGCTGGGGGAAGAACGACACGTAGAGGGCGAAGTCGAGCAGGTCGTCGATCGGGGCCAGCCTGCGTCTGTAGACGTCGATGGTGTAGCTCATCGACTGGAACGTGTAGAAGCTGATACCGACGGGGAGGACGATGCTCACCGTCGGCGCCAACGGTGAGAGCCCGACGCCTTCCAACGCCTGGTCGAGGGAGTCTGCGAAAAACCCGAAGTACTTGAAGAGGCCGAGCACCCCGAGGTTCGCCACAATGCTCACGGCCAGTAGCCGTTGCCGTCCCGGCCCGTCGTCCGCAGCCTCCATGCGCCGACCGACGAGGTAGTCGACGACGGTGCTGAAGACCAGCAGCCCCAGGAACCGCCAATCCCACCACCCGTAGAAGAAGTAGGAGGCGGCGAGCAACAGTCGGTTCTGGGCCCGGTGCGGGACGGCCCAATACACCAAAAGCACGGCGAGAAAAAACACGCCGAACTCAAGAGAGTTGAAGATCACCGTTTAGAGCCCCTCGCCCGGTTTCGTCGACGGATGGCTCAGAGACCAGGGGAGCTTATGGTCATCCGGAGCCCACCCGGAACGTATCACCAAGTGGGCACCGGCAGTCCGATATCAGCCGGCCGGTGGGGCGTTTTGCTCCTCTGCGGCGTCGGCCTGCGATGCCCGCTGAACAAAGGCGATCTTCAGCTGGTGGAGCGCGTCGCTGATGGTCTGCTCCTGCTCACCCAGGCGACCGCTGAGGCCTTCGACGAGCGCGGCGAGCGCATCGATGGCCAGTTGGGCCTCGCTCATCTTTGGTTCGTCCGCAGTGAGGTGGATGGCGGCCAACTCGTAGATCCCAAAGGCGTGGTTCATGATCACGGCGCTGACCTCGGTCTCCAGCAGCCGAGCCCGGGCCTCGGCAAGCTCGTGGGCCATCGCCCTGGCCTGCTCCTCCTGCTCCGGTGTCAGCTGCTCCTCAGGCTGGCCGGTCTGGCCGGTCCCCGGTTGTGCGGCCGGACCGGTTTCGGGCTGATCGGCGGGGGGTACGGAGCGTTCACCATCTGGAGTCCACAGGCTCATACGACAAACGCTATCGCTTGTCGCCGAGGTCGGTGGGTGATGCCGACAGGTCATCCGGTGCGGCAAACACCGCGAGTTGGCGATACCGCTGTTAGCCTGGTGCGGAACTACAGGAAGAGGGCATGTGCCCCACCCAGCCACCGTTTTGGCAATCGAACGTCGACCGGTCCCACCGGGTTGGTCGGCAGCGGTTTTTGAAGGTGCGTTCTGGGTCCAGAGATGACCACAGCGTGCTGTGGTTGTTTCGGTGCCGCTCCGGCGGCAGTGGCGTTCTCCTCCTGGCAACGTGGTTCGGCCGGGTTTATTCGGCCGTACCAAAAAGGAACCGGCACCACGCCGGGAAGTTACAACCGGCGGCAACGCTGGAAAGTTACCCACCGGCGGTACGCCGGGAGATACCCACCGGCGGTACGCCGGGAGATACCCACCGGCGGTACGCCGGGAGATACCCACCGGCGGTACGCCGGGAGATACAAGGAGAAAGTCATTTGCATGAGGGGTGATCGGCCATAGCGGCGGCGCCAGAGCCACGGATCAACGAGAAGATCCGGGCTCGAGAAGTACGTGTCATAGGTCCGAATGGGGATCAGCTCGGCATCAAACCGATGCCGGAAGCGCTCTCGCTTGCGCGTGAGCTGGAGCTCGATCTTGTGGAGGTGGCCGATAAGGCGAATCCTCCGGTCTGTCGGATCATGGATTACGGCAAGTACAAGTACGAGGCGGCGCAGCGGGCAAAAGAGTCACGCAAGAAGGCCAGCAACGTCGTGGTCAAGGAGATGAAGTACCGGCCGAAGATCGGCATCGGGGACTTCGACACCAAGACCCGCAAGGTGGAAAAGTTCCTTCAGGAAGGCCACAAGGTCAAAATCACCATCATGTTCCGGGGCCGGGAAGTGTCCCATCCGGAACTTGGTCGGAAGATCCTGGACGACATCGCCGAACGGGTTGAGGAGTACGCCAAGGTCGAGGTCTATCCCCGGCTTGATGGGCGGAACATGACCATGGTGCTCGGCCCGGACGGCAAGAAGGGCAAGAAGAAAAAGCAGCCCCGCCAGACCCCACAGGAAACATCGCAGGATTCCCAGCAGAGTCCGGACGTCGGTTCGGCGGCTCCCGCCGCGGAACCGGCTGCAGAACCGGCCCCCGTTGCGGCGGCCGAATCCACAAATCCGGAGTCGACCTGACACATCCATCGGCCGACCCGTTCGGCCGGACTCAGGTACGGAACTTCCGCACAGAACACCACCGCATGCCTCGGACATCTGGCCCGAGGTGTGCGGTGTCCGTGCGGGCCCACGGGCCCCACCGGAAATCAGTCGCAGTACAGGAGAAACCCATGTCAAAGATGAAGACCCACAAGGGGGCCAAGAAGCGGTTCAAGACAACCGGTTCCGGCAAGGTGACCCGCCGAAGCAAGAACCTGAACCACTTCCTGGAGAAAAAGTCCAGCCGTCGGAAGCGTCGACTCAGCGGGGAGACCGTGGTCTCAAAGGCCGACACCCCGCGGGTCAAGAAGATGCTGTCCAGCTGACCCGGTTTCCCGCCCCCCACAAGTCGTAAGGAGAAAGCCAGATGGCACGAGTAAAGCGCGCAGTCCACTCCAAGAAGCGCCGCAAGACAACCCTCGGTCGCGCAAAGGGTTACTACGGAAACAAGAGCCGCAGCGTGCGGGCCGCCAACGAGCAGGTCATGCACTCCGGCAACTACGCCTACCGGGACCGCCGGGCCCGCAAGGGTGAGTTCCGCCGCCTGTGGATCCAGCGGATCAATGCGGCCTGCCGCCAGAACGGCACCACCTACAGCCGTTTCATCAACGGCCTGAAGAACGCCGGCGTTGAGGTCGATCGCAAGATCCTGGCCGACCTCGCCGTCACGGACCCCGCAGCCTTCAGCGCTCTGGTGAAGCAGGCCGAGAGTTCCGCAGACGCAGCCTGACCGGGCACGTGATGACGCTGTCATGGCAGCTCCCGATCCGGTCGTAGTCGGCGCAAAGAACCAGCGGCTCCGCCGGCTTCGGCGTCTGACCGGTCGCCCGAAGGTCCGCTCCCAGGAGCGGGCTTTTGTGGTTGACGGGCCGGTCCTTGTCGCCGAAGTGCTCCGGTCTTCCTGCGAGGTGCAGGAGGTGTTCGGATCAGCGCAGGAGTTGGCTGCGGACCCCGTCCGCTCGGCGCTGGCCGAGCGAGCGGATGTCGAGGTGTTTCAGGCCGAGACATCGGTCCTTGTCGCCCAGCTCGACCCGGTCACACCCCGAGCCATCGCTGCCGTCGTGACGCCCCCGACGTGGACGGCGGAGGACCTCGGCACCGACCGACCGGTGCTGGTTGCCGTGGAACTCGGTGATCCTGGCAACCTGGGCACGGTGATCCGAACCGCTGAGGCGGCCGGTTTTGCCGGGGTCGTCGTGGCCGGCGACTCCGTCGACTGGATCGCACCGAAAGTGGTGCGGGCGTCGGCGGGTTCGCTGTTCCGGATGCCGATCGTGCGGTTCGACGATGTTGTCGCTGCCCACGAGGCGATCGCGGCGACCGGGAGGCCCTGGTACAGCGCCGTTGTCGACCAGGACGCAGCGGACTACGTCGATCGGGACCTGACCAGGGCGGCGATCGTGGTGGGCAACGAACCACACGGTCTTGCTCCGGAGGCTATTAAGCTCGGAGACGGTCGCCTGACCATCCCGGTGGCCGATACCGTCGAGTCGCTCAACGTGGCTGCTGCGGCGTCGGTGCTGTGCTTCGAGGCGGCGAGACAACGTCGGGCCACCGCAGCCAGGAGCTGAGACCACGCTGAAACTCGCTGGACAGCGGAGCAGGACACTTGTTACGTGGAACAAACCAGGGCGTACCGGCCACCGGACGGCGACCCGATCGCAGAAAATGACCAGTTGTGAACACGCAGCCAACACAGACGAACCGACAGGGATGGAACAGCTGACATGATCGATGAGCTGACCGAGCACGAGCGCAGCGCGTCGTCCGCCATCGACGCCGCCACCACCCTGGTCGAGCTGAATGAGGCCAAGACCGCAGCCCTCGGCAAAGGGGCCCCGCTCACCGCGGCCCAGCGCAGCCTCGGGTCGCTACCGGCCGAGGATCGCAAGGCCGCGGGACAGGCGCTGAATGAGGTACGGCGTCGGGTCGAATCCATGCTCGAGGACAAGACCGCCGCACTGGCCGCAGCGGAACGGGTGGCCAGGCTGGCCGCCGAGCGGCTTGACCTGACCGAGGTCCCGGTCGACCCCCAGGTTGGCCACACCCATGTGGTCACCCAGGCGTGGGAGGAACTGGAGGACGTCTTTGTCGGCATGGGGTTCAACGTGGCGGAGGGTCCAGAGGTCGAGACCGACTGGCACAACTTCGACGCGTTGAACATTCCGAAGGGACACCCCGCAAGGGACGGGTTTGACACGCTCTACGTCGACCACGGCGAAGCGGGCAGCACCGTGCTGCG
>JBCCGJ010000350.1:0-6392 GCA_039029335.1 Actinomycetota bacterium | reverse complement strand
TCATCGAGGGACAGCAGGGCATTGCCCGCCGACAGCCTGTCCAGCGACTGCTGGGCCTGGCGGCCGGCGGCCCGGTGAAACACCTCGGCCTCCGTTGCATAGTCCAGTGCCCGCCGGTGGTGACCTCGATGACTCCAGTAGAAGGCCAGCGCATGCAGGATGTTGCCCCGCCACCGCACCAATTTGCGCTCCGCGTCGGTCAGGTCGTCCGCGGCCTCGATGTTCGGTGCCGGAACGGCGTCCTCCCAGGTGCGGGGGTCGGTGGGAGCCAGGCCGTGAACCCACCACACCGCGATCGGTCCGAGCAGCGCCTGGAAGGTCGACCGGTCCTGGGCGGTTTCGGCCCGGCGCAGAGCCGCGGCCAGATTGGGGAGCTCCCACTCGAATCGATGGAAGACACCGTCGGGGTCGGCGGCGAGGGCGTCACGTTCGATACGCGCCACGATCTCCAGACAGGCTTCGGTGTGGCCATGCTGGGCGGCGGCCAGGCCATCGGCGTCGAGTCGCCCCACTGCGTCGACCCGAACCACCTCCAACAGATAGTAGCGGCCGGTTTGGGGGTCGAACTCGACGAGGGAGTGGTCGACGAGGCGGGCCAGGCCATCGGCGGTGCCCGCCGGATCGACAAGGCGAGCCCCGTCGACGGTGAACCCGCCGACGAACACCGCAAGCCGATTGAGCAGCTCGGCGTCCTGCTCGTCGAGGAACTGCCTGCTCCAGTCCAGCGAGGCCAGGAGCGAACGTTGATGCTGGGCCCGGTCCCGGCGGCCGGTCCCCAGTCCCGCAGGGTGTTCGGTCATCGCCACCAGGATCTGGTCAAGCGGACGGGTCCTGACCAGCGCAGCCGCCAGTTCCAACACAAGCGGGATGCCGTCGGAGGCCACGCAGATCCTCGCCACCACGTGGCGGTTCGACGACGTGAGGGAGAAGGCCGGCACCGCCTGCCGGGTGCGTTCCAGGAAAAGCTGTACGGATGGACTGTCGGTCAGCCGTCGATCATCCGAACCGAGACCGGAGTGCTCGCCGCGATCGGGCCCGGTCTCCTCCCCGACGCCCGGATCATCCGGCACCTCGAGGGGCCGAACGGTCCACAGCACCTCTTCGGCCAGCTCAAGCGGTCGACGGCTGGTGGTCAGCGCCGTGACGCGTGGTTCCGCGGTAAGGGCGACACCGACCAGCCGAGCCACCTCGTCAACCAGGTGCTCGCAGTTGTCCAGCACCAGCAGCGTTGACGACACACCGAGCGCAGCGACAAGCCGCTCGTCGTCCAGTGCTCCGTCGACCATTGCCTGGCCGGGTGACAGGGCGGCGACCATCCGACTGTTGAGCTCCGCCTCGTCAACAACATCGGCCAGCTCAACCAGAACCACCCGATCGAACTCCGGCTCGATCTCCTGGACAACCTCTGCGGCAAGGGTGGTCTTGCCGACCCCTCCCGGCCCGACGAGGGTGACGAGGCGCGCCCCCGACAGGGTCTCCCGTATCGTGCGGATGTCATCGACCCGGCCGATGATCGAGCCGGTCTGGTACCGGAACCTGGACACGTTTCCATCGTAGGACCGACAGGATCGACCGGTCGGCCCACTCCCCCGTTTGGGGGATACGAGGCGTCCCCCCTGTCGGGGGAGGGTCAACTCCCCTTCACGGCGGGGAACGTATCTCCATGACCGAGATCACCAGACAGGTCCGCATCGACGCAGCACCGGTCGACGTGGCCGCCGCGCTGGCCCGATCGCCGTGGCGGGGTGCGATGAGCATCGAACCGGTGGGCGCCGGGTGTCGGGTGACCATCGCCGCCACCGTCGAACCGGAACCACTGGCGCTCGCCATGGAGGAGACGATGCTGGCCGAGGTCTGCACCCTGCAACGCCACTTCACCGGACGGTCCGGCCTGGCCGAGGATCGCGCCGCACGCCGCGTCGGCCAACCCGGACGGATCGCATCAACCAACCAACACTGGATTCGAAGGAGACACACCATGACAACGATCAACCGATCAGTGACCATCAACCGGCCGGCGGCCGAGGTCTGGCCTGCGCTGGCCGACTTCGGCGGCATCGCCACCTGGAACCCGAACCTCAAGGCCTCCAAGCTGACCTCCAGCCAGGAGACCGGCGAAGGAACCACCCGGGAGTGTCAGCTGCTGCCCCTCGGCACGGTGCAGGAGCGGATCACCGAGTGGATCGAGGGTCGCATGCTCACCATCGACATCTATGAGTTCCAGAACGTCCCGGCGATGCGCAGCTCGACCGCGGTTATCGAACTGGAGCCTCAGGGTGACACCACGCGGGTGACCATGTCCCTCAGCTACGAGGTCGGCCTCGGACCGATCGGAGCCGGCATGAACGCCCTCGGCATGCGCCGCCAGTTCGAAAAGGCGGTCACCTCGCTGATGGCCGGGCTGAAACACCACGTGGAGACCGGGCAGCCGGTTGACCGCAAGACGGCCATCCCGCTGGCCGCGGTCTCGGGCTGACCGACAGCGGTCGCGCAACCGCCGATCCTGATAGCGGTCCACTGCCGGGCCCCGGTCGTACGTGGCAACACGTGCGACCGGGGCTGCGCCACCCGGCCCGCGTTCCCGGGATCGGTGCAACGGCACTAGCGGCCTCGGCGCGGGGCGCCGCGCGTGCAGTTTCGGCCTACGGCCAAAACTGGTGCCACCCGGCCCGCGTTCACGGGAACCGCGCCGCGGCACTAGCCTGCTCAAGCATGATCCCGCTCAAGGATGAGAACCCGACCACCCGGACGCCGATTCTCACCTTCGCGATCATCATCGCCTGTGTCGCCGCCTATTTCGGGCCGCAGGACGGGGTGACCGACCAGATCGACGCCCTCTCGTTCAACCTGGAGTACGCCGCCATCCCCTGCGAGCTGCAGACCGGTGAACCGCTCAGCCTCCAGGAGGTCGAGGACACGTTCAACCGCGGCGACACCACCGCCTGCCAGGACGACGAAGCAAGCCCGTCGGTGTTCCCGGACAAGGTCGTGTACCTCGGCGTGCTGACCTCGATGTTCCTCCACGGCAGCATCATGCACCTGCTCGGCAACATGTGGTTCCTGTGGATCTTCGGCAACAACATCGAGGACCGCCTCGGTCATGTGTTCTTTGCCGTTTTCTACGTGGCGGGTGGGGTGTTCGCCACCATCGCCCACTACCTGGTCCAGCCCTCCAGCACCATTCCGGTGGTGGGAGCGTCCGGCGCCATCGCCGCGATCATGGGGGCCTATGCACTGTGGTTCCCAAACGCGCCCGTGCGGACCTTGATCATCTATTTCCTCCGGGACATCAGCGCGAAGTGGTTCCTCGGCATCTGGTTCGTCACCCAGTTCTTCACCGGGACCAACAGCGGGGTGGCCTGGATGGCCCATGTCGGCGGGTTTGTGTTCGGGGCGGTCATCGCCCTGATCGTCCGGGGCACCGAGTGGGCCGAGCGGTCACTCAACCGCTCCGACAACCCGCTTGAGTGGGATTACACCGGCGGTGCCGGCCGCGGGCCGTACCCCCACGTGTTCGAACGCCAGCGGGGTGATGTCACCGACTTCTAGCTGTGACGACCGGGTCGAGGCGCGTGCGGAGCAACGGCCAGTGACCTAGTGTTGTGGGCGTGAGCGACAGCTCGGGAGGCTCACCACCGCCTCCTCCGGGATGGCATTGGGATGGACGTCAATGGGTGCCCGCCAGTGCCTACCGGCCCCAGCCCGCCTACCAACCGCAGCCGCCGCCCCCTCAGGCCCAGACCCCGCAGCGCTCGTCGCCCGGCTGCCTCGGCGGGGTCAAGTGGGGAGCGCTCGGGGCCTTCTTGCTAGCGGCCGTCGCCCTGGCATACGGGATTGGTCGGGGCCAAGATGTCCGGTCGGTCGACCCGACGTCGGGACGGATCGAGTTCTATTCGACTGGCGGCGAGGACGGGACCGACATCGCCCAGATCGAGGCCCGCCAGGGCGAGCTGTCGAACCGACTGGAAACCCTCGAGCAGCAGGCTCGAACCGGCGCCGACCAGGGCTCAGTCCCAGCCACCACGGCCGACTTCACCGGCACCTGGTCCGGTGCCAACGGCCTGACCTATGTGATCACCCAATTCGGCACGATGGCGGTCATCGAGGAGAGGTCCGTTTATGGCACCACCGCCACCGGCGAGGGAACCGTTTTCGGCGATACCGCGGAGTTCACCTACGTCGCCTACGACGGCTCGTTCGGTCGGGCCTTGCTGACGCTGGTCTCCGACGCCGAGATCACCGGGACCTTCTTCAACGATACCTACGGTCTTTCGTCCCCGGCCTTCATGACCCGTAGCTAAGCGCTCCCCCGATACTGCAGTCGCCGGGGCCGACCGGCCAGGCCCTGCCGTTTGGCCTGCACTCCGGGACGGGGTATGCGGAGCGCGTTCTAGCCGCTCCCACCGGACAGACGGGCTCGGAAGCGGCGCATGCCGCGCAACCAGCGGTCGTAGTCGCCTGCCTTGCGCTGGAAATACGTCTCCACCTCGGGATGGGGCAGGACGAGGAAGCGGCCGGCCCGCATCGCCTCGATGCAGCTGTCCGCCACCTCATCCGCCTCCAGGACACCGTCACCGGCGGCCTGCCGGCCCCGAGGTCCGTCGCTCGGCCCGCCGCTCGATCCACTGGCCGAACCGGAACGGCCGGAACCGGAACGGGTCGCCGGGTTCCGTTTCGCCTTGGCGATGATGTTGGTTCTGACCGCCTGGGGGCACAGCACCGACACCCCGATCCCCTGCTCCCCGTAGGTGATGGCCAACCATTCGGCCAGCGCAACCGCCGCGTGTTTTGAAACCGCGTAGGGCCCGGAGTCCATTTGGGTCAGCAGCCCCGCAGCGGACGCGGTGTTCAGCAGGTAGCCGCCGCCCTGTTCGATCATGCCGGGTATGACCGCTCTGGCCGCAGCCAGATGAGACCAGGTGTGGACGTTCATCATCTCGATCCACTCGTCGGTTGGGAGGTCGAGGCCGCCCCGCAGGCCGTACCCGGCGTTCGAGACGAACACGTCGATCCGACCGAACCGGTCAATGGTGTCGGTGACCACCTGTTCGATCGCCCGCTCGTCGCCGACGTCCAGGGTGTGAGCCACCGCGGTCACGGCGTCATCCCCGTGGGCCTCGGTGATCAGCGCCACGGTCTCGTCGTTGTCCGGACCGTCCCGGTCGGTGCAGACCACCGCCCGCGCCCCCTCGGCGGCGAACCGGACAGCCAGCGCCCGGCCGATCCCGGAACCGGCGCCCGTGATCACAACCACCGCCCCGACCAAATCGAGTGGCTCCCGTTGTTCCGGTGACTCCTGTGCTCCCATGGCAGCCAAGTCTGGCCCAACCACCTGGTCCGGGCCATCTGGCCGTCACCGGGAGGCCGGACTAAAACGAGCCAAGATCGACTCGACCGGAGACAACAGGAGGTTCGGCATGGGTCACAACCGAGTACTGATCAGCAACCGGGGCGAGATCGCCATCCGGATCGCCGGGGCCGCAGCCGGCCTCGGCATGGAATCGGTCGGCGTGTACGCCGCCGAGGACGACCGGTCCCTCCACACCCGCGTCACCACCACGTCGGTTTCGCTGCCGACCGTCGCAGCTGGTGACCCGATCGCCGCCTATCTCGACATCGACAGCATCATCGCCGCCGCGATCGAAACCGGCTGTGACTGCGTGCATCCGGGCTACGGCTTCCTGGCAGAGAACCCGGAGTTCGCCAGGCGATGTGCCGAGGCGGGTCTGACCTTCATCGGCCCGTCGCCCGAGGCGCTCGCCCTGTTCGGCAACAAGGTAACGGCCCGGGACCTGGCCCGGTCGCTGGACGTGCCGATCATCGACGGCAGCAGCGAACCGATGGCCTCGGCGGAGGCCGCGGCCGCGGAGGCCGACCGGGTCGGGTATCCGGTGATGCTCAAGGCGGCCGCCGGCGGAGGCGGCCGTGGTATGCGGGCGGTGACCGCGCCGGAGGATCTCGCCGACGCCTTCGACCGGTGCCGGAGCGAGGCGGAGTCGGCGTTCGGCGACGGCACGCTGTTCCTGGAACGGCTGGTGGTCGACCCCCGCCACATCGAGGTGCAGATCCTGGCCGACGCCGCGGGCAACGCGGTCCACCTGTTCGAACGGGACTGTTCGATCCAGCAGCGGAACCAGAAGGTGGTGGAGATCGCCCCGGCCGCGGGTCTCGACCCGGCGCTGCGGCAGCGGATCCTGGACGATGCAATCAAGCTTGTCTCCGCCGCGGACTACGTCAACGCCGGGACCGTTGAGTTCCTGGTGTCACCGGAGACCGGTGAGCACTTCTTCATCGAGTGCAACCCTCGGGTCCAGGTTGAACACACGATCACCGAACAGGTGATGGGCACCGACATCGTCACCGCCCAGTTCCACCTGGCCGCCGGGGCGTCG
>JBCCGJ010000349.1:0-6422 GCA_039029335.1 Actinomycetota bacterium | reverse complement strand
TCCGGCTGGAGGAGATGGACGAGGAGGAGACCCGGGCTCGCCGAACGATGATGGAGCACGACCCGCCCTCCCACACCAGACTCCGTCGCCTGGTCAGCCGGGGCTTCACCCGCAGGCGGGTCGAGGCATACGAGGAGCAGATCAGGGAACTGGCCGCCGAGGTGGTCGCGGACGCGGTTCCCAAACAGCGATTCGACTTTGTCGAAGAGATCGCCACCCAGCTCCCGATGAAGATGCTCGGCCGGTTGCTCGGGACGCCCGACGCCGACGGGATGTTCCTGGTCGAGCAGGGGGATGCACTCCTCGGCAACACCGATCCGGACTTCACCGACCACGTCATCGACCAAACGGACACCGAGGAGTTCCGTCTGGTGCCGTTCCGGTCCCCGGCCGGGATCCGCCTGTTCGACTACGCCAGAACCCAGGCGGCCGTCCGACGGGAGAACCCGACCGAGGACATCATCACCCAGCTGTTGGCCGAAACCACGGACGGGTCTGTCCTGACCGAACACGAGTTCAACAACTTCTTCACCCTGCTCGTTGCGGCCGGGAACGACACCACTCGCTACACGATGACCGGTGGCCTCCTGGCCCTGCTTCGTCGACCGGAGCTGATCGACCGGCTTCGCGACGCTGACGATGCGCTGTGGCTGACCGCGGTGGACGAGATCCTCCGGTGGACGTCGGTCACCACCCACTTCCGGCGGACCGCAACGCGCGACGTCGAGTTCGGGGGCGCCAAGATCCGGGCCGGAGACAAGGTTGTGGTGTTTTTCATCTCCGGCGACTTCGATGACGAGCAGTTCGCAGACCCGTACACCTTCGACATCACCCGGGACCCCAACGATCACATGGCGTTCGGCAGAGGCGGTCCCCACCTGTGCCTCGGGGCGTGGCTGGCCAGGATGGAGATCCGGGTCACGCTTCAGGAGTTCCTGAAACGGGTCGACTCGATCGAACAGGTCGGCCGGCAGCGGTACCTGCGCTCGAACTTCATCGCCGGCATCAAGTCGCTACCCATCGAGGTCACGCCCGCCCGGTAGCATCGCCCCATGGGCGAGCAGATCGACATCGTCTCGGCCACCGGCGCCCACCTCCGCACGGCGGATCGGCATGAGGTGCACCACGGTGGCCACTGGCACGACGTGTTCCACTGCGTTGTCGTCCGGCCCGACCCGCCCGCCCGGGTCCTCCTGCAGCGGCGACATCGGGCCAAGAAGGCCTTTCCCGGGTTGCTCGATCTTTCAGCGACCGGACACCTTGCGGCCGGGGAGACACCGGACGACGGCGTCCGCGAACTGAACGAGGAGCTGGGGACTGACGCAACCGCCGCCGACCTGACCTACATCGGTGTCCGGCTGCTTGCGGACGACGATGGTGAGGGTCGGAATCGGGAACGGGTCCATCTGTACTTCGCCATCGACGACCGCCCGATCGACGCGTTCTCCCCGGCGGCGGACGAGGTCGAGTCGCTGGTCGAGGTGGAGGTTGCGCCGATGCTGGCGGCGATCGACCACGTGAGGTCCGGCGTCGGAGGGGGCCCGGCGGTTCCCGCGGTCGAGTGGCGGCCCGGCGCTGCACCGCTGCCCACCACAATCGAGGCGGAGGATCTCATCAAACCGGCCGACGGGTACTGGACCGTCGTGCTTGTCATGGTCGATCGGTTCGTCAGGGGCGACGGACCGCTCGCCATCTGACCCGGCCGATTCGTAGTCCCGGACCGTTTCCGACCCCCTCGGCCCGGGGGCCTCAGGCCCGGATGAGGCCCAACGCTTCCGCCCGGGTTGTCGAGTTCTCCTTCAGCAGGCCACGGACCGCGGAGGTCGTGGTGCTGGAACCAGGCTTCTGCACCCCTCGCATCGCCATGCAGAGGTGCTCCGCCTCCATGACCACCAATACGCCGGCCGCCCCAAGCCGGGACACCAGCGCATCCGCCACCTGTCCGGTGAGGCGTTCCTGGACCTGCAGCCGCTTGGCGTACCCGTCGACGACCCTGGCCAGCTTGGACAGGCCGCAGACCTTACCGCCCGGACCCGGCAGGTAGGCCACGTGGGCCCGGCCGATGAACGGCAGCATGTGATGTTCACACATCGAGCTGAAGGGGATGTCCCGGACGATGACCATCTCGTCATGGTCGACCTCGAACTGCCGGTCGAGATGGGTGGCCGGATCCTCCCGGTACCCGCGCAGCAGTTCGCGGTAGGACCGGGCAACCCGAGCCGGGGTATCCAACAGACCGTCCCGGTCGGGGTTCTCCCCAATCGCCGCCAGGAGCTCCCGGATCGCCCGCTCGAGCCGGTCCTGATCAATCTCGCTCTGTACCACCCCGTTGCTCACGGACTCTTTGTTCACGGGCTCCTACCTGACCTCTCTGCCTCACACGATCGATGCGGTCGTTGAGCAGTGTGACAGGCGGAACGCCTTCCGGCTTAACCGAGCTCGGAACGATTGGCGAACAGCTCCAGGGCCTCCGGATTGGCCAACGCCTCCCGGTTGCCGATCGATCGGCCATGGATGACATCGGTGACCGCCATCTCCACGATCTTGCCTGACCGGGTCCGGGGAATGTCGTCGACCGCGGCGATCACGGCCGGGACGTGGCGCGGCGAACACTTGGTCCGCAGCTCGGTCTTGATGGTCGCGGTCAGATCCGCATCCAGTTCGGCACCGTCCGCCAGGCGGACGAACAGCACGATCCTGGTATCGCCGTCCCACTCCTGTCCGACGGCGATCGCTTCGAGGATCTGCGGCAGCTGCTCGACGACCCGGTAGATCTCGGCGGTGCCGATGCGAACGCCGGACGCATTGAGCGTTGCATCGGAGCGACCATGGATGATCATGCCGCCTCGATCGGTCCAGGACGCATAGTCGCCGTGGGCCCACACCTCCGGGTAGGTCTCGAAGTACGCCGCCCGGTAACGCCGGTCACCCTCGTCGGCCCAGAACTCCAGCGGCATGGACGGAAACGGGTTTTGGCAGACCAGGTCGCCCTTCACCCCGGGACCGGTCGGCGCACCATCGGTGTTGAAGACCTCGATGTCCAGGCCGAGGGCCTTGCCCTGGATCTCACCGGCGTAGACCGGCTTTGTCGGGTCACCGAGGACCAGACACCCACACAGATCGGTGCCACCGGAGATGGAGGCCAGATGGACGTCGGGCGAGACCGCCTCGTACACCCAGGCGAACCCCTCATGGCTGAGCGGCGAACCGGTTGAACAGACGGTCCGGATCGACGACAGGTCGTGGTTCGCCGCCGGGTTGTAGCCGGACTTCATGACCCCGTCGATGAACTTGGCGGAGACCCCGAACAGCGTGGTCGACTCCCGCTCGGCCACATCAAAAAGCGTGGCGGATGTCGGGTAGCCGGGGTTGCCGTCGTACAGCACGATCGTGGCCCCGGCCCCCAGGCAACTCACCAACCAGTTCCACATCATCCAGCCGCAGGTGGTGAAAAAGAAGACCCGGTCACCCGGCCCGATGTCGCTGTGCAGGCGTTGCTCGCACAGGTGTTTGAGCAGCACCCCACCGGCCCGGTGAACGATGCACTTCGGCTTTCCGGTGGTGCCGGACGAATACAGGATGTAGATCGGATGGTCGGCCGGGAGCCGCTCGAATCGCAGCTCGGCCCCACGGTTGGCCGCGATCACCAGGTCCCACCGCTGAACGACCGGCCCGCCGGCTGCCGCCGCGACGGTCCCCAGGTCCGGTTCCCGATCGACCGATCCGACCACCAGGACCTGTTCGACCGACGGCAGTGCGGCCGTGATCTCGCCGAGGCGATCGAGCAGCGGAAACGCCCGGCCGCCGTAGCGGTAGCCGTCCGACGCGATCAGAACCTTCGGTTCGGTCTGCCCGAACCGGTCGACGACCCCGGCGACCCCGAAGTCCGCCGATGTGGACGTGAACACCGCCCCGATCGACGCCGCGGCCAGAAACGCAACGATGGTTTCGGTCCGGTGCGGCATCCAGGCCGCAACCCGATCCCCGGCGGTCACGCCGTACGAGCGGAACGCCGCGGCCATCGCCGCTGTCTCCTCCCGGAGTTCCGCCCAGGTCAGATTGCGGTCGGTGCCGGACCGGCCACCGTCCCCGCCGCCGGTCCACCCGTCCCCTGCGTCCTCGGCGATTGCAACGATCGCCGGCTCGGCGGCGCCGTCCCGTCCGGCCAGCAGGTTCTCCGCGACGTTCAGGACCGCGTCCGGCAGGAACCTGGTCCGGTAAAACGCATCACCGACCTCGAGGTCCCGATCCCCGGGATCACCGATGACGTCCGCCCACTCCCACATCGCCCGCCAGAACGGCCCCGGCTGCTCGACGGACCACCGCCACAGGTCGTCGGTGGTTGTCGAGTCCGGCAGGTTGGCCAACCGGAAGCGGTTGACCTGGCTGGCGCGCACCCGGTCCGCGGTCGGTACCCACAGCGGCTCTTCCGTCGAGATCTCCGAAGACATCGTCAGAGCTTATTGCCCAAGGAGATGAAGCATCACCGCCGACTCCGGGTCGAGGACCGGCAGCGGCAGCCCGGACCGCATCAGCACCCGGCCGGTCATGAGCGGGCCGTCGCCGGCCTCGGTGTCCGGTCCACCCTTCGTTGTCGTCCACGGCGGCGGTTTCACCCCCCGGTCCTGTACCGGTCCGGTGAGTTCGGGCATCGAGACTCGGTAGAGCCGGTCGGGATCAAGACCGTCGAATCGGACCGGCAACTGGACGGATTCCAGCGCCGTTCCGGTCCTGGCATGCACAAAGAGCGCCTCGCTCCGGTCGGCGGCGACAACACCCATCGTGTTGGCCGCCGGATCGGTTCGGTCCAGCCGATACCAGTCGCCGCCGTGAACCAGATGGCGGTGCTGCTTGTAGTGGCCGATGATGGCGGCCAACCTGGCCCGGTCCCTTTCGTTCGTGTCCAGCAGGTTCCACTCGATACCGAGGTGGCCGAGCATGGCCGACGCACCTCGGAATCCCAGGTTGTGCTGTCGGCCCGTGGTGTGGGATCGGGGCGGGCCGATGTGGGCGCCCATCACCTCCGGCGGGAACAGCATCGAGAACCCCCGCTGGATCGCCTGGCGGTCCTGGGCATCATTGCTGTCCGACACCCAGATCCGCTCGGTCCTGGCCAGCGCCTCCAGGTCGGCTCGGCCGCCCCCCGACGAGCAGCTCTCGAACTCGACATCCGGATGCCTGCGCCGCAACTCGTCGAGCAGACTGTAGAACGCCAGCGTCTGGGCCCTGGCCCCCGCACCGGCGACCGCGCCGTCGCCGGTCCGTAGCGTCGGACGGACCAGGTCACGGTTCATGTCCCACTTCACGTAGGAGATCTCGTACTCCGACAGCACCAGGTCCAGCCGGTCGCGGATGTGGGCGAACGCATCCGGGTTCGCCAGGTCGAGGACAAGCTGGTGCCTGGCCAGGGTGGTCGGATAGCGGGGGTCGTGGAGTGCCCACTCCGGGTGTGCCCGGTACAGCTCGGAGTCCGGGTTGACCATCTCCGGTTCGAACCACAGGCCGAAGTCCATACCGAGCGAGCGGACGTGGTCAACCAGGGGGTGCAGACCGTTCGGGTACTTCTGCGGATCGACCACCCAGTCGCCGAGAGCCGCCGAGTCGTCGTTACGGCCGAGGAACCAACCGTCGTCGAGGACAAACCGCTCGACGCCGACCTCGGCCGCCAGCGAAGCCAACCGTTTCAGGGTGTCCACATCGTGGTCGAAGTAGATGGCCTCCCAGGTGTTGAGGATGACCGGCCGAGGCCGGTCCGGCCCGGGGTGATGTGCCCGGGAGCGAACGAACCGGTGGAACGCCCGGGAGGCCTCACCAAGGCCGGAAGCGCTGTAAGCCCCGTAAACGGTCGGAGCATGCAGCGTCTCACCGGGAGCCAGGACAACCTCGCCGCTGTAGAGGTACTCCCCCATCTGGATGTGCCTGCGGCCGTCGCTCAATCGTTCGGCAACGACCCTGCTGTTCCCGCTCCAGCCCAGCTGGAGGCCCCAGACCTCACCGGTGGTCTCGGTGAAACCTGCCGTCCCGACGAACAGTGCAGGCGGCCGATCGTGGGAGGTCCTGCCCCGTCGGTTCTCACTGGACCAGATGCCGGCTCGCCAGTCGTGGCGCTGCTGCTGAAGTTCCAGGGTCCAGCGACCGGTGAAAGTCAGCAGCTCGGTGGCCCACGCCGGGAGGGAGACGCTGGGGACCAGCCGGTCGACCCGATACTCGGTGGTGCCGGTGTTGGTGAGTGCGACCGCCATCTGCAGAACATCGGCCGCGGCGGTCTGGTCGGCCGACGCCGGCGCGGCCACCTGGCCATCGAGGACCAGATCGATGCGGAGGGACAACTCGGCAAAGCGGTCGGTCAGCTCGACCGAGGCGGCGCGGACGCCACCGGAGTCCGACCGTTCGGTTGTGACGGTGGCTTCGGTGAAGGACGG
>JBCCGJ010000348.1:0-6437 GCA_039029335.1 Actinomycetota bacterium | reverse complement strand
GTGGTCGACTACGACCCGCTCCCGGCCGTCACCGACATGGAGGCCGCACTGGCCGACGACGCACCGGTCCTGTTCGAGGAGCACGGCTCCAACATGGTCTTCGAAACCGCCATCGGCGGGGACGAGGACCCCCTGGAGGACGCGGCCCGGATCGTCGAGGGTCGGATCGTCAGCCAGCGGCTGGCCGGCGTCCCGATGGAGCCGAACGGGTGTGTCGCAATCCCCGACGGCGACGAGCTGACGGTTTGGATGTCCAGCCAGAACCCCGTCGCGGTTCGGGACATCCTGGTCGGGCAGCTCGGCCTCGAAGCGGAGAAGCTGCGGGTCGTTGCGCCCGCCGTCGGCGGCGGGTTCGGTCCGAAGGCCGGGGCCTACGTCGAGCAGTTCCTGACCATCAAGCTGGCCCAGGAACTCGACCGGCCGGTGAAATGGACCGAGGAACGGTCGGAGAACATGCTGGCCATGGTGCATGGCCGGGCGATGATCCTGTACGCCAAGCTCGGTCTGACCGATGACGGGGTGATCACCGGCCTCGACGTCGACGTGGTGGCCGACGGTGGTGCCTACCCGGGCATCGGGGCCTTTCTGACGATGTTCACCCAGACCATGATCCAGGGCGTCTACCAGATTCCCAAGATCCGCTATCACGCTCGGTCGGCGGTCACCAACACCACAACCACCGGGGCGTACCGGGGGGCGGGGAGGCCAGAGGCCACCCAGATGCTGGAGCGCATCATCGATATGGCGGCCGACGAGATGGGTATCGACCCGGCGGAGATCCGGCGCAAGAACTTCCTGCAACCGGACGCATTCCCCCTCACCACCCACGGCGGGGCCAACTACGATTGCGGCGAATACGAGAAGGCGCTCGACGCGGCGCTGGAGGCGGCCGACTACCAGGGCCTGCTGGCCCAGCAGGCCGAACGCCGGGCCGGCAACTCCCCGAAGCAACTGGGTATCGGCGTCTCGGCCTACGTCGAGGTGACGGCACCGGCCGGTCTCCACGTTGAGTACGGGGCGGTCGAGATCAACGAGGACGGCACGGTGACCGCCCGGGTCGGGACCAGCGCTCACGGCCAGGGTCACATCACCGCCTTCTCCATGATCGTCTCCGACATGCTCGGTGTGCCGATGGAGGACGTGACGGTGCTCCAGTCCGACACCGCCGAGATTCCCCGTGGTGCCGGGACCATGGGCTCGCGGTCGCTCCAGACCGCCGGGTCGGCGGTGCACATCGCGTCGGAAACCGTGCTCGGCAAGGCGAAGGCGCTGGCCGCCCACATGCTGGAGGCCAGCGAGTCCGACATCGTCACCGCGGAGGGCGGCCTGCAGGTCGCCGGTGTGCCTGCGTCGAACGTCACCTGGGCCGATCTGGCCGCCGCGGCCAACGACGACACAAAACGTCCGGAGGGAATGGATCCCGGTCTGGCTCACGAGCTCGACTTCGACGGGACGGACGCCACCTTCCCGTTCGGGGCCCACGTGTCGGTTGTCGAGGTGGACACCGAAACCGGCGAGGTTGACATGCTCCGCCACATCGCGGTTGACGACTGCGGCAAGATCCTCAATCCGATGATGGTGGCGGGACAGCAGCACGGCGGCATCGCCCAGGGCGCGGCGCAGGCGCTCTACGAGGTGGTCGAGTATGACGACCAGGGCAACCCGATCACCAGCAACCTCATGGACTACGCCATCCCGTCAGCGGCCGAGCTGCCCTCGTTCGAGTCCTCGAACACCGAGACCCCCAGCCCCCGCAATCCGCTGGGGGCCAAGGGCATCGGTGAGTCCGGCACCATCGGGTCGACGCCGGCCATTCACAACGCGGTCATCGATGCGGTCTCCCACCTCGGGGTCCGACATATCGACATGCCGCTCAGCAGCCAGACGGTGTGGACCGCGATTCAGGAGGCGAACGGCTGAGCGGCCATCGCAGACGCCGCTGAGCGGCGGCGGGCAACACACCTGAACCGTACGGCCTAGGGCCGAACACAAGAGAGCCGGGAGCCACAGCGGGAAATCGCTGTGGCTCCCGGCTTTTTGCCGTTGGAGCGCAACAGACCGGGTGACGGTACTCACCGCCGGGTTGGTCTCAGCGGCTCATCCCGCCCGGTGAGCACCGCTCATGGAGTCACAAACTTACGCTCTCCACACTTGGCCTACAGGCAGACAAACGACGGATCCACCTTGGGAATTGCGGCTGCGAGCAGCCACGGCGCACGGGTGATCCAAGGACGTGGGATTGACATGCGGGTAGGTGTAGTCGGCTGTGGCTACTGGGGATCGAAGCACGTTCGGGTGTTTTCCGAACTCGCGTCGGTCACCCAGGTGACGATCATCGATGGACGACCGGACATCCGATCGGCGGTCGGCGCCGAGTATCCCGAGGCGTTGCTGCGGTCGAGCGTGACCGACGCCCTCGATGACATCGACGCCGTGGTGATCGCCACCCCGCCGGAGAGCCACTTCGACATCGCCGCCGAGGCGATGTCGGCGGGCAAGCACGTGCTGGTCGAAAAGCCGATGGCCACCAGTACCGCGGACGCCCGGCGGATGGTTCGACTCGCGGAGGAGCACGGGGTCACGTTGGCCGCCGGGCACACGTTCATCCACAACGCCGCGGTCCAGAAGCTGGCCGCGCTCGTCGGCTCCGGCTCACTCGGCCAACTGCACCACATCGATGCGGCCCGGCTGAACCTCGGCCTCTATCGCCATGACGTGAACGTGCTGTGGGACCTCGCGGCCCACGACATCTCGATCTCGACGCTTCTTCTCGGCGCCCTTCCCGACACCGTCGCAGCGTGGGGTAACGCCCACACCGACGGGTTCGACGAGGACGTCGCAAGCCTCCGGATGCGCTTCTCCGCCCTCGGGGTGGAGTCGACGGTTCGGGCCAGCTGGCTCGACCCGCTCAAGGTTCGGACAACAACCGTTGTCGGTTCGGAACGTATGGCGGTCTACGACGATGTCGACGAGGCCGCCAGGATCAAGCTGATCGACCGGCGACGTTCGATCAGCCGTCCCTCCGGTCGCTCCGGGCCGGTCGAGGTCGACTATGAGGAGGGCGGCGTCACGGTGCCCCCGATCGGTTTCCAGGAACCCCTCAAGATGCAGGCCATCGATTTCATCAACTGCTGTCGGACCGGGGAGCGCCCGATGTCCGACGGCCACTCCGGCCTGGCCGTCGTTGCGGTCCTCGAAGCGTCGGACCGATCGCTGCAGGAAAACGGCGCACCGATCCCGGTCGACGTGCCGGATCTTCGACTGCGCCAGGCCAAGCCGACGCGACTCGCGGTGGCCTGAGCCTCACCAAACCGCTCCCCCATCCACCCTTCAGTACCTCTCAAGGAGAACACGGCAACCATGACCGCCCATCAGAACCACATCGCCCAGCAGGTTGACCCGGTGGCCTTCCTCGACCTCGCGGCCCTGCACACACCGCTCCGGGAGGAGTTCGACAAGGCCTGGGACGAAACCCTCACCGGCTCCGGATTCATCGGCGGCTCGTCGATCGAAACCTTCGAGGGCCGTTGGGCGGACTACTGCGGCGTCGACCACTGCATCGGCGTGGCCAACGGCACGGACGCGCTCGAACTGGTCCTGGCCGGACTGGGTATCGGCCACGGCGACGAGGTCGTCGTGCCGGCCAACACCTTCGTTGCGACCGCCGAAGCGGTGGTGACCGTCGGGGCGACGCCGGTGTTCGTCGACGTCGACCCCGAAACGCTGCTGATCACCGCGGGCAACATCGCCGCCGCGATCACGCCGGACACGGCTGCCGTCATGGTGGTCCACCTCTACGGACAGATACCGGCGATGGATGAGATCCTCGCGGTGACCGATGCGGCCGGTATCCACGTGATCGAGGACGCGGCACAGGCCCACGGCGCCACCTACAACGGTCGCCGGGCCGGCGGATTCGGCACGGCCGCCACCTTCAGCTTCTACCCGGGCAAGAACCTCGGCGCCCTTGGTGACGGCGGGGCGGTGGTCACCGGAGATGCGGCGCTGGCGGCGGAGATCCGCACGCTGGCCAACCACGGCCGCGGCAACCACCTGCTGCACACCCATCGGGGTCGAAACAGCAGACTCGACGGCATCCAGGCCAGGGCCCTGGACATCAAGCTGGATCACCTCGACGCCTGGAACCTCAGGCGGCAGGAAGTCCATGCGCTCTACGTCTCCCGACTGAACGGACTCGAGCTTCTGGCCACCCTGCCCGGTGGGTCGCCGGTTCATCACCTGGAGGTCCTCCGGGTCGACGACCGTGACGGTATGCGGGACGCCCTCGGGGCAAAGGGCATCCAGACCGGTATTCACTACGCACTCCCGTGTCACAAGCATCCCGCGTTCGCCGAATTCGACCTCGGCCCGCTGCCGGTTGCCGAGGCGGCTGCCGATCGGCAGTTCTCGCTACCGATGCACCCGACGCTGACCGATGCAGAGGTCCATCGGGTGGCGGACGCGGTGCTGGAGCGGTCATGACGGTCATCGACGGACCCGGGTTCGAGATCTCCGATTCCGACGACGGCAACCAGACGAACGGAAACGGGGACACGTCCGAAGCGAGCGCCCGGGCCAACCGCACGTCATCGGACGAGAACGGCGCGTCGACCGACAAGGGATCCGGAAACGGGACGAACGACGCGGACCACAACAGCGGGCCGAACGCCGACAGCGACGGGGACGGCGACGGGTCCGGGTCCGGGTCCGGCACCACGACCAGCAGCGCTGGCGAACGGGCGTCGACGTCGGAGGCGGCGGCCGGGAACGGCAACCGATCAAACGGCGGCGGCACGAGTCGGCCGATGAGCCGGAAGGCCAAGAAGCGGGCCGCCGCACGAGCCCGGCGGGAAGCTGCAGCCAAGGCACGGGCCGAAGCCGAGGCAACGGAGGAATCCGCCGAGACCGCAGACGACACAAACGGGGACACCGAACACAGCGCCGCGCCCGAGGCCGACGAGACCACGGCAGACATGGCATCCGCCGAAGCCGAGAACACCCCCGCAGACACCGAACCCGCCGAGACCGACGGCATCCCCGCAGACACCGAACCCGTCGAAGCCGACAAGACCACGGCAGACACCGAACCCGTCGAAGCCGACGACACCCCCGCAGACACCAAAACCGTCGAGGCCGACAACACTGCGACCGAGGGCGAAACCGTTAAGTCTCGCGAGACACCCACCGAAACCCGGACCGCCGAGGCGGCCCACGTCAGAAACGAGACCAAACCAGACGCCGGCGGACCGGTCGTTCTGCCGCAGGGCCCGACCGAGCACCTGTGGTCCGCGAACCAACTGCTGAGCATCGCCCAGCGGACGGTGGCCGTTGTGGTGATCATCGGTCTTGTGGGCTACGGACTCGGCTTCCTGCGCGGCGGGGGGAGCACGGCCCGGGCCGAGTTCGTGTACACCCTCGACGAGTCGGTCCCCGACAGTTTCCTTCGGGAGGACCGCCGCCTGCTCACCCAGGTGGTCACGTTCAAGAGCGACGCCGTGCTGACTCCGGTCGCCGCGGCGAACGACCTCACGGTTGAGGAGCTCCGGGCTCGAATCGACATCGAGACACTCAACCTGTCGGAGGTGCTCCGACTCGACGTCCGGGACGCCGACCCCGAGCGGGCCGTTGCGCTCAACCGGGCGGTCCTCGATCGTTATCTCCAGGTGATCAGCGAGGCCGCCCCGGCGGACACCGGCGACGAGCTGACGACCCGGCGGACGGAGATCGCCGCCGAGCTGGAGCAGGCCGATGCCTCACGGCGGGCGCTGCTGGAGGCTCAGGAGCAGGACGTCACGCTGCAGCTGCAGCAGGAGAGCCTGCAGCGACGGATCGAGGTGAAGACCGGACAGGTCGGCGACCTCCAGGCGAACCTCGACGCGGCGATTCTTGAGCAGGGCGATCAGGAACTCCTGGACGTCACCGCCGACACCCTTGGGGCCGCCGAAGCCGATCTGGCGAATCTGGAGGCGGAGCTGCTGGCCGTCGGAGCCGAGCGGGCCGAGCTGGCCACCGCCACAACGGCGGAACCTGCCCTGCTGCGCGAGATCGACCGGCTGGAAGCCAAACTGGCCACGATCGACGACGAGCTGGCCGAGCGCGAACTGGCGCCGCTGGTCGCCGCTCCGATTCGGGAGCTAAGCGAACCGATCGTCCTGTCGACCTCACGACACTTCGGTGGGATCCAGGGCATGGCCATCGGTGTGCTGGCCGCACTGCCCATCGCCGCCCTGGTGGCGATCAGGACCCGTAGACGACAGCTCTGGTTCGGCTGACCGGAGGGCAACAGCGACCGTGGAACTCACCGACCAACGGGTCGATGGCGGACGACATCACCACCGCGGTGACGGACCGGACCGCCGGGATCGGGGGACCGAATCGTCCGACCACCCCCACCGGGGGCGGCGCGGCGACACGGGGACCAACGCCCCAGCGTCCCC
>JBCCGJ010000347.1:0-6440 GCA_039029335.1 Actinomycetota bacterium | reverse complement strand
TTCAGCACCGACGCACTGCTCGCCGAACGTGTGCACTGTGCTGGCGTCACCGCGACCGTGGACGCCGTGAACGGCGACGCGACGCTCGACGCCGTCAGCCATGACGGCGACCGCCCGTAGCCGAAGACCACACCGGCGGCCCCCATCACGGGGTACCTGTCGGAGCGGGAAGGTTCAGCTAGTCTGCATGTCCGGCGCACGTGGAGAACGATGACTTTTTCTCGGCAACCGATGTGTTCTCAAGATGTGACCCACCCGAGATCCCGCCTGCCGCTGAAACGTCCCAATCCACTCCTCAGACGGCCCGCCGTCGCCCTGCTGCTGGTGGTCACGTCCCTGGTCATCGGGGTTGGTGCGTTCGCCACGGCGTCCGCCGCCCAATCCGGTGAACGGTCGGGGACCGGGCCGGCCGGGGCCATTCCCGAGCTGGCCCTGTTGGTCACCGGTCCGGCAACGGCTATTGACGAGGAGCAGCGGCTGGATCTCATCGAGTCGCTCAGCGAGGTCCCCGGCGTTCTTGCCGTCACCGGTGCCCCGGTCTTGCAGGCCGATGGAGCGGAGGATCTCTCGGTCTTCTACCTGGCCCTCGAGGGGACGGAAGAAGCCGTTCTGGAGCGGTCGGATGACGGCCTGACCGGGAGCGACGGGGTCCGGAGCGGGTCGGCCAAGGCCTCGATCGATGAGGTGGTGGCGCAGGCGTCGGCCGTCGTTGTCGACGAACTGCCGACGGCCAGGATTCTCGTTGGCGGCCCGGCGGCCGTCGACCGGGCAATTTCCAGCAGCTACGACGGTCCGCTGCGAACGCTGCTGGTCGTCGCCACGCTGATCGGGCTGGCACTCGGGGTGGTGTTCGGGTGGCAGCGTGGTCTGGTCGCCGGAGCGACCCTGCTGCTGTCGGTGTTGGCCGCCGGGGTGCTCGGCGGCCGGGCCGCAGGCGCGTTCGACGGATCGCTCGCGACCACCGTGATCCCGGGGGCGCTGGCCGGTCTCACCCTCGGAACGGCCCTGCTGGTCAGGTTGCTCCTCTGGTTCCGGGACCCGCCGGGTGCGGACGAGGCCGAGATGATTCGCCGGGCCGTCCGAGCGCTGCTGCCCGAGGTGGCGCTTGTTCTCTGCAGCCTTGCGCTCGCTGCGGTTGCCGTCGGTCTCATGGACCCCGGCCCCACCCCGCTCACCGCGCTGACGACGGGCGCCGCGGTCACCGCCGTGGTGCAGCTGGGTATCACCGCGCCGGCGCTGACCCTGCTGGCCTCGGCCAGAGAGGCCAACGCCGACCTGCTCCCCGTTTCGGTCCCGGACGGTCGGGATCTGCCCCTGCTGGCGTTGTCGGCGATCGCCGGGTTGCTGGTGGTTGTCTCGGCGTTCGGGTTCGGGCAGCCGTCGCAGAACCTGCTCGGCCCGTCCGACCTGTCCGACACCAGCGACGCCGCAACCGTGGCCGAGGTGCTGCGAACCGGTGGGGCGGACGCCACGTCGTCCGTCCTGGCCACCGCGTCCGGCGCGGCGAGGCGAATCGACCTGGCCGAGTGGGCGGAAGCGGTGGCCGAACTGCCCGGCGTCGCCTGGGTGCAGGCCGGCGGGGTGAAATACACCTCGATCGAGGCGGTTGAGATCTCTCCGTCCGAGGCGCTCCTCGACCCGTCGGTCGACGGGGTCGCCGCCGTTGTCCTGACCGACCCGCCCGGTTCCGAACCCGGTCGGAGGACGCTGGCCGAGATCGCCACCCAGCCCCTTGTCGGCGGGCCGCCGTCGCTGACCGGGCCGGCCATCGAAACCGCCGGCGCGGTCGGTGAGCGGTCGACGCTGCTGATGGCCGTCGTGGCCATCGCCGTCACCGGGGCGCTCGCCGTTCGGGTGCTGACCCAGAGCGTCGGACAGTCGATCGTCTCGTTCCTGCTCCGACTGATCGGCGGCACGACCGTGCTCGGCCTCTTCGGTTTGTTCCGAGCCGAGACCCAGACCGCCACGATCGTCACCGCCCTCGGGGCCATCGGGCTTGCAGTCGGTGTCTTCGAGTTGGAGTTCGTCACCCGATACAACCAGCGCTTGGAACACCCGGAGCTGGGGAGACCGAACCCCGGGCAGGCCGGCGGGCTCGGTCTGGCGGCGCTCGGCCTCGGGTCGATGGCCATCGCCCTGTTGTCACCTTTCCAGGATGCGCCGGGAATGGGCATCCTCGGACTTGTCCTGACCGTGGCGGTCCTGGTCGAGCTGACGGTCGGCGCCCTGTTACTGCGCCCTGCGCTGCTCGGCCAGCGGGCTGCGTTCCATACCGCGGTTCGTCCCGTCCGGGTGGCGCTTCACTCCGGCATCGAGCGGGAGGAGTCGTACCAGGGGGTGGAGGATCCCGGGTGGCGTCGGGTCATCGGTGACCTCGTCCAGGCCGAATTCCGGTTCCAGTCCGAGCCGAGTGAGGCTGTGCTGTCCGCGGTCTTTGTTCCGGACACACCGCTCTATCGTCAGGCCGCGGCCCATCACGCCAGCCTGGCCGGCGCCGGGCTCCGCATCGTCGGGTTGAGCCCTCACCTCCGGACCATCAAAACGGTCAGCGGGCGGACGCCGGTCACGCTGGCGGTGACCGTGGATCACCCGGTTCGGCACCTGGTCGACAGCCGGGGAACGGTTGTCGGGATTCGCAAGGCCGAACGTCGATCGGGGGTGCTGTGGCTCAGCGAGTCCGACGACGGCTCGTATCGGATCGCCGAATCGGTCGAGCTCGGCGCAGTCGTCATCGCGGAGGCCGACGCCGAGGCGGGAACGATCCCCGACGCCGCAGCGGGTGTCGGCACGGGCGTCAACGGCGCACCGAATGAGGCCGGCACCGCCGGTCGGCGGCCGCTACCCGACCAGGGAGCTGAGCCCGCCGCCGAGGGAGACGTTGTCACCGACCAAACCGACCAAACCGACCACACCGACGGCATCGACAACGACGACCACACCGACCACACCGACGGCATCGACCACACCGACAACCGGCAGGATCACCGGAACGGCGCCGGTGACTCCGGTCACTCCGAGCAGGAGCGAACCGGCTTGTGAGGCCAGGTCCGGCCGGGCTGGCTAGAGTTGGCCTGGCTAGGTGGCATGGGCCAGGGGAATAGCATGCCTGTACTGCCACTTCCTGAAAGCGGTCCCTGTTTCGCGTGCGCGGGACATGGGCCATCACAACCGACAAGTCGGCGGTAGGAGACGAGCAATGGAAATCGCAGATTCGGTGCTGGATCTGATCGGCAACACGCCGATGGTTCGACTGCGGCAGGTCACCCGGGGAATTGACTGTCCGGTCGTGGCCAAGGTGGAACTCACCAACCCCGGAGGCAGCTCGAAGGATCGGCCTGCCGTGACGATGATCGACCAGGCCGAGCGGGACGGGCTGTTGAAACCCGGCGGCACCATCATCGAACCCACGTCCGGCAATACCGGCGTCGGCCTGGCCATCGTCGCCGCCCAGCGGGGGTACAACTGCATTTTTGTCGTCACCGACAAGGTGGCGCCGGAAAAGGTGGACCTGCTGCGGGCCTACGGCGCGGAGGTGGTTGTCTGCCCGGTGGCCGTGCCGCCGGAGGACCCGGCCTCGTACTACTCCACCGCGGAGCGGCTGTTCAACGAGACGCCGAACTCCTTCCGGCCGAACCAGTACGCAAACCCGTCGAACCCCCAGGCCCACTTCGAGACGACCGGTCCCGAGATCTGGCGTCAAACCGATGGAAAGATCACCCATTTCGTGGCGGGCGCCGGGACGGGCGGGACCCTGAGCGGCGTCGGTCGCTACCTGAAGTCGCAGAACCCGGACATCCAGATCGTTGCCGCCGACCCGGAGGGTTCGGTGTACTCCGGTGGATCCGGCCGGCCATACCTTGTTGAAGGTGTCGGTGAGGACTTCTGGCCGACCACCTACGACCCGTCGGTCGTGGACAGCGTCATCCCGGTCTCCGACCAGGACTCGTTCCTGATGGCCAGGCGGGTGTCCCGTGAGGAGGGCCTGCTGATCGGTGGCTCGTGCGGCACGGCGGTGGCCGCATCGCTGCAACTCGCCGAGGGGCTTGGCCCGGATGACCTGGTGGTTGTCCTGCTGCCGGACTCCGGCCGGGGCTATCTCAGTCGGGTCTTCAACGACGAGTGGATGGCCGGCTTCGGGTTCCTGCGGTCCAACGGCCCGGTGGTGGCCGACGTGCTCGGCGCCAAGGACGGCGACGTGCCCCGGCTGGTCTATGTACAGCCGGAGGACAGCGTCCGCGATGCCGTCCGGCTAATGCACGAGCACGACGTCTCCCAGCTGCCGGTGGCCAAGGGTGAGATGCCGCTGGCCGCGGCCGAAGTGATGGGCTCGATCGACGAGCTGCGCATCATGGGGTCGGCCTTCGGTGATGGTACGGCGCTCGACCGTTCCGTGGAGGACGTGATGAGCCCCCGCATGCCGACCATCGGCATCGGCCAGCCCGTGGAGCTTGCGGTGCAGCTTCTCGACATGGCGCCTGCACTGCTGGTCCTGGACGGCGGCCGGCCTCGGACCGTCGTCGCCAGGGCGGACCTCCTGTCGTTCCTGTCGTCCGACGGGATTGTCGTTTCCAGTTCCGGCTCCGCCGGGGGAGTTGCCTGATGTCCACAGATTCAGAACCGACCGATCAGCAGTCCTGGGGGTTCTCCACCAAGGCCATCCACGTCGGCCAGGATCCGGAGCCCCGGACCGGGGCGGTCACCGTTCCGGTGTTCCAGACCTCGACGTTCGCCCAGGAGGCGGTCGGCAAGCACTCCGGCTACGAATACGCCAGGACCGGCAACCCGACACGGACGGCCCTCCAGAACGCCCTGGCGGCGCTTGAGGGAGCGGCGTTCGGCGTGTCATTCGCCAGCGGCCTGGCCGCCGAGGACGCCATCCTGCGGCTGCTGGAACCCGGTGACCACGTGGTGATGGGGAACGACGCCTACGGCGGCACGTTCCGGTTGATCTCCAAGGTCTTCGGCAGGGCCGGTATCACCTGGTCCGCTCTCGATCTCACCGATCCATCCCAGCTGGCGGACAACTGGCCGGACAACACCAAGCTGGTGTGGGTCGAAACCCCGACCAATCCGCTGTTGACGGTTGTTGACATCGCCGCCGTCGCCGCGATCGTCTCCACCAAGCCCGGAGCCCGGCTGGTGGTCGACAACACGTTCGCCACGCCGTACCTGCAGCAACCGCTGGCAAACGGCGCGGACATCGTCGTCCACTCCACCACAAAGTACCTGGGTGGTCATTCGGACGTCGTCGGCGGGTTCGTCGCAACCGATGACGCCGAGGTGCACGATCACCTGACGTTCATCCAGAACGCCGTCGGTGCGGTACCGGCGCCGTGGGACTGCTACCTGACTCTGCGCGGGGCGAAGACCCTCGGGGTGCGGATGGACCGGCACAACGAGAACGCAGCAGCGATCGTCGATCTGCTCGTCGCCCACAAAAAGGTGGAGACCGTGCTGTGGCCCGGCCTCCCCGGCCACCCCGGTCACGAGGTCGCGGCAAAGCAGATGAGTGGCTTCGGCGGCATGGTGAGCTTCCAGGTCGGGTCTCGGGATGCGGCGATGCGGGTCACGGAGGGCACCGAGTTGTTCACCCTCGCCGAGTCGCTCGGAGCCGTCGAGTCGCTGATCGAGCACCCCGGCGCCATGACCCACCTGTCGGCCGCCGGATCACCGCTGGAGGTCCCCGACGACCTCGTGCGGCTGTCGATCGGTATCGAGGACATCGCTGACCTCACCGCAGACCTCGCGCAGGCCCTCGACCGGGCCTGAGCGGCGGGATGGACGCACGCAACATCGCGGTCGAACCGAAGTCCGGCCGTTTCGAATCGCTCGAGGAGGCGGTGGTCGCCGGTGGTGGCACCGTCACCGGTATGGAGGACGCCGAGGCCCTGGTCTGGGCCGACCCGGCGCGGGCGGAGGAGCTGCCTGCGATGTTGGCCGCAAACCCCGGTGTCACCTGGGTCGGGCTGCCGTTTTCCGGCATAGAACCGTACGTGCCGTTCCTGGACCACGAACGGGTCTGGACCTGTGCCCGCGGCGTCTACGCCAGACCGGTGGCCGAACACGTCCTGACGCTCGGCCTGGCCGGACTGCGCGGCCTGGCCACCTACGCCAGAAGTACCACGTGGGCCGCACCGGAGGGCCACAACCTGGTCGACGGCAGGATCACGGTTTTTGGTGCCGGGGGCATCACCGAGGAGCTCATCGGCCTCACGGCCGGGTTCGGGGTTGACATCACGGTCGTCCGCCGCAAGCCGGAACCGATGTCCGGTGTGGCCCGCACCGTGGCCTTCGCCGACCGGCTCGAGGCCCTGGCCGACGCCGACCTTGTTGTCCTGGCCCTGGCGCTGACCCCCGAAACCGAGGGAGTGATCGGTGAAGCCGAGCTGGCCGCCATGCCGTCCCACGCCTGGCTGGTGAACGTGGCGCGAGGCGGGCAC
>JBCCGJ010000346.1:0-6479 GCA_039029335.1 Actinomycetota bacterium | reverse complement strand
TTTGCCAGAGCCTGCAAGATTTCCAGAACGTCATAATACAAAAAACCGCCATGGCTGGGCGTGCCGGTTCCTGCCGCGATCGAAGGGCAGAACGCATCGAGGTGTCGACCGGCGAAGACAAAGACAATCAGCGGCGGGAGCGCCATGAGAATCGAGACCGCGGCGATGACGTTGTTGTCCCTGGCAAACCCTCCGGCCAACCGTCCGATCGCTGAGGTGACCGGACGGTCGTTGGTTTGCTGCTCCAAAATCAACGCCCAGAAGAAGTCGTTGTAGATCCACGTGAACTGAAGCGCACCCAAGGCCGCAAGGGCCGGCCGGACCATGGGAAGGACGATCCGTCGGTACTGCTGCCAGAGCGACGCACCATCGATGACCGCAGCCTCCAGGACCTCCCCGGGGAGCGTCTTCATGTAGTTGCTCAGGACAAACGTGGCGAAGCCGCTTTGGTAGGCGATGTGGACGATGATGATTCCCCAGGTGCTCCCGAGGAGCGAACCCGAATTCGAGAGAGCGTCTGGAAGTGGAACCTCCGAATACATCAGCCGAAGCGGGTTGATGATGATCTGCTGTGGGAGCATGCCACCCGCGGTGAAGAGTGCAAGCAGCGCAACGTTGTACCGCCAGCGGAACCGGGAAGCGGCAAAGGCGATCATGCTGGAAAGAGCAAGCGTCACCGACAGCGCCGGCACCAGGATCAACGCCGTGTTCCAATACGCCCGGGGCAACGCACCGCGGTCCCAGACCCTTCGGTAGTTGTCCAACGAGAGCTGGTCCGGCGGCGAAAGATAGCCGCCTCTCTGGGTTTCGAGATATGGCCGCAATGACACATAGACGGTAACGGCGATGGGAAGAAGCCAGAGGATCGCAAGCGTCGGCAGAACGAACCACGTAACCAACGATGGTTTCTTCCCCGAGATCACGGTGCCGCCAGCATCCTCGCGACCAGGACCATTTCGTCAACGTCCGCCGGCTCGCCGCCGTACCGGCGCCAGTTGTACTCGCCGATGATGATCCGGTAGATGATGCCGGCCCGCGCCACCGCGGTTCGGTGGTCAACCCCGGCGGCCGTCAACAGGTCGGTAACGTAGGTCAACCGCCTGCTGTCGATCTCCGAACACAACGCTGCGGCCTGCTCGTCATTCGCCGACCAGTCCCGGATCCCTCCTTCGACTCCGTCGAATTCCGCAGGGCCGGCCATCGCCACCCGGACCAGCTGCTCCAGTGCGGCGACGGGATCCACGCTGGCCGGGTGGGCATCAACGAACTCGATGATCTGTTCGGTGTCGATCCGGACCCAGGCCTCGAGCATCGCCGAGAGGAGCGCCGGCCGATCCTGAAAATGCCAGTAGAAGGACCCCTTTGTCACGCCGAGGTCCTTGGCCAGCCGTTCAACCCTGACGTCGTTGATGCTGCCCGCGGACAGTGTCCGGAGTCCGGCCATGACCCAGTCATCGGCCGACCGTCGCCGAGTTTGCTTCTGCGTCCGTCCCGACTCTGACCTCGACCCCGACTCTGACCTCGACCCCGACTCTGACCTCGACCCGGATTCTGAACCGGTCCCGGAACCCGACCGTCGCGGCCTTTTTTGCTTTGACTGGTCGGATTCCACCGCCATACGGTACCGTAGGGTTTGTCCATACGGCAACGTATGGTTGTCGCACGGCCAAACGGACAACAGTAACAGGAGGACCCCATGACTACAGGCTCGATCATCACGGCGGCCATGTTCGCCCTGCTGGCAGCAGCCCACTCGGCAGCCGGAGAGTCCGGTTTTGTCAAACCACTGATCAATGCGGAGTGGTCCATCACCGAGCTGCCAAGACCACTGGCGAACCGCCTCCTTCGCGGGGCCTGGCACCTCACGTCCGTGGCCTGGCTTGCGATGGCGACGATCGCCGTAGGGGGGACGCCGCTCGCCGCCATCGCGGTGGCGGCTCTCGTTTCCGGGGTGGTGATCCTGGTCGTTGGGCCGGGCCATCCGGCCTGGCCGCTGTTCATGATCGCAGGTGGCGCCGGGCTGTACACGGAGAACCTGCTCGGGGACACGCTCCTGCGAATCGGTGGCGGGCTGACGATCGCGGCGGTGATCGCGTCGGCAGGACTCCACGTGTACTGGGCGGCCGGCGGGAACGCACTGCGCGACGCCGTGGTGCCGACAGCCGGGGACAGCGGCGATCAGACGTTTTCACCGGGCCCTCTGTCAACGCTGGCGGTCGCCGGACTGTTGATCGGCTTCGCCGGGCTGCTCACCATCACGGTCGGCGACCTGGGCCCCGCATCCTGGGATCCACCGATCGTGCGTTGGTTGATCATCGCCGGCATCGTTGTGCTGGCGCTCCGAGCGGTCGGTGACGGCCGGTACGCCGGGTTCTCGAAGAAACACCGGTCGAGCAAGTTCGGACGCATGGACGACCTCTACTACACCCCGCTGGTCGTCGGCATCGCGATGGGAGCGGCCGGAGTGCTGTTGATCTAGGAGTTGCGGGGTCAGATCCCCTTGCCGAATCGGTGGGCCACCTTGAGGGCGGTCTCCGCCTTCAGCCCGGCCACAACGGCAAGGGCCAGCGGTAGCCGCTTCTCCAGCGGGCGGAGTTTTGCGGTGGACGCAATGGTCCGCAGCGCCTCGCCTCGCTTCCCCATCGCCGCCTTCGCCACGGCCTGTTGGCCGCGGATCCTGGCCAGCCCGTCCGGGTGGCGGTCGAAGGCCGGGTACTTGTCGACCAGGTAGTCCAGCGCCTCGTCGATCGTCTTCCACCGTTCGAAGAAGAAGGACGCACCGTGCCACCAGACCCGGATCAGCGGTTGCGGGGCAACCGCGATCGGGCAGACGTTTGCGGTGCGCAGAATCAGGTCGTAGTCCTCGGCGTAGCTACCGGGAATCTCCTCGTCGACCAGACCGATCTGGCTGGCCAGGGTCTCCCGGTGGACCAGCCAGCTGGAGGGATGGACCTCGGTCATCCGGTCCCGCAGGAAATCCCCGAATCCCATCCGAGCCGGATCCGGCATACGTGGGGTGTCGACATCCTGGTAGCGGATCAGGATCCCGGTGCAGGCGGCCCGAGCCCTTGGCAGCTCGGCCAGTGCGTCGAACTGGGCCTGAAGCTTTCCGGGCAGCCACTCGTCATCGTCGTCACAGAACGCAATCCACGCATTCGACGCTTTGTCGATGCCGCTGTTGCGGGCCCCGGCGAGGCCGGGTGTCCTGCCGTTGGTGGTCACGAGGATTCGGTACCCGCTGCCCTCGGCCTCGAGGGACCGATCGGGCTCCGACCGATCGAACACCACGATGACCTCGACCTCGTGGGTGTGCCGTTGGGAGACCACACCGGCGATGGCCCGTCGCAGCAGTTCCGGCCGGTCCCGGGTTGCGATGACCACCGAGACCGAGCGGTCGTCCAGATGGCTGTCCCGGCCCTCCCGATCCGCGTCGTCGCTGAAGTGATGGGGAAACGGGTCAGACATCGGTTGCCACCTCGAGGGGCTGTGGTGTGGGTTGTCGTGTGGATTGTGGTGTGGTTGGCGACGGTTCGAACTCGACGCCGGCCGGAGAGGCCGGGGTCAACGGCGTGGTGGTACCGAGCATCCGATCGAGAACCCGACCGAACTCGACCACCCCCGTGATGGCCGATGCGTCCACCGGGACGCTGAACGCATCCGGCGCCGCAAGCGCTGCGTCAAGTGCCGCGTGCAGCGCGTTCTTGTCCTCGACCACCTGCGCAAGCCCGTGGCGATCGAGGTGGGCCGCGAACCGCATCTGATGGTCGTCGACGTGTTCCCCGTACTGCGGGTCCCTGGCCATGACGATCGGCAGCCGGCCGGCCATCCTGGCGTCCATCACCGTTGACGGTCCGCCATGGCTGACAACGGCGACCGCCCGGGCGAACCGCTCGCACAACTCGGGATGCGGGAGCAGCTCCACGCTGGGGCAGGCCGAGGTCGGCGTTGAGGTCCCGCGCTGTACCAGGATCGAGACCCCGGGATGGGCGGTCGACCAGGCGTCGATCCACTGGATCATCCGGTCGAACGGATGATGGTCCGTGCCGACGGCGACGATCACGGTCGACGACGGGCCGACAGCGCCGGGATCCTGCAGAGCGGTTGGGTCAAGGGTGGAAGACATCGTGCTCCGTTGATCAGTAGAGCGGGCCGACCAGCGCGCTGCCCTGGTACAGGGCCTGCTGCTCCGGCCACTGGACCAGGAATTCGGAGGTCAGGGGTCCGACCAGGCGGCCCGTCATCGTCCGGGAGTCGATCCGGTCGTAGACCTCGAGGTAGACGGTGGGGATCCCGAGCAATTTGGCGAGCCCGAAGAACGGCACCGCAACACCAGCACCGTTGGAGATGACCACGTCGGGCCGGAACGAACGCAGCGTCCGGTAGGCCAGCGGCGTGTTGCGGGCCAGGTTCTTCAGGTTCCGGGTGGTCGGGTGGTGAGCGGGGATGAGGGTTTCCCCCTCCAGCTTCGATCTTGCGTCCGGCAGGTCGAAGGTGACCCACTGCCGATCGTGGTGGACCCACCATGGTCGGAGCTGGAGCAGCTGGGAGAGGTGGCCGCCGGCCGAGCTGACGAACAGGACCCGTTTCCGCTGGTCGCCGAACGCTTCGTCGTCGAAAACCCCGCCGAGAGAACCTGGTGCCGCCATGTACCAGTCATCGGCGCAGGCACCACAAAACCTTGAGGTCTTTCGGCGGGCGATACCGGTACCGAAACGAGGAGATCGCCCCGGTAGCACCGCGGGTAAAACGGCGAAGGGCCGGCACCCCGGCCGACTCCCGAGGGGCGGGAGCCGTCGACCAGGGTGCCGGCCGGAGCTGTTGGGTGGTCAGCCGGGAACCGGCACCTGCGGCGGTGTCTCCGGCAGCTCGTCCGGGGCCGCTAACTCGGCCTCCTGGGGGTCCCCGTGGCGCCCGCCGGCCACCAAGAGCAGCGACGGCAACACACCAAGGGTGGCAAGGAGGGCCATGGCGATCATCACCGCGGTGAGGAATCCGTAGGAAGCGAACAGCGGCATCGGCGCCGTCGCCAGTACCACAAAGCCGATGATGCTGGAGAACGCCGAGGCCACCAGGGCAAGGCCGGTGCCTTCGCCGGTCGCCCGCAACGCAGCCTCTGGCGAACCCAGCCGTTCCAACTCCTCGCGGTATCGCTCGGTGAAGTGGATGGCGAAGTCGATGCCGATACCGATGGACACCGCACCGATCGTTCCGGTCACCAGGTTGATGGCAAAGCCGAACACGTACATGAAGGCGTACAGCCAGGCCACGACAAGGAGGATCGGGACGATCACGATGAGCGCCAGACGGATCGACCGCGTGAAGGCGGCGGCGATGAGCAGGCAGAGCACAACGGCGATCGGCAGGCTGACCTGCAGCGCCCGGGATGTGGCGTCCAGGCTTTCCTGCCTGGCCACCGGTGAACCGGTGACCGTTACCGCACTGTCGGCGTCGATCGCTGCAAGGTCCGCTTCGAGGCTGTCGACCAGCGGCGCCAGCGTGTCCCGGGCGGCCACGATGTTCTCCACCTCCCGGGATCCGGGCAGGGCGACGGAGAAGCGGGTGGCGTACCGGCCGTCCTCGGTCCAGAGTCCGGTGCGGACCTGGTCGGCGGTCAGGGCGACCCGGTCCTCGGTGATCGGCACGCCGATGGACCGGGTGGTCTCGATCAGCGCCTCCATCTGGGCGACGGTGTCCGGCAGGCCGTTCCCGTCATCGTCGGTCAACGTGACACCGGTTGTGCCGGCGATCGCCCCGAGGGCCATCGGCTGTTCCCACACCTCGTCGATGACGTCCAGGACGCCGGCCTCCAGGTTGATGGTGCCGTCGTCGTTCCGTGCAAACCGGTCGGTTTCCAGCGCCTGGAACTCGTCGACGAACGCCTGCACCCGTGCCACTGCGGCGGGTTCGGACAGGTCGGTCTCGATCAGGATGTCGGCCGGTTCCCCGGCCCGCTCGCCGCCGTGTTCGTCAAGCTTGTCCAGACCGACCACAAATCCGGAGTCGGAGGAGAAGAAGTCCTTCACGTCGAACTCGGTCGGGACCCGAACCGCCAGGGTGGCGGCACCGACGGTGATCAGCAGCGCGGCGGACAGGACCGCGGCGGGCCGCCTGGCCAGTCCGGCCACCAACCGACCGACCAACGCGGCGGCCCGGCCGGGTTCGACAGCCTCGGGACCATGCCCGTTCGTGGCATTCGTGGCGTTGCCTGCGGTGATGGCGGCACTGTCGGCGTCTGCGACCACGGCCTTCGTGGCCGGCTTGGCCAGACGGTATGGGATTGCCAGGGTGATCAGCAGGTAGACCCCGAGCAGGACAAGACCGGCCGGCGGGAAGACAAAGACGCTGAACAGCACCGACGCCATGGCAAGCATGGCCGCGCCGATCGAGCCGAGGACCGCAGCGATCCGACGCCGACGGGTTGGTTCCGGCCTGCCGACCTTCTCCTCGATGAACATGATCGTCAGCGGCGCCACAACACC
>JBCCGJ010000345.1:0-6539 GCA_039029335.1 Actinomycetota bacterium | reverse complement strand
CGACAGACGAAAACCGACCACCCGACCCCGGACAATCCTTCACAATGAACGGATGGAACTGACAGACGGCATCGTGACCATCCGGCCGCCGATCGACGCCGATGCGGGCGAGATCGTCGAGGGCGTCCGGCTGTCCCACAACGAGCTGTATCCCTGGATGCCCTGGGCAAAGGCCGACTACGACTTGGCGGACGCCATGCCGTGGATAGACGGCCAGCTGGATCCGCACCCCTTTGTGATCATCGCCCCGGACGGGCACGTGGTCGGCACCATCGGCCTCAACGGCATCGACACGATCAACGGCATCGCCAACCTCGGCTACTGGCTCCGCACCGACCGGGCGGGCAACGGCTACGCCACGATGGCCAGCAAGCTGGTGGCCGACTACGGCTTGACCGCGTTGGCGTTCCAGCGGATCGAGATCGTGATGTCAGTGGAGAACGAACCGAGCCGAGCCGTCGCCCGCCGAACCGGTGCCGCCTACGAAGGGGTGCTGCGGAATCGGCTGCGACTCCACGGTCGCATGCACGATGCCCACAGCTACTCGCTCATCCCCCGAACCGGCTGAGCGCCGCAGCGCCGGACCGGGCGGGGCGGCCTGAGGCGAGGCAGGCGATCAGCTCCTCGGCCAGGCGACGGGGAACATCGGGTGATCCATCGCATCACCCTTTGCCAGGTCCTCATCGAGACCGGGGAACTCCGGTGAGGTTTTCCACTCCCGCGGCGCAAACCTGGCATCCGAACTCAAGTATCGGAACGACGCAACCCGCCGCTGATGGTCGAACGGAAAACCGGGAGCGGAATGCACGGCGAGGAAGCTGAAGAACACGGCGTCACCGGGCGTGAGCCGCCACTGCCGAATGTCATACGCCGAGCGATCCCCCTCGATGTCCGGGATCTCGACCAGCGAACCTTCGGGGAACCATTTGGCCTCCTGGTCGAGGAAGGTCCTCGGCATCCGCCACGGCCCAAGATGGGACCCGGCCCAGAACTCGGGCGAGCCGCCCTTGGGGATCGGATCGATCGGGCACCAGGCGCTGATCCCCCGACCGTCGACGTTGTAGTACGGCTGGTCCTGGTGCCACGGCGTCCGCTGGGTGGTGCCGGCATCCTTGACCAGGATGTGGTCGTGGTAGAACCGGGCACTCATCGAGTCCATGAGCGTTGCTGCAGCTTCTGGCAGGGCGGAGTGGAGGGCGATCTGTTCGATCTCGGCCAGATCGACCCAGCGGACGAAGTCCTCGGTGAAACAACCGGGGTCCGCTGTTTCGCTTGCGGTGATGGCCCGCTCGCTGGGATTGGACCGGGCCGCCTCGATCCCGGCGGTCAGCAGGTCGATCTCGTCCTGCTGGAGAATTCCACGGACCACAACAACGCCATCGCGGGCAAATGCCTCAACCGCGGCGTCATCGATCATGATCGTTTTTCTAACGTGTGGTTCGCGGTGAGGCCACCGGTATCGACGATCGTCAACATGTTCGCAATGTAGGAAATACAGTAAGAAAGTTAGCGTCACGGTTTTGGTCGGATTGTGACGTTTCACCCTCTATCCGGGGCCCACCGATCGTCCGGCGAGATGGCCGATTCCTCGCTCGGCAAGACGCCGACCCGCCGGTTTCGTCAGCAGGGCGAGCCGGGCCGGAAACGGCGCGATACTGGCCCCTGGTGGACGAACTGACGCTGCAGGATCTGGACGAACTCTGGCCAGAGGTCGAGGACGCCGTCGATGTCACACCCGGCGTCGATCCGTGGTGCAGCGGTCCGGACTGGAGCATCCCGGTGGCATCGGCGTTCGCCCCCGAGGCCGACCGCCTGCTGCTGACCAACCCGGGCCGGACCGACTTTGCACTCTTCTCCGTCTACGAGACCGCCGAGTCGATCCCGCTGGTCAGCGGCCTGGAACCGCTCTGGGGGTTCGGCTCCCCCGTCGTCGGTCCCTCGACGCTTGCGGGGGACGGTCGATCGATCGCCGACGCGGCTGCTCGAGCGTTGGCGGCCCGACCGGACTGGCAGGTGCTGTACCTGCCGGGGCTCCCGATGATCACCCCGGAGAGCCCCCCGGATCACCGGCGGTTCGCCGTCGGTGTTGCCGGCGCGCTCGGCAACCTGGGCAGGCTCCGGCTGAGCGAGGGCATCACCCGACAGGTCGCCGACATCGGACGCGGCCACGAGGCATGGCTGGCCGACCGCTCCCCTCGCTTTCGTCGTAATCTCCGGCGAGCAACGGCCCAAGCCAAGGACGCCGGCCTTGAGATGGTCGACGCGGCCAACGACCCGAACCTGTTCGACCGGATCATGGCCATCGAGCATCGGTCGTGGAAGGGGCTCGAAGGGTCCGGCATCGCCGCTCCGGAGATGCGAACCATGTACCGGCTGATGATCAAGCGGCTCCGGTCCAGGAATCGACTGCATGCAACGATTGCCCGCCGGGACGGAACCGATGTCGGGTACATCGTCGGTGGTGTCCGAGGCCGCCGGTATCGGGGCCTGCAGATCAGCTACACGCAGAATGCCGCCCCGCTGTCGGTCGGCAACCTGCTGCAACTCCACCAACTGATCGAGCTGGATCGACTCGACCTGGCGGACGTCTACGACCTCGGTATGGACATCGACTACAAACGCCGCTGGGCCGACCGCGCCGAAACCTCACTGGCACTGATCATCGATCGGCGCTGATCACCGGGGATGGCCGACCGAGCCGAACCGCCGCGGTCCCGGTACACCCAGCTACAAAAAACCGGTCCGGCGCAGTAGCTTTCCTAGCCATGATCGACATCGGACGAGTAGGTATCTGGCAAGGGGTGCTCGACGCCCACCCGGCGGGCAAGGTGAAGGAGGTTGTGGCCGAGCTGGACGAGGCCGGCTGGCCAACCCTCTGGATTCCCGAGACGGTCTCCCGCGACCCGTTCGTCTCGGCGGCCATGATGCTGGAGGCGTCGACCAACCTGAAGCTGGCAACCGGCATCGCCTCCATCTGGGCCAGGGATGCCATGACCACCAACAGCGCGTCGATGACGCTGAACGAGGCCTACGGCGGCCGCTTCCTGCTCGGCCTCGGGGTCAGCCACCACACCATCACCGAGTGGGTTCGCAAGCACGACTACTCCAAACCGCTGTCGAAGATGCGGGAGTACCTGGAGCTGATGAACAAGACCAAGTACCGGGGTCTCGCCCCTGATGAGCCGCCGTCAAAGGTCATTGCCGCGCTCGGTCCGAAGATGCTGGAACTCTCGGCGGAGCTGGCCGACGGTGCCCACCCGTACTTCGTGCCGGTGGAGCACACTGCGATCGCCCGCGAGGCCATCGGCCCGGACAAGCTGTTGGCCGTCGAGCAGATGGTGGTGCTCGAGGAGGACCCGTCGATCGCCCGCGAGATCGCCAGACAGCACATGGGGATCTACCTCGACCTGCCCAACTACGCCAACAACCTGAAGCGACTCGGGTTCGACGAGCAGGACATCGCCGGGGCGTCGGACAACGTGGTTGACGCCATCGTCGCCTGGGGTTCGCTGGACGACGCACTGGCCAGGGTCCAGGCTCACCATGACGCCGGCGCCGACCACGTGTGCATTCAGGTGCTCGAGGCCGAGCGGGGTAGCATTCCCCTGGAGGGTTGGCGTCGGCTGGCAGACGCCCTGCTGTAGCCGGCACCCCGACCGCCGACCAACGGACACACCATGGAACTCACCGGCAACACCATCTTTCTGCTGTGCGCAGCGGCGTTGATTCTGGCACTGATCGCGGTGCTGGTCGACCGGCTGAATTTCCCCCAGCAGCGGTTCCGGCCGAAGCAGATCAAGCCGAGTGAGCAGAGCCCGATGCGTGATCGGACCGGCGCCCACATCCTGGACGCCGATGAGGACACCTTCCGCTGACGGCATCCCGGATCCGCACACCAACACCCAACGAGCTTCCCCGTGACCAGTACCACCACGCTGCGAACCCGCCTGATGGCCAACTTCCGTGAGATCAGGCGGCGGATCGCCGCCCACAACCTGATGGTCAGCTCGGCCGGGATCGCCTTCTACGGCATTCTGGCCTTGGTTCCCACCCTGGTCGCACTGGTCTCCATCTACGGTCTGGTCACCGATCCGGAGCAGATTTCCGAGCAGGTCACCGAGTACGCCGGATCGTTGGACGAGGGGACCCAGGACCTGCTGGAGGACCAGCTCCTGGACATCGTCGGGGCCGAGGAGACCGAGTCCGAGGTGACCGCGGACGACGGGATCGCCGGCACCGTCGGCCGGGTTGCGGGCCTGGCATTCGGTATTCTCCTGGCTCTTTTTGCTGCATCCGGTGCGGTGCAGAAGCTGATCCAGACCGTGGCCGTCGCCTACGAGACGGTGGACGGCCGGGCCGGCTGGAAGCGGCGGCTCATGGCCTACGGGTTCACCACTGCGGCGATCATCGGCGTGTGCGTCATCGGGTTCCTGCTCGGTGTGTTGCCCGCCATCCTGGACCGGGTCGACCTCGGCGGGGTGGAGGGGCTGATCAACGTCCTGCAGCTCCCGGTGCTTGCGCTGCTGTTCGCCGGGGCGCTCACCGTGCTGTACCGCTACGGCCCGGATCGATCCCCCCGAACACCCTGGCGCAACCCGGGGGCCATCGTCGGCACGCTCCTCTTCATCTTCTTTGCCATCGCCCTGAGCATCTACACGTCCCGGATCGGCGACATGCCGGCGTCCTATGGGGTGCTCGGCAGCATCGCGGTGCTGATGATCTTCCTCCAGCTGACCGCACTTGCGGTCATCGTCGGCGCCGAGGTCAACGCCCTGGTCGAGATGGGGGCCCTGCCGGACGAGGCGACCGCCGCAACCCCGAGGACGGCCGGGACAACCGCTCCGGCACGCGGACACGGGGCCGGTCGAACGGCCGGGGAAGCAGCCGGTGGCGGCGCTCTGGTCCCCGCGGCACGGAACGGCGACGGCGCCGCGGCGGACGACGGCGGGCCCCTGCCCTTCGGCAAGGCGTTGGCCGGCCTCGCTGCGCTCGCCGCGCTGGCCAGAGCCGCCACCCGGGAGTAGACCCGCTGCAGCGACGATGTCGAGACTCGGCCATCGTGCCGAGAGCGGACCGGCGCGCACCGTGACGGACTAGCCGGTCGCCACCTGGGCCGTCACCGAGAGATCGTTCTCCGAGCACCGCAGGACGGTCCGACAGAATGCCGCCACGTCCGGAGCCTGCGGCACATCACCGGGGCTGATGCCCAACGGCTGATAGACCGAGGAAGCCATGCCGAGCACATTGCCTGCAGAGTCCAACAGCGGCCCGCCGGCGTAGAGCGTGCCGACCGGCGCCGTGTGCTGCAGCCCGACCTGGGAGTGATCGATCAGATGGCCCGGGGACGCCGTTGCCCCCTGACCGCCGAACCCGCTGAGGGCAAAGACCGGTCCGCCGACCGACCGGACCTGCGTGGTCTCATTGGCCATGGCCAGCACCGGCAACTGCTCGTCGACCACCAGGAGGGCAAGATCGGTGGAGGCGTCCCACGACCACAGCGTGGCCGGAATCCGTCGACCGTCCTTCAGCAACTCGATGGTGGGACCCGGTTCGGTGGTCGAGGCGCGCACGACCGAGTGGCTGGTGATCAACGCCGTTCCCCCGTTGTGGCCCACGATGGCAAACGCAGATCCGTGGGTGACGGCGCCTGCCTCGTCCCTGGTCTCCACCAGCCAGACCGATGGTCCGGCGGTGACCGGCAGCTCGACGATGCCCCGGGCGTCGGCCACGTAGCTCTCCAGCGGTTCCAGCTCGGTCCGGATCGTGCCGACCGCCTCGGTCCGCATCTCGTCAAGGGCGCCGGCGGCGTCGGTGAACTGCTGATCGAACCCGTCGATGAACCGGGACACGGTCCGCTCGTTTTCGGCCAACCGGTTGCTGTAGTAGGCGTAGAATGCGGCACCGCTGAACGCTGCACCGACGCCGGCGGCCATCAGCAGACCGGCGATGCCGATCACCGTCCTCGGGAGGATCCGATGGCGGAGCTTCTGCTTGCCGGGTGACAGCTGGACAAACCCGACCCGGCTCCACTCCCGCATCCGCAGCCGCCTCCCCAGCCGGCTCCTGGGCGGGACGAAGGGGGCCACCCCGCCGACCCGGCGACGGGACCGAAATGGGGTTCTGGCCAGCAATCTGCTCTGCAGTCCGGCGACAACCCCGTCCGCCTCGGCCTCCGCGTCGCTTGTGGTTGCACCGGTCACCCGGCCGCCTGCCAGCTTTGAGGCGCTGACCGTCACCCTTCTCCCGCTCCGCTCCGCCTCGGCGATGGACGTCGCCGACTCACCGCGGACCGTCGCCGTCCCGGCGGTCGTTCCGGATCCGGTGTCGGCGGCGCGCTTGCGGCGACCGGCGGCCCCGCCCCCCGATGAGCCGGACGTTGACGACGCCGACCTGGACGGGGGTTCGGACGTTGTCGTTGACGGGGATTTCGATTTGGCCGCCGTCTTGGTCGACGAAGACGTCGGTTTTGCCGCATTGCGGATGTTTGTCGAGGCTGGCATGAGAGGTTCTCCGTTGTCGGCGGGAGGCGATGAATGCGG
>JBCCGJ010000344.1:0-6543 GCA_039029335.1 Actinomycetota bacterium | reverse complement strand
TGCCCAACCCCCGATGGGTGACCGGCACACCCTTCGGCTTTCCGGTGGAGCCGGACGTGAAGATGGCATAGGCGGTTGCGTCGAGCGAAACCGCCGGCGGGTTGGCCGGCGAATGGTCGGCTGCCTCTCCCCCGGGGAACGTGCCGCTCCCGTCGAACAGGACCGCTGCGGTACCCGACCGTTCCGCGGCGGCCCGACCGTCCTCGTCGGTACAGATCAACCGGGCACCCGAGTCCTTCACGATCTGGGTCAGCCGGCCGGCCGGGATGGACGGCTCCATCGGTAGGTAGGCCCCGCCGGCCTTCAGGATCCCAAGGATCGCCACCACGACGTCCGAGGTTCGGGGCAGCAGCACACCGACGTGGTCGCCGGGTCGAAGACCGGTGGTGATGAGGTGGGCGGCGACCCGGTTCGCCTGCTGGTTCAACTGGTCGTAGGTCAGCGTCACCGGGCCATCGGCGCCTGTCCCCTCGACGGCCACGGCGTCTGGTCTGGCGGCGACCATCGCCTCGAACCGGTCGATGACGGTTTCGGTGGGGACCGGCGGGCCGCTCGGGGTGTTGTAGTCCAGGACGAACCGCCGATGGTCGTCGGCGGAGAGCAGCCGGAGCGCACCGACGGCCACGGTCGGATCGTCGAGCCACTGATCGATGATGGCCAGGATGTGGTCAACCAGCGCCTGCTGGGCGGCGGCGTCGAACAGCGCGGTCTTGACGTCAAAGAAGAGCTTGAAGCCGTCGTCGGCCCGGCGAATCTGCCACCGAAGGCTGTGGCCCCGATCACCGGCACCCGGGTGAACCCACAGATCGTCGACCGGGACATCTCCGAAGGTCTCGTGGGGGATGTGCAGGTAGTTCAGGACCACCTCGAAGGCGCCGCTCTCCTCGGCAGAGCCCATCGGGAACCGGGCGTGCTGGAGGTTCTCGAACACCTCGGCACCGAGGGCGTCGGCCAACTCCACCATGGTCTGGTCCTCCGCCACGTTGGCCACCACAGGGTAGAGGTTCATGAACAGACCGACGGTCTGTTTCGCCTTGCGTTTCGCCCGGTTGTGGAACGGTGTCCCGACCACGATCCGCTCGTCGCCGCCAAGGCGATGGAGGTAGGCGAACAGCACGGTGTGGAAGAACCGAAGGGCGGTCAGCTCCGGCGACAGTGCGGCGAACCCCGGGTCGGCCAGGAACGCGTTGAGCCGTCTGGCCCGTTCGCCGTCGATCGCTGCCGAGACGCGCACGGTCTCCGGGCCGAGGTCCGTCGGGCGGGGGCCGAAGAACGTCTGCGGTTCCGGTGTGCCGAACCGGTCAAGGTCCAGCTTCTGTTCCCAGTGGTCGACGGACTTCCGGTGTGCCTTCGACCCGAGCTGTTCCGCCTCGCTGTCCAGGAACTCCCCATAGGTCGGCGCAGGCTCGGCCTCGTCCAGCCGACCGTCGAGTGCCAGGTGATACAGCTCGCCCTGGCGTTGCAGGAGCAGTGAGACCGCCCAGGCATCGCAGATGAGGTGATGCTGGTTGAGGAACCAGACGTACCGGTCCTCGGCCAACTTCACCAACACCGAGTCGAACAACTGCCGGCCAAGATCGAACCGTCGCTTCGACCGGTCGGCCACCCACTGCCGGTGGTCACCGGGGTCACCGGGGTCGGCGTGTTCGGTGAAGTCGACGATCTCCAGCGTTTGGTCGATCGAATCCAGCACTCGCTGGGCCGGCACACCGTCCTGGTCGATGATGACCGTCCGAAGCGCATCGGACCCGGCGACCAGTGCCGCGAACGCATCCTGGAACGCCGCCACGTCCAACGCCAGGTCCAGCGTGAACGCATGGGCCATGTTGTAGAGCGGAACGTCGGGATCGAGGACCTGCCCGGCCCAGATCATGGTCTGCCGGTGGCTTAGAGGCCGGATGTCCTCGTCCTGGATGTCGGTCTGCTCATCCACCAAACGTTTCCTGTTCAGCCCGCCCGGCCCGTCACTCCGGCTGATCGGTCATCTTCGTCGAGAGGTAGTCACCGATGGTCCGGACGTCGCGGAAGTTCTCGATCAGGATTTCGTTGTAGGGGATCTTGATGTCGAATTCCTCGTCGATGAAGGCGATCAGGCGCATCAGTCCGAGCGAATCGATCCGTTCGCTCATCAGCAGCTCGTCGTCAACGGTGAGCTCTTCTTCGTCAGGATCGAGGAGCAGCTCCTCGACCACGAACTTGAAGACGGTGTCGGTGTGGCTCATGCCGGTTCCTCTTGCTTTGCCAGCGCCAGGTAGTCGATCTTGCCGCTGGTGGTTCGTGGAAAATCATCAACAAAACGCACCCGGCCCGGTACCGCGTAGCGGGGCAGGCGGGTTGCGCAGTGGCGTTGCAGCTTGGCCGGGTCGATGGTGACCTCCGGCCCGGTGGCCACATAGGCGGTGATGGTCGGGCCGTCGTCATCCCCGGCGTCGCCGGCGGGTGAGGTGGCCAGCACCGCCACCTCGGAGACGTCGTTGTGGGTCAACAGCACCGATTCCACCTCATCAAGTTCGACACGAAATCCGCGGATCTTGATCTGGCGGTCCCGGCGACCCAAAAACTCGAGCAACCCGGCCTGGTTGACCCGGGCCAGATCGCCGGTCCGGTAGTACCTGCGGAGACCGTCGTCCGCCGGCCGCTGGTGGAAGATCTTGTCCTGGAGGTCCTCTCGCCCCCAGTAGCCCTTCATGGTGGTTGGCGAGTTGACGACCAGTTCGCCGATCTCGCCGTCCGTAACCGGGTTGTCGTCCCGGTCCAGAACCAGGGTCTCCATCCCGGGGCACGCCACCCCGATGGGCATCCCGGTCTCGGTATCGGTGGCGGCGTCGATGTCGGTGCGGTGGAAGTGATGGTAGGTGCACTGGTTGGTCTCGGCCGGGCCGTAGCAATTGCTGAACCGGGCGTTCGGCCAGCGAGCCATCAGCGCGTCGAGGTGTTTGAGCGGGAACGGTTCGCCGCCGTAGACCACCCACCGGAGGCTTGAGCAATCCCGCTCCTCCAATGCGCCGTACAGGAGAAGCTGGACGAGCGCCCGAGGGACCGAGTACCAGATGGTGAGCCGCTCGTCTTCGATCAGCTTGGACAGGCTGGCCGGGACCAGCTGGTGCTCCTTGCCGATCATCACCGTGGTTGCTCCGGCCAGCGTGGAGGAGAAGAAGTCGAACGTTGACTGGTCGAAGTGGAGCGGCGGGAAGTTGCTGAGACGGTCCTCGGGAGTGACGTCGTACAGCTTCGCCGCCATGTCGGCGTAGGCCACCGCCGAGCCGTGGGTGTGCATGATGCCCTTCGGCGTTCCCGTCGAACCGGACGTGAAGATGATGTAGGCCAGGTCGTCCTGGCCGACCGTATGGTTCGGAGTTGTGGTGGGGTTGGTTGCCACCTGCTCCCAGCCCGCGGTGACCACCGACCCGCCGTCGAGCGCGGTTGTCCCGTACACGTGGCAGGTTCGGCTCAGCTTGTCCGCCAGCTTGGCCATCTTGCCTGCTCGCTCGTCGTCGACGACGAAGTGGCTGAGGTTGCAGCTTTCGGCGATCTGCTCCAGCCGGGCGACGGGGGCCGAAGGATCGAGCGGCACATACGCCGCACCGGCGGCCATGATGCCGAACACGGCGACCGCGTTGTCCACCGACTTGCCCATCAGGACACCGACGAGATCGCCGGTTTGTATCCCGTCGGTCCGCAGCCCGTAGGCCAGCTGATTCGACCGCTGGACCAGGTTGCCGTAGCTCAGGTCGGTTGCGGCGAACCGGAACGCCGGTTTGTCGGCGAACCGCTCTGCGCTGTCGCCCAGCAGGGACGGGAGGACCGGAGCCATGACGGTTTACAGCCCGGAGATCTGGGCCACCACGTTTCGCTGGATGTCGTTGGTGCCGGAGTAGAGCAGGCCGCCGATGCCGTCGCGGAGGTCACGCTCGATCTCGAACTCGGTGGCGTACCCCTTGGCGCCATGGATGCAGATGGCGTCAAGGCTGGACTGGACAAAGCACTCGCTGAGGTACATCTTGGCCATGGCCGCCTCCTTGAGCAGCGGCTTTCCCTCGTGCTCCAACCACGCAACCTTGTACAGGAGGTTCCGGCTGGTCTCCAGGCGGACCATCATGTCGGCGATGCGGGACGAGACGGCCTGATTCTTCCCGATGGGTTTTCCGAACGCCTTGCGGCTGTTGGCGTATGCGACGCAGTCCTCGACCTGGCGTTCCATCCGGCCGATCTGGCTGGCGAAGATGTAGCTGCGCTCCGATTCCATCGCGTTGGTAAAAATCGCCATCCCTCCACCTTCGGCACCAAGGACGTGGTCGGATGCAACAAAGCAGTCTTTGAGGCACAACTTCCCGAACGGTGTGGTGCGAAGGCCCATCTTCTCCTCGACGGGTTCGGTCCAGAACCCGTCCATGCCCCGCTCGACGATGAAGGCGGTGATACCCCAGCGGCCCTTGTCCGGGTCCGTGGTGGCGAAGATGATGGCCATGTCACAGATGGGGGCAAAGGTGATGTAGGCCTTTGTGCCGGTGAGCCGATAGCCGCCGTCAACCTTGGTTGCGGAGGCTTTCAGCCCGTAGGAGTCCGATCCGGTATCGATCTCCGTGATGCCGAACGCACCGATCATCTCTCCCTTGATCAGCTTCGTCAGGTACTGCTTTTTCTGTTCGTCGGAGCCGAAGTTCTGAAGCGCCGGCTGGGTACTCCATAGCTGGGAGTTGATCGCAAACGGAAGACCGTTCTCCCTGCAGCCGTAGCCGATGCCTTCCAGGACGGCGATGGCGGTCAGCGGGTCCAGCCCCTCGCCGCCATACTCCTGGGGTACGACCAGGCCGAGCAGCCCGAAGTCCGCACAGGCCTGCCACGCCTCGGGTGACCACTCGCCCTCCCGGTTGCGATCGATGAGGTCCTTGTTCAGATGCTGCTCGGCAAAGTCGATGGCCTCGGTTCGGCGACGCTGCTGTTCATCCGTCCAGCCGAAATTCATCATGTGCTGTTGCACCTCTCTCCCGCATGGACGCCGATGCTCCTGCACCGCCATCTCCCTGCATTCACGGTATCTTCGCCGACTGATCTTACGTTGGGTCCCTGGGCCTATCGCTTACCGGGCGGATACACGCGTCACCTCCGGCATGGACCCTTTTTGCGCCGACGGGCCGGTGGGTAAGAATGGTGCGCAGCCTCTGAAAGGGACCGAGCATGACCTTCTATACAGACGCCCAGCGAAAGCTGCAGGATGCCTTCGACAGCCGCAAGCTGGCCGACACGCTTGAGGTCGCCATCTTGCAGGATCATCTCGATGATCGCCACGCCGAGTTCATCGCCTCGCGGGACTTCTTTTTCCTGTCAACGGTCACCGCGGAGGGCCATCCGACGGTCTCCTACAAAGGCGGCGGGGTCGGCACCGTGACGGTGGTCGACGAACGGACACTGGCGTTTCCGGCGTACGACGGAAACGGGATGTTCCTGTCGATGGGCAACATCGACGAGACCGCCAAGATCGGCATGTTGTTCATCGACTTCGAGACGCCGAACCGGGTCCGGGTCCAGGCCACCGCAACGATCAACCCCGACGACGAGTTGATGGCGCAGTATCCGGGTGCGCTGCTCATCGTTCGGGCCACGATCGATCAGGTCTTTGTCAACTGCGCCCGATACATCCACAAGCACACGAGGGTTGAGCAGTCGAAGTACGTCCCTGACGACGACGGCGAGCAACCGGTGGCCACCTGGAAACGGATCGACGTGCTGCAGGATGCGTTGACCGACGAAGACCAGTCGGCCGCCGACGGGGAAGGCCTGATCACCATGGAGCAGTACGCCGAGGCGCTCGAGGCCGGCGAGAGCTGACCGGGGATCGACCGGGAATCGGCAGCGGCCAGGCAACCGCGGCAAGTCCGCCTCCGAGCGACAACCGGGCGACGCGACCCGACCCCGGGCCCCACCACCTCCGAGCGACAACCGGCCGGCTTAACGCCGATCCCGGGCCCGCCCACCTCCGAGCGACAACCGGGCGATGCAACCCGACCCCGGACCCGCCCGCCTCCGAGCGACAACCGGTTTCCGTGATGCAGGACGCTGACGGCGAATGACGAGGGGCGGTACGGTTTTGACATGACGTTCGCCCCTGACCTGTCCGGACGAGTCGCACTGGTGGCCGGCGGAACCCGGGGCGCCGGGCGCGGCACGTCGATAGAACTGGGCGCAGCGGGGGCGACGGTCTACGTCACCGGCCGGACCACAAGGGCGGAGCAGTCGCCAATGGCTCGACCGGAGACCATCGAAGAGACCGCCGAGTTGGTGGAGGCTGCGGGCGGGACCGGTATCGCCGTCCGGGTTGACCACGCCGAGGACAGCCAAGTGGCGGCGCTGATGGAAACCATCCGGGAACGGCACGGCAGGTTGGACGTGCTGGTGAACGATATCTGGGGCGCCGACTCGATGATGGAATGGGAGGGCCCGTTCTGGACCCAGGACCTGGAGAACGGGTTCCGGGTGCTGCGCCAGGCGGTGGACACCCACCTGCGGACCAGCTGGCACGCCGCACCACTGCTGCTGGAGAGC
>JBCCGJ010000343.1:0-6591 GCA_039029335.1 Actinomycetota bacterium | reverse complement strand
GGCGCCGGCTCTGGCCGCTTCGATGGCCGCATTCAGCGCCAGGAGGGTGGTGCGGCCGGCGATGTCGGTGATCATCTCAACCATCCGGGTGATCTCCTGGCTCTGGGCGCTCAGATCCACAACCGCGGCGCGGGTGGTGCTGGTCTCCTCGCCGGCTCGGCGGGCCATCTCCGCTGCGCCCTCGACCGCCTCGGCCGCCTGGACCACCGAGTTGGCGGAACCCTCCATGGCCGATGATGCGCCCGAGATCGTGGTGCGGACCGTATGGCTGTCGGTTGCCAGCTTCGCCGATTGCTCGGCCACCAGCTCCTGCTGCCTGGCCCGAGCCTGCACCTGTTCCTCCCGCAGCCGCATCAACTCGGACCGTTCGTCCTGACCGAGTTGGAGCGTGACCCAATTGACCGCGGCGCCGCCGATGAGCATCACCACGAAGACCACGTGGATCAGCGTCCACAGCAACGGATTCTCCTGGCCCCGTTCGTGCTCGAACACAAGGGTCGGGTCGTAGAGGCTCATGAAGAAGTGGTGGACGGCGGTGTACCCGACGGCGGCGACGAAGGGCCGGATGTCGACGTAGAGGCTGGCCAGCGTGAGGACGACGAACCAGTGGAAGTGGGCCTCGATGATGCCCCCGGAGAAGTGAACCAGCGCAGACGCCGCGTACACCAGTCCAAGCGAGGAGGATGACGAGCGGATGACCCGGTGGCCGGGTCGGTGGGCGAAGAGTGCGAATGCGAGGACCGGGAATGTCTCCAACGCGGCGTGCCACAGTGCATATCCGTTGAGCACACCGATGAGCAGCAGCGCCGGCGCATGCAGCGCCAGGACGATCGTGATTATTCGATGCCGGGTCTCGAACTCTCGGTCCACGATCGCTCGGCCGTCGGGCAGCCACGAACGTAAATTTCTCTGCACTCTGTAATGGTCGGCTCGAAAAAACGACGATTGAGCCTCAACCCATGACCGATTCGGCCCACTCGTGTAGGCCGGGCTGCCCCTGCGGGGTCGGCGGCCGCAGTCCTGCTAGCGGCCGTCGAGGTTGTTGACGGCGCCGAGTATGTACTCCATCACGACCGCACGGCCACCGTCCCCGAAGTGGATGCCGTCCGGTGCCCGCATGGCCGGATCGAATGCGTTGGCCAGTCTCGGGTCAGCGCCGACGTCGAGGATGCCGTTCGCCCCGGCCTCGTTCCGCCGGATCAGCTCGTTCAGTGGTTCGGTCCCCACGACGTAGGTCGGGTTCATCGGCGGCAGGGTCATGACATAGACGTGGTCCCACCCGGCGGCCCGTCGCTCGGCCACGAACGTCTTGATGTTCTCGTAGATCGCAGCGGCGTTGGTTGCCGGGTCGGGTGAGTGGAATTTCTGCCAGAGGTCGTTGGTGCCGCCCCACAGGATCAGCACGTCGTGGTCACCGGGGCCGACCTGATTGTCGACGTCGGACCGGGCGGTGACGATCATCTCGTCCACCCGCCGCCCGACGATGCCGGAGTTGATGCAATTGCCGGTCTTCACCGCATCACAGAGTCGGCTGCCGAGACCGACGGTCAAGGAGTCCCCCTCCATGGCGATGTTGCAGAGCACACTGCAGTCCGGCTCGCCGCCGGTGGGTGGAGCGGTTGCCGGCGGTGTGGCGACCGGGGCCTCCGTTGCCGGTGGCGGGGGGTCGGTGGCCGGCGGCTGGATGGTGGTCGGCGCCGCGGTGGCCGGGGGTTGGGTGCTCGACGAATCGGTTGCGGGTGCGGTTGTGGCCGGCGGCAGCGAGCCGCCGGTTTCCTGGTCGGATCCGTCCGTCTCCTGCCCGGCCTCGACCGCTGCTGGTACGTCCGACTCGGCTGCCGACTCGCTTTGGCCGGGCTGCCCGTCCGGCTGCGCCGCAACGGCGGGCGGGGCCGTCACCTCGAGGACCGGTGTTTCGGGTTCGGCGCCCGTGTCGGCCGACGGGTCACCGTCGCCATCATCGCCCGGGAGCTGCGCATCCCGGGCCGAAGAGGGGTCGGCCGTAGCGCCCGGCTCGGGGGCCGTCGCAGCACCGAGGGCGGCGGCCGCCGCTGCGTCCGAGGTGTCGCCGCCGTCGGCCGCGGCCGTATCCAGGTCCACGGTCTCCGTGCCGATTCGGCCGACGTCCTGCGCGAAATTTCCGGCTGATCCACAGGCCGTGGTGATCAGCAGGAACGCAAGCAACAACACGGACGCCGGGAGCGTCCGTCGCAGGGATTGCCGAAGTGGCCACCGCCGCGGGGTTGGTCTGCCCGAAGGTTGATGCAGCTGCATCAGCATGCTTTCAGTCGGGCCCGCACGCCGCACGATAGCAGCGCCGTCGGCGGGTCGGACGGGCACGGTCCTGGCGGTGGAACGGCGGGGTTCACTCGTTCCCTTCGGCCGGGCGGGCCGGCCGGTGAGCGCTCAGCCGGTGGTTTTTGTCAGATCGGGAACCGGTGTCGGGCCGGTCACCAGACGGCGTCGGACGCCTTGAAGGCCAGAATCTCCTCGTCGGCGAAACCAAGCTCGATGAGAAGGTCGTCCGTGTGCTCCCCATAGGCCGCCGCGGGACCTCGGGCACCCCGCCAGTCGTCCACCTCGAACGGTGCAGGCGGACCGACAAAACCGTCCTCGTAGGTGACCAGGTAGTCGTTGGCGATGATGTGATCGTTTTCCGCCAGGTCCTCCAGCCGGTTGACCGGCGCCACCCAGATGTCGACCGATCGCAGCAGCTCCCACCAGTGTGCGGTCGGCCGGGTTGCCAGATGGGCGGCGAAGATCGGGCGGAACTCGTCCCGGTTCTCGGTGATGTCATCGAAGGTGGCGAACCGGGGATCTTCGAGCAGCTCGCCGAGTCCCACCGTCTCGGCGATGGTCAACCACTGCGCACGCCGGAGGGCGGCGATGGCCAGCCAGCCGTCCGCGGTCTGGTAGACGGTGAACAGCGGGTTTGTTGTCCTGTCCGGCTGGAAACGCTCCATACGCAGGCCGAGACTCGATGCCATACCAACCCCCTGCAGTTGCATCCACAGCAGCGACTGGGTCTGCGAGGTGCCGACGACACAACCCGTGCCGGTCCGGTCCCGTTTCAGCAGGCCGGCCATCACGGCGGACGCCATGTTCGTGCCGGTGAGGATGTCGCTCATCGAGCCGGGCGGGTAGTTGGGCACGCCGGTGGGGGAGGTGCTGTCCATGAAGCCGGCGAACGCCATGCCCACCGTGTCCTGGCAGGGGTCGTCGGCCATCGGTCCTCGCAACCCGAAACCGGCGCCGCGGCAGTAGACCAGCCGTGGGTTGATGGCCAACAGTGTGTCCGCATCCGCACCCTGTGCAACCAGGCCGTCCGCCCGCATGTTGGTGAGAAAGACGTCCGCCTGTTCGATCATGCGGTGGAAGACCGTCCGCCCGCCGTCCGTGGTGATGTCCAGCGCAATACCCCGTTTGTTGCGGTTGAGGGAGGCGAACAACCACTCCCGGCCCCGATCGTCGAAGTCGACGCCGAAGAGGCTGGTGAACGTTCGCATCTGGTCCAGGTGCCCGACCCGTTCGATCTTCACCACGTCCGCGCCAAGGCTGGCCAGCGCCAACCCGGCAACCGGGCCCTGGACGTACATCGAGAGCTCAACGACCTTGACACCGGCCAGCGGACCGTCGTCCTCGGCCGTTTCGGCGCCCGGTCCCGAGTCGGCGACGCCGTCGGCCTCCTGATCCATCGGTGCGTCTGTGCCGGTCATGGCAGAAGGTTCGCACCGTCGCGTTCTGCGATGCAAGAGGGACCCGGGCCCGCGACGCCGTGTTCGAACGTCCACCGTTCAAAAGTCCCCTTCTGAAGCACCGAACCACCCGGGGTCTTTGGTGCCGGAGTTCTTCAGAACAGCACCGGTTGTGCCGAAAAACCGTCTATGGACCCGTCGACGATCGAGGACACCGAAGCGGCTGTGCCGCCGGTGACCCCGGAGCAGTCCGCCAGGCGGATACCCCACACCGAACTGGCCGAGCTGGTCGGTCGACGGGATCGCGGCGAGGCGTTCCCGGGGAGTGCCGAGCCGCTCGACCTGTCCGGCAGCCAACTGGCGGGGGTCGATCTGTCCGGCCTGGACCTCAGCCGTGCGACGCTGGCCGGGGCAAATCTGGTTGGGGCGGACCTGGAACGGACCAGGCTTGTGGCCGCCGACCTCACCGGCGCCGTGTTGCACAACACGAAGCTTGCCGGGGCGGAGCTGCTGCAGGCCGACCTGTCCGGTGCCGACCTGACAAACGCCAACCTCGACCGTGCCGGGCTCGGCCAGGTGATCGGCACCGATGCGGTGTTCTTCGGTGTGACCGTGGACGGCGCAAGCTTCACCGGTGCGGAACTGACCGGTGCCGACTTCCGTACGGCGGTTCTGACCAACTGCCGGATGCGCGAGGTGGTTCTGTCCGGTGTCGACTTCACCAATGCGACGCTTGAGCGGGTGGACCTCGGGGCGGCAGAGTTGCATCGGACGGTCTTTCGGGACACCGACCTGACCGGTTCGATACTCAAAAGTGTCACCGGCTACAAGACCTGCGACTGGATCCACAGCGACATCCAGGACGTGGACTTCAATGGCGCCTGGCTGGTCCGCCGCTACATCCAGGACGAGAACTACCTGCACGAGTTCCGCAACCAGTCACCGCTTCACGAGCGGCTCTATCTGATCTGGTCGATCACCTCGGACTGCGGACGATCGCTCGGACGCTGGGCGCTCTGGACCGTGGCCGTCGCCATGATCTACGCCGCGCTGTACACCCAGGTGACGATCGACTGGGGCGACTATGAGACGCCACTGTCGCCGATCTACTACAGCGTCGTCACCTTCACGACCCTTGGTTACGGCGATGTCCTCCCGGGGTCGACCGCCGCCCAGGTGCTGGTGATCACCGAGGTGATCTTCGGCTACTTCAGCCTGGGCGGGATGATGAGCATTCTTTCCGACAAGATGGCCCGCAGGGCCGGGTAGGGGCGATCGACCGATCATGAGTATCCGTCTGCGACGCAAGAAGAACGACGCCGAGGTCGTCCTGGCCGGCATCCTCGGCGACGCGGAGGTACCGACGTTCCCCGCAGCGGTCGTGAAGACGCTGGAGACTCTCCGGGCGGAGGACACGTCGGCCTCGGACGTCGCCGACGCGCTCAGCGTCGACCCCGGGCTCTCCGTACGGTTGCTCAAGCTGGTCAACTCCGCCGAGTTCAGCCCGGCGAGGCCGGTGTCCAACATCGATCACGCAGTGGCCATCGCCGGCTTCGGTGCCGTTGAAAGCCTGGTCCTCTCGGCCGGGGTCCGCAGCGCGTTGCCCAGCGTCTCGGTCGAGGGGTTCGACCAGTCGCGGTTCTGGCTCGCCTCCGGCCGCCGGGCGACGACCGCCCGGGCGATCGCCGGTGTCCTCCACCCCGCAACAGCCAGTCTCTCGTTCACTGCGGGCCTGCTGCAGGACATGGCCATTCCGATGCTCGCCGCAGCGAGGGACGACTACCGAAAGGTACTGGCGGCGTGGCACGACGGCCTCGGCCAACTCCATGCGTTGGAGCGGGCCTCGCTCGGCTGGGGTCACGACGAGGTCGGTGGCCTGCTGTGTGACGCCTGGGACCTGCCGAGCGGCCTACGCGATGCGATCGCCGGCCACAACGACTCGACGGCGGACGACGTTCCCGTTGCGGTTCGGCTTGTCGCCCCGCTGCGGGAGGACGAAGATCCCACGGTTACCGAGACGATCATCGACGTCATGTGGAACACCTACGACGTGCCCGTGGAGCATTCGACCGAGCTGATCGAGTTCGCCGCAACGCAGGCGATCGAGGTCGCCGCAATGTTCACCTGATCAACCCCAGCATCTACAGTGGTCCGATCGCCCGGTATGGGCCGGGGGATGAAGTTGTAGGTGTGCGTCAGCGGTTCGGCAACCGCGGGGAGGAGTGCGGGTGTCGTCTGACCAGTCGGTATCAGGTCAGTCAGGGTCTTCAGGTATGCCGGGGGCGCCGGATCAGGTGGCGGTCGGAGGAGCGCTGGCCCATCCGTTCACCGCTGATCACGCGCTCTCCGGGGATGACCTCGTTGCACTCGTCGGCGGAAAGGGGGCCGGTCTTGTCCTGATGCACCGCGCCGGAATCCCGGTGCCGCCCGGCTTCACGATCACGACGGACGCCTACCGGGAGTACCTGGCCCACGGCTGGTCCGACCGGTTCGACCGGTCCGTTGCGGAGGCGCTCGACGGTCTCGAACAAGAGGCCGGCAAACAACTGGGGTCCGAAACCAATCCGCTGTTGGTCAGCGTTCGCTCCGGAGCACGGATTTCCATGCCGGGCATGATGGACACGGTCTTGAACGTCGGTATGAACCCGGCGGTTGAACGAGCCGTTGCTGCGGCAAGCGGTGACGCGGCGTTCGCTGCAGACACCCACTGCCGCGCGTTGCTGGGATTCGCCCAGTTGGTTCTCGGTGCGCCGGGGGAACTCATCGGCCGCGCCGGGGCGGTCGCTCCGGATCCGGTGGCCGTCGCCGGGATGCTGACCGACGCGGGGTATACCGTGCCTCCGGAGCCGGCCACCCAGGTGGTCATGGCCGTCCGCGCCGTGTTCGACAGCTGGCT
>JBCCGJ010000342.1:0-6606 GCA_039029335.1 Actinomycetota bacterium | reverse complement strand
GCTCGAACTCTTCACCGATGCCGGCATCGGCACCATGATCACCGCCAAGGAACCGGCCCTACAGGAAATCAGGGAGGCCATCTCATGACATCGCAGGCAACCAACGTCGACCCGTCGGCCACAACCCCCGAAGCGGCGACGGCCCGATCGCCGTTCATGCCGAACTACGGCCCCCAGCCGGTGCAGTTCGTACGCGGTGAGGGGCCGTACCTGTGGGACAGCGAGGACCGGAAGTACCTCGACTTTCTCTGCGGTCTGGCGGTGACCAGCCTCGGCCATGCCCATCCGGCCGTGGCCGCCGCCGTCTCGGCCCAGGCCAATCGGCTCCTCCACGTTTCCAACCTCTACGCGACCGAGCATGGCGGGCCGGTTGCAACGCTGATCGACCAGGCCATCGGCGACGGCGCCCCGGCCGGCGGGCAGGTCTTCTTCTGTAACTCCGGTGCGGAGGCCAACGAAGCCGCCATCAAGCTGGCACGGCGCCACGGCGGACCGGGCAAACACGTGGTGGTTTGTGCGTTCCAGAGCTTCCACGGCCGGACCTTGGCCACCCTGGCCGCAACCGGCCAGCCTCAGAAGTGGGACGTGTTCCAGCCACTGCCGGAGGGATTCCGGCACGTGATCTGGAACGACCTGGAGGAGTTGGAGAAATCGTTGGACGACACGGTCGCCGCGGTCTTCCTCGAGCCGGTCCAGGGCGAGGGCGGGGTCAACCCGGCAACCGAGGAGTACTTCCAGGGCGTTGAACGGCTTTGCCGGGAGCGGAACATCCTGTTCATGGTCGACGAGGTGCAGACCGGGTTCGCCAGGACCGGACGATGGATGGGGTTCCAGCACTTCGGGGTGTCGCCGGACGTTGTGGCGATGGCCAAGGCCCTCGGCAACGGCATGCCGATCGGTGCCTGCTGGGCAAAGGCCGATGTGGCTGCGGCGTTTCGACCCGGCGACCACGCCACCACCTATGGCGGACAGCCCCTGGCCGCCTCGGCGGCCAGAGCGGTGCTGGAGACCATGCAGGCCATCGACGCCCCCGGACTCGCGGCGTCGGCGGGCGAGCGGCTGACCCAGGCGATGCTCGGCGTGCCCGGGGTTGTCGGCGTGCGGGGTCTCGGCCTGCTGCTGGCACTCGAGCTGGACGGATTCGACGCCCGCAAGGTGGCGGCGGACTGCCTGGCCGCCGGCCTGGTCGTGAACGGGGTGACCGACACCGCCCTGCGGCTGGCCCCACCGGTCATCATCGAGGACGGCCATATCGCAGAGGCGGTCAAGATCCTGTCCGGGGTCCTCGACCAGCATCGGGCCGCGGCAGCGGCCCCGGACACCGACTGCGCGTCATGAGGCACCTGCTGGAGATAGACGACCTCTCGCCGGCTGAACTCCGGGAGATCGTGAACACCGCCCAGCGACCGTTCGACTCGCTCGAACCGGTGCTGCACCGCCAGGGGGTGGCCTGCTATTTCGAGAAACCGTCGGCCAGAACACGCAACTCCACCGAGATGGCGGTGGTCCAACTCGGTGGCCACCCGGTGTACATCACCGAGGCCGAAGTTGGGATCGGGACACGGGAGTCCCCGGCCGATGTCACCAGGACGCTTGCGTGCTACCACCGGGCGATCTGTGCCCGGGTCTTCGACCACGGCCTGCTCGAGGATATGGCGGCCCTGAACGTCGTGCCGATCGTGAACCTCCTGTCCGACGGGGCCCACCCCCTGCAGGCCATCGCCGATGTGCTGACCATCGAGGCCGAGTACGGCTCGATCGAGGATCGGATCGTCACCTACGTCGGGGACAGCAACAACGTCACCCGGTCGTTGGCGCTGGCCGCCGGCATGCTCGGCGCTCGAATTCGCATCTCATCGCCACCCGGACACCGATTCAGCGACGTTGACCGGGATCGCCTGGCTGCAGCCGGGGTTGTTGTCGACTACATCGATCGCCCGACCGAGGCGGTGGACGGTGCGGACGTCGTCTACACCGACACCTGGATCTCCATGGGCCAGGAGGACGAGCGCGAGGAGCGGCTCAAGGCCTTTGAGGGCTTCTCGGTCGACGGGCAGCTGATGGACGCCGCGTCGAAGGCGATCTTTATGCACTGCCTGCCGGCGCACCGCAACGAGGAGGCATCGGACGAGGTCCTCGACGGTGGCCAGAGCCGTATCTGGCCGCAGGCTGCGAACCGATTGCACTCGGCACGGGCGGTCCTCCACTGGATCTGCGACCAAAACCCGACTTCGAGCAGCGCGGCGTCCTCGGCCCCATGAGTGCAGGAAAGGCCCAGCGGCAACACCGGATCACCAAGCTGCTGGCCGACCATGCCGTGACCAGCCAGTCGAAGCTGGTGGACCTGCTGGCCGATGACGGGATCACGGCCACCCAGGCGACGGTCTCCCGTGACCTGGAGGACCTGGGGGCCATCAAGGTTCGGGTACCCGGCGGTGCCACGGTGTACGCCATCCCGGAGCTTCCGGCCGAGCAGTTCGCCCCTCAGGACCACCTGCGGCGGGTGCTCGGCGAGTGGGTCGTCGAGGTCGGCCGGTCCGGTGACCTCGTGCTTCTTCGCACCCCCGTCGGTTCGGCTCACGTGGTCGCCTCGGCGCTCGACCGGTCCGGACTTCCCAACCTGATGGGAACGGTGGCCGGCGACGATACTCTCCTGGCCGTGGCCACCGAGGGCAACGGCAAGTCCCTGCAGTCGGAACTTTCCGAACTGGCCGAGCTGTAGCCGGCCGGACAAGAGACCAACAAGCAACAGACCCGAAGTACCACAGACCCAAAACCCTGAACCCCAACCTGAATCTGAACGTGGAGCGTGTTGTGAGCAGTGATGTGACGAAGGTCGTTCTGGCCTACTCCGGTGGGCTTGACACATCGGTCATCCTCCGGTGGCTGCAGGAGACCTACCAGTGCGAGGTCGTGACGTTCACCGCGGATCTCGGCCAGGGCGAGGAGCTTGAGCCTGCCCGTACCAAGGCGCTGGCCATGGGGGTGCCGGAGGAGTCGATCTACATCGACGATCTGCGGGAGGAGTTCGTCCGGGACTTCGTCTTCCCCATGTTCCGGGCCAACACCATCTATGAGGGCGAGTATCTGCTGGGCACCTCGATCGCCCGCCCGCTGATCGCAAAACGGTTGGTGGAGATTGCCGCCGAACAGGGCGCGGATGCCATCAGCCACGGCGCGACCGGCAAGGGAAACGACCAGGTTCGGTTCGAGCTCGGCGCCTACGCACTGGAGCCGAACATCAAAGTCATCGCCCCGTGGCGGGAGTGGGACCTGCTGAGCCGGGAGAAGTTGCTGGCCTACGCCGCCGAGCGGGACATCCCCATCGAGATGTCCCGAGGGTCGAAGTCCCCGTTCTCCATGGACGCCAACATGCTGCACATCTCCTACGAGGGTGGCCCGCTGGAGAACCCGTGGACCGAACCGCCGTCTGAGATGTGGCGCTGGTCGGTGACCCCCGAGGCGGCGCCGAACGAAGCGACGTATCTCGAGCTGGACTATCGGGCCGGTGACATCGTGGCCATCGACGGGAAGGACATGACCCCGGCCGAGGTCCTGATGCATCTCAACGAGGTCGGTGGGGCCAACGGCTGCGGTCGCCTGGACATCGTGGAGAACCGCTACGTCGGTATCAAGAGCCGCGGCGCTTACGAGACGCCGGGCGGGTCCATCATGCTGAAGGCCCATCGGGCGATCGAGTCGATCACCCTCGACCGCGAGGTCGCCCACCTCAAGGACGAGCTGATGCCCCGATACGCGTCGGTCATCTACAACGGCTACTGGTGGAGCCCGGAGCGGCAGATGCTGCAGACCGCCATCGACTGGAGCCAGCAGGTGGTGAACGGCACCGTGCGGGTGAAGCTGTACAAGGGCAACATCGATGTTGTCGGCCGAAAGTCGGACGATTCGCTGTTCGACGAGAACATCGCGACCTTCGAGGACGACGGCGGCGCATACAACCAGGCCGACGCCGAAGGGTTCATCAAGCTCAACGCGCTTCGGCTGCGGACGCTCGCGGCGAAGCGGCCGGAGCAGTTCGGCCTCGGTGGGCAGGGCGAATCGTGACGGGCGACAACAACAGCGGCGGTGACGAACAGGGCCAAACCCTGTGGCACGGTCGGTTCGAAGGAGGTCCAACCGAGGCCCTGCTCGCCTTCACGGTCAGCCTGCCGTTCGACGTTCGGATCGGTGACCAGGACATCCGGGCCTCCAAGGCCCACGTCCGCGGCCTGGCCCGCGTCGGGCTGTTGACCGCGGACGAGGCTGAGGCCATCCTGGCCGCCCTTGACCAGACCGGTCAGGAGCTGGCGGCCGGCACGCTGGCGTTCGTCGAGGCCGACGAGGACATCCACACCGCCATCGAGCGCCGGGTGACCGAGATCGCCGGAACACCGGGCGGCAAGCTGCACACCGGCAGGAGCCGCAACGATCAGGTGGCAACCGCCTTCCGGCTGTGGGTCCTGGAGTCGATGACCGAGATCGCCGGCCCGGTGCTGGCCTTTGTCCAGGTTCTGGCCGACCAGGCCAGGGCCGTCGGCGACGCCTACCTGCCGGGATACACCCACCTGCAGCGTGCGCAGCCGGTGCCGTTGGCCCACCACCTGGCGGCCCACGCCTGGGCCATCTCCCGGGACTTCGACCGGATCGTCGACGGGCTGACCCGGGCCGACGTTTCCCCGCTCGGGGCCGGGGCCTTGGCCGGGTCGTCGCTGCCGCTTGATCCTGCGGCCACCGCCGAGGACCTCGGGTTCGCCCGGGTGTTCGAGAATTCGCTGGACGTCACCAGCAGCCGGGACTTCGTTGCCGAGGCGCTGTTCTCGCTGGCGATGCTCGGTGTCAACCTCAGCCGGATCGGTGAAGAGCTGGTGCTCTGGGCGTCCTCGGAGTTCGGGTTTGTGACGCTTGACGACGGGTTCGCCACCGGCAGCTCGATGATGCCGCAGAAGAAGAATCCGGACATTGCCGAGCTGACGAGGGGCAAGTCCGGCCGCTTCATCGGCAACCTGACTGCGATGCTGGTCACCATGAAGGGCATGCCGCTGGCCTACAACCGGGACCTGCAGGAGGACAAGGAGTCGCTCTTCGACTCGTTCGATCAGCTGTCGCTTGCGCTGGTCGCCCTCGGCGGCATGATCGAAACGGCGACGTTCAACGTGGACACCATGGCGGTCGCAGCGGATGACCAGACCGCGCTCGCCACCGACCTGGCGGAGATCCTGGTCCAGACCGGTATGCCGTTTCGGGACGCCCATGCCGTGGTCGGCGCCCTGGTCCGCGAGTCGTTGGCGGGACCGGCCACGCTTGCCGAGCTGGTGGCGGCGTCGCCCCACTTCGATCCGTCGGTGGCCGAGCTGTTCGAGCCGGGAGCCGCGGTCGCCAGACGCCAGAGTCCCGGTGGGGCCGGGCTCGGTCCGGTTGCGGCACAGCTGGACCGCTTGGATGCCAGGATTGCCGCGGACCGGGAGCGCCTGGCCGACCTGGGACATCGCTGAGCGGCGCCGATGGCGGGATCGGGTTCGCGCTCGCTGGATGCCCGAGCGCTCGATGCCCGGGCTCTTGAGGTTGCGCCGAAACTGCTCGGCGCCGAGCTTTGGGTCCGGGACGGCGTCGGTGAGCGGGTTGGGATCATCGTCGAGGTCGAGGCCTACGAAGGGGAGGACGACGGCGCCAGCCACGCCGCTCGGGGCAGGACCGCCCGTAACGCGGTGATGTTCGGTCCGGCGGGCCGCCTCTACGTGTACCGGATCTACGGCATGCACTGGTGCGCCAATGTGGTCTGCGGCCCGCCGGACGTCCCGGGAGCGGTGTTGATCCGAGCGGTGGAGCCGGTCGGCGGGGTGGACCGGATGTGGGCCGACCGCCCGAAGGCCCGGAAGGAGACGGACCTGTGTTCCGGGCCGGGCAAGCTCTGCGCCGCCCTGGGTATCACGGGCGATCACAACGGTGTGCAGCTCCTTGACGGGTCGGCCCCGGTGGGGCTCCGCCGAGCGGCCGGGCCGCCGCCGGAATCCGTCGGCCGTGGCCCCCGGGTCGGCATAACCAAGGCCGCCACCCGGCCGTGGCGGTTCGCCGTCGCCGACAGCCCTCACGTCAGCCGACCGAAGTTGCCGACCACCACCCACAAAGGCTGACCACCCGATCGCCGCTGACCACCTATCTGAGCTGACCACCTGGTGGAGCTGGCCGCCTATTTGAGCTGACCACCCCATCGCCGTTGGCCACCTTGTACCAGCGCAGCGGCCGGTACGGCAGTCGCCGGCACAGCTCCGCTCAAACTGCCGTCGGGGAGACCCGGCGTACACTACCGAGCGTGACCTCGGAACACCGGTTCGAAATTCTCTGCGCGGACGACCCTCGGCTGGCATCCCGGTACGACGACCTTGCCCACGCCGAGGCCCAGCTGCACGCCGCCGAACTGGACCATCCGGAGACCGAGGCGGCCCGGCGGCGGATCCTTGACTTCTGTACCGGCCATCGGGGCGAGACCACCCGGCAACCAGATCCGTCCAACGCCGAAGGTTCTCGGACCGATGGCTCCGCCGTCGCCAGGTCAGGTGCCGACGAGACCGGTATTGGCGAATCCGGTTTCGGTGAATCCGGGTCCGG
>JBCCGJ010000341.1:0-6670 GCA_039029335.1 Actinomycetota bacterium | reverse complement strand
GCAGCGGCTCCGGGACGAGTCGCATCGATTCGCCATCAGCTACCACCGCCAGCTGCGCAAGAAGCGGATGACCAAGTCCGTGCTGGACGACATCGCCGGCCTCGGTCCAACCCGCAAGAAGCGATTGGTCAAGGAAATGGGGGGCGTCGCCGCGGTACGCAAGGCGGAGTTGAGCGATCTCCAGGCGTTGAGCTGGCTTCCGGACAACGTGGCCATCGCGGTGTACGCAAAGACCCACGGCCTCGACCGGTGACCGGATCACCCGAGGGCCGGGCCGATCGGTCCGCCGACCTGTCGAACGCCGACCAGCCCACGGCCACCCAGCCCACCGCCGCCCTACCCACCGCCGCCCTACCCACCGCAGAGCTCAGCACCGAGCTCTGGAACAACCACGCCGACTGGTGGCAGGACGAGTTCACCGACGGCGTCGACCCGGAGTACACCGAGCAGATCATCCCGCTGGTCGTCGATGCCATGGCGGACCGCACCCGGATCGTGGACATCGGCACGGGGGAGGGTCAGATCGCCCGGGCCCTGACCGAATCCGGCGCATCGGTTGTTGGTGTCGACCCGGTGGCCGGGCAAATCGCAGAAGCGGCGGCACGCGGCGGACCGGTCCGCTACCTCCGCAGCGGCGCCGCCGGGCTTCCGTTCGCCGACGGTTCCTTCGACGGCGCGGTGGCCTGCCTGGTCTTCGAGCACATCGATCAAGTGGACCAGGCCATCAACGAGGTCAGCCGGGTCCTGGCTCCGGGGGGACGGTTTCTGCTGCTGCTGAACCACCCCCTCCTGCAGACCCCGGGCAGCGGCTGGATCGACGACCAGCTGATCGACCCGCCGGAACAGTACTGGCGGATCGGTCCGTACCTCCCGGAGGCGGCAACGATCGAGGAGGTCCAGAAGGGTGTCTTCATCAGGTTCATCCACCGGCCGCTGTCCCGCTACGTCAACGCCCTCGCCGCTGCCGGACTGGTGATCGAACGGCTCGACGAGCCCGCCCCGCCACCGGGATTTCTGAACCAGGCGCCGCAGTATGAGGCAGCCGGAACCGTTCCCCGGCTGTTGGCGATTCACACCGGAAAGATGTGACGGTCCGGCGAACGTCCTGTGAACTCCTCGGCCGGTCCCTCGGTCACCTGCCGGGTGGCGCGAAGATGACTCGGTGACTCGTGTTGCCGTCGTCAGTGGACTCTCCGGCGCCGGGCGGTCGGTTGCCGCCGGAGCGTTTGAGGATCTCGGCTGGTTTGTCATCGACAACCTGCCGGGATCGCTGATCCCAAAGGTCGGCGAGCTCGCCGAGTCCGGCGCCGGTGGGTACGACCGCGTCGCGCTGGTCATGGGAGGCCACGATGAGGAGATCTCCCAGGAGATCAACGCCCTCCGGTCCCAGGTGGAGGACGTCCGGGCGGTCTTCCTCGAGGCGTCCACCGACGTCCTGGTCCGCCGGTACGAATCGACAAAGCGGCGGCATCCGCTGAAGGGCGACGGCAGCCTGGTGGACGCGATCGAACAAGAGCGGGAGGGGCTCGTCCCGTTCCGAGAGGCGGCCGACCTGGTCCTGGACACCAGTGCACTGAACCCCCACCAGCTCCGGGAGCGGATCACCGAACACTTCAAGGACAGCTGGACGGACACGTCGATGCGGTTGACGCTTGTGTCGTTCGGCTACAAACACGGGATTCCCCTCGACGTCGACCTGGTCTTCGACTGCCGCTTCCTGCCGAACCCCCACTGGGAGGCCGACCTGCGGCCGCTGAGTGGCAAGGACCCCGAGATCCAGTCCTATGTCCTCGACCGCCCGGCCGGTGAGCGTTTCCTGGCCGATCTCAAGCAGATGCTCGACCATCTCCTGCCCGAGTACGAGGATGAAGGAAAGAGCTACCTGACCGTGGCCTTCGGGTGCACGGGAGGTCGGCACCGATCGGTCGCCATTGCGGAGAGCGTTGGCCATATGCTGAAGGACGGCGGTTGGCATCCCCGGGTGAGTCACCGGGATATCGACAAGTAAGCCGTCCCGGCGGGGACACCTCAGACCGAACCGGCGTCGGGCCACCATCGGGGCAACACATGACCCACCACAGCCCAGAAACCTCAGACAGCGCACAGTCCCGCCATCGGGTGGGCGGCCCGGCCGCCGATCCGGATCGGTCCGGACCGTCGGTGGTCGCCCTCGGCGGTGGCCACGGCCTTGCGGCGTCACTTCGAGCCGCCAGAACCTACGCCGGCGCCATCGCCGGTGTTGTGTCCATCGGGGACGACGGCGGATCGAGCGGCCGGCTCCGGCTGGATCTCGGTGTTGCGCCGCCGGGGGATCTTCGGCGCTGCCTGTCGGCGCTGGCGGCCGAGGACTCCCTTCTCGCGCAATCGCTTGAACACCGGTTCGACGTCGGATCGCTGCAGGGTCATCCGATCGGCAACATCCTCCTCACCGGGTTGGCCCTTGTCGCCAACGATCTGCAGCAGGGAATCGACGAGATCGGGAGACTGATCGGGGCCACCGGACGGATCTTCCCGGCCACCGAGGTACCGGTCACCCTCATCGCGGACTCGGACACCGGCACGCTCGCCGGCCAGGTGACGATCGAGCGGGCGGCGGGTATCCGCAACCTCCGATTCGATCCGACCGATCCGCCGGTGTCGGCCGCCGCGGTTGACGCGGTCCGCACCGCCGATCAGGTGCTGATCGGGCCCGGATCGCTGTTCACCTCGGTCCTGGCCACCGCAGTCGTGCCGGCCATACGGCAGGCACTCGCCGAGACCTCCGCCCAGCGGGTGTTCATCGCCAACGTTGCAAACGAGAAGGCGGATGCCAGAGGGTTCGGTCTGGCCGAACATCTGCAGGCCGTTGCCGACCACGGCGTCTCCATCGATGCGGTCGTGGCCACCGCAGGACCGGCCACGGCGGACGGACCGGTCGTCGGCGGGTCGCCGCTGGCGTCCGTGGCGGGTTGCCCGGTGACGGTGGCCGACCTCGCCGCGGAGGACGGCTGGAGTCACGACCCCGTAAAACTGGGCCTTGTGCTGGCCGACCTGCTGGGCTGAAGCCCGTCCGCCGTCGGGCGGAACGGAGCGGCGAATCGACTCACCGGAGTATCCCGAAATTCAGCTGGTGAGCGGATAGGGTTCAACCGGGCCGGAGCGGGTTTGCGCGGCCCGCAAGACCCATCTGGACACCGGAAGGACCAAGAGGAATGGCAATTCGAGTAGGTATCAACGGATTCGGGCGTATCGGGCGAAACTTCTTCCGTGCTGCCAAGTCGATGGGCGCCGACATCGACTTTGTTGCCGTGAACGACCTCGGCTCGCTCGACACGATGGCTCACCTCCTCAAGTACGACTCGGTCCTCGGTCAGCTCCCGAACGACATCACCGCGGTCGACGGTGGCATCTCGGTCGACGGTGACGTGCTCAAGGTCCTCAGCGAGCGTGACCCGGACAAGCTTCCGTGGGGCGACCTCGGCGTCGACGTCGTCGTCGAGTCGACCGGTGTCTTCACCTCAAAGGAGGGTGCGGTCCGCCACATGGAGGGTGGTGCCCCATTTGTTATCGTGTCTGCGCCCTGCGGCGGCGCGGACGCCACGTTTGTTGTCGGGGTGAACGAGGACACGTTCGACCCGGCAACCCACAAGGTCGTGTCGAACGCCTCCTGCACAACCAACTGCTTCGTGCCGATGGTCCAGGTCCTCGACCAGGCCTTTGGTGTCAAGCAGGGCCTGATGACCACGGTCCACGCCTACACCGGGGACCAGGCGCTGGTCGACGGTCCCCACAAGGACCTCCGCCGGGCCCGCAGCGCGGCCATCAACATCATCCCAACCTCGACCGGCGCGGCCCGGGCCACCGGCCTGGTCCTGCAGGCCATGCAGGGCAAGCTCGACGGCTTCGCCCTCCGGGTGCCCGTCCCCACCGGCTCCCTGACCGACTTTACCGCCGTTGTCGAGGGTGAACCGTCCGTCGACGACGTGAACGCCGCCTTCGCCGCCGCTGCGTCTTCCGGTCGTCTGGCCGGGGTGCTGGACTACACCGAGGACCCCATCGTCTCCACCGACATCGTCACCTCGCCCGCCTCCTGCACCCTGGACGGCGGCCTGACGATGACCCAGGGATCGCTGGTCAAGATCGCCGGCTGGTACGACAATGAGTGGGGCTACTCCAACCGACTGGTCGACATGACCGTGATCGTCGGGGCGGCGAACCAATCGTGACGCTGCCCATGACCGGCTCACCATCAACCGGGTACTCCCGCAGGGACGTTTCGGCCGAACGCCGAGACGCCATGCGGCGGGCATCCTCCCGCCGCCCGTGATTTTCGGCGTTCCCGAACTGGAGGACCTGGGGGATGTGAGCGGTCGCTCCGTGCTGGTCCGGGTTGACTTCAACGTCCCCCTGCGGGACGGGGAAATCACCGACGATCTGCGGATTCGGGCCGCACTGCCAACCCTGAAATGGCTGACCAAGAACGGGGCCAAGGTCACCGCGTGCTCCCACCTCGGTCGGCCGAAGGGCCAGCAGAACCCCGAGTACTCGCTTGCCCCGGTTCGAGAGCGGTTGGCGTCGCTCGCCCCCGGCGTCGAGTTGCTGGAGAACCTTCGCTTCGACCCGGGCGAGGAGGCCAACAGCGACGCCATGGTCGCATCGCTGATCGAAGGTCACGACCTGTACGTCAACGACGCGTTCGGTGCCTCCCACCGGTCGCACGCATCGATCGTCGGTCCACCGAGGCATCTGCCGTCCGCCGCAGGCCGCCTGCTGGCCACCGAGGTCGGTGTGTTGCTCGGTCTTCGGGACGGACCCCGCCGACCGTTCATCGCGGTCATGGGTGGGGCGAAGGTCTCGGACAAGCTCACCGTCATCGAGGCGCTGCTCGAGGTGGTGGACAGCTTGATCATCGGCGGGGGCATGGCATTCACCTTCCTCAAGGCCAAGGGCCACAGCGTCGGCTCGTCGCTGCTGGAGGAGGACATGGTGGAGACGTGCGCCCGCCTCCTGGATGGGGACAAGCCCATCCACCTGCCGGAGGACGTGACCGCACTCGGCCCGGGCGGGAAGCTCTTCGAGCCGGAGGCCGGTGGCGAGGTCCGCCAGGCCGGCGTCGACCTGCCGGAGGGTTGGATGGGGGTCGACATCGGCCCCGGAACCGCTGCGGTCTTCAGTGACGTCATCATGGACGCCGGCACCGTTCTGTGGAACGGCCCGATGGGGGTCTTCGAGGATCCCCGCTTTGCGGCCGGAACCCAGGTGGTGGCCATGGCCATCGGCGACACCAGGGCCTACACGGTCGTTGGTGGCGGCGACTCTGCAGCCGCGGCCAAGCAGTTCGACGTCGACGACCGGGTTGACCACGTCTCCACCGGCGGTGGTGCATCGCTCGAGCTGCTGGAACAGGGAGACCTTCCCGGCCTGGCGGCGCTGCGGAACAGCGTCGACTGAAGCGGTTGACCAGGGCAGGCAAGCGCCGCTCCGGACAACGGGGCAGAATCGAAGGACCGAACAACGAGGAGAACCATGGCAGGCTCTGAACCACGGCGTCCGCTCATCAGCGGCAACTGGAAGATGCACCTCAACCACTTCGAGGCGCTCAAGCTGGTGCAGGAACTCAGCTATCAGGTCACCAGGGACGACGTCGACGCGGTCGACGTGTCGGTCCACCCGCCGTTCACCGACATCCGGACCGTGCAGACGGCCCTCGAGTCCGACCGGATTCCGTTTTTCCTGGGCGCCCAGCACTGCCATTCGGAACCGAAGGGGGCGTTCACCGGTGAGGTCGCCCCGTCGATGCTGGCGAAACTCGGGGTCATGTACGTCATCGCCGGTCACTCCGAACGGCGGGAGGTGTTCGGCGAGACCGACGAACTGATCAACAGCAAGGTCCGGGCCATCCTGGCCGAGGACATGACCCCCATTCTGTGCGTCGGCGAGACGTTGGAGGAGCGGGAGGCCGGTCAGGCCGAATCCAAGGTGGAGGCCCAGATCCGGGCCGGGCTTCAGAACGTGACCGCCGAACAGGTCGGGTCGATGGTGATCGCCTACGAGCCGATCTGGGCCATCGGCACCGGCCGGACCGCGTCAGCCGATGACGCACAGGCGATGTGTCAGGCGGTGCGGTCCGTCGTTCGCGAAAGCCACGGCGAGGACGCCGCCGGCGAGGTGCGCATCCAGTACGGCGGTTCGGTCAAGCCGGTGAACGCCGCGGAGCTGATGAGTCAGCCGGACATCGACGGTGCGCTGGTCGGCGGGGCAAGCCTGGAGGCGGAGTCGTTCGCCAGGATCATCCAGTATCGGCTGCACGACGCCTGAACCGGTGACGGGCCCCGGACCGCGACCCTTCGGCGGGTTCCTCGCCCTGATCGTCGCGCTCGGCCTGACCGCGGTCTCCTGCTCCAACAACTCGAATCCGGACGAGGTCACCGAGCAGGCCGAGTCGTCGGCGGACGACGCCGCTGTCGCAACCGACGTCGAGTCTGACTCCGACTCCGGCGCAGATGGCGAGCAAGGTGCGGGTGAGGACGACGATGCGGCCCCGGAGGACGACTCGGCGGTCGACGGCGAGGACGACGCAGCGACGCCACCGCCTGCCGGCCCCAAAACGTTGGTCTGGGCGCACGACGTCGAACCGCCGGACCTCCATCTCGACGACCCGGTGAACCGGCTGCCGATCACCTCCTGGATC
>JBCCGJ010000340.1:0-6681 GCA_039029335.1 Actinomycetota bacterium | reverse complement strand
GTGCGCTCCAGAACCTCGCTGACCCAGAGGCCTTCCGGAATCAGGAACTCCCCGTACTCGATCTGTTTCGGACCTTCGTTGATGCGGGCCATCGCCTCGTCGGCGGACATGTTGAGCTGCATCGTGTACTCGCCGGCCTGGAAGTCCGAGAACTCCTTGTAATCGGCGTAGTAGCGGAAGAACGTGCTGTTGGGAATGACCTCGTTGGACTCCAGCAGGGAGGCGAGATCCCCGACGGTGGCCCCGCTGGGAACGTTGACGATCACCGAACCCCTGGGTGAACCTTCCGGGTCGAGCTGGGCGGCGAACCAGGCCCGGGCTCCGGTGTAGATCACGTACCCGATGCCGAGCAGGATCACCGCGGCGATGATCGCCCGCAGCACCCGAAGACCGGACGGGCGGGCGGTGACGAACTCGGCTTCGTCCTCCCACTCCAGGTCACCGCCGCCCCCAATCGGATCGCCGGGGCGTCGGCTCCTGCTGTCCTGGTCCAAAAATGTCACGGCTAAATCGTACTGTCTGGATCGGCCGGGGCGGGGTCCCCCTCCGGATCACCACCCGGCGGGTCCGCCGGACCGACCGGAGCGCTGTCGATCCACGACTGGAGGATCACCGCTGCAGCCACCTGGTCAACCACGTCACGCCGCTTCGTGCCCCGGACCCGTTGCCGAGTCAGCACGTCGTCCGCCGTGACGGTGGTCAGCCGTTCGTCCTGGGTTTCGACCGGGATCCCCATGGCCCGGCGGAGCGCCCTGACCTCGGACAGCACGCTCTTGGCCGCAGGCCCCACCGATCCGTCCAGCGAGAGCGGCAACCCGACCACGAGCAGCACCGCGCCGGTTTCGGCCACGATCTCCCGCAACCTGGCGTGCTCGACCGGACGGTCGCCGACCCGTTTGACCGTCTCGAACGGAGTGGCCACCAGCCGACCCGCGTCGCAGACCGCAACGCCGATCCGCCGGGAACCAAGATCGAGCCCGACGACCCGGCCGAAACCGGGATCCGCGGTCTCCGGTTGTTTTGTCAGGATGAGATTCCGGCCGCCTGGCGGGCAAGGTCGAGCGCGGCGTCGACCCCGTCCGGGTCCTTGCCACCGGCCATTGCAAGTTCCGCACCCTTGCCACCGCCGCCCTTGATGGCCTTTGCGCCATCCGCGATCAGTGCGCCCGCCTCGGTTGGCGAGCCGGGGTTGACCGCGGCCACCAGCGCCGCTCCTCCGCCGTCGGCCGCCCCGCCGAGGACCACGGTTGTGACCTCGTCGCGGTCCCGGATGGCCACCGCAAGGTCTTTGAGGGCGTCACGGGACATACCGTCGAGCCGGGCCACGACCACGCCGTCGACTGCCGACTCGACCAGGTCCCCGGCCTGGCTGGCGGCCAGCTTGCCCTGCATGGCCTTGATCTGGTCCCGGAGATCTGCCATCTCGTCCAGCCGTTTCGTGAGCCCGTCGAGCATGTCACCCCGCGGGACGTTGAGCAGGTCCGCGGCCCGGTCGACGGTGGACTGCTCGCCCCGGAGCAGCTCGATCGCCCGGGTGCCGGTGACCGCCTCGATGCGCCGGAGGTTCGAGCCGACCGAGCTCTCGCTCACGATCTTCATCAGCCCGACGTCGCCGAGGGCATTGACGTGGGTGCCACCGCAGAACTCGATGGTTGGGCCGGCGAACATGACCCGGACGATGTCGCCGTACTTGTCCCCGAAGAACGCGATGGCGCCGAGCGCCTCGGCCTCGGACTTGGTCATCTCCGGGTGATCGGTTGTGGTGTTCTCCAAAATCATCGAGTTGACGATGTCCTCGATCTCGGAGATCTGCTCCGCCGTGACCGGGTCGAAGTGGCTGAAGTCGAACCGGAGCCGATCCGGCCCCACATGGGACCCCTGCTGCTTGACGTGGTCCCCGAGGACTTCACGAAGCGCGTGGTGAACCAGGTGGGTGCCGGTGTGGTTCCGCTTGATATCGTCCCGGCGTGGCACGTCGACCGTCAGGCCGGCAAGCTGCCCGGGCAGGATTTCACCGTCGGTGATCTCGATCACGTGACGATGGACGCCGGGCACGGCGTAGACCGTGTCAAGGATGCGGGCGGTTCCGGTGTCGGTCACGACCTGCCCGGTGTCACCGATCTGTCCGCCGGCCTCGGCGTAGGCCGGGGTTCGGTTGGTGAAGAGCGAAACGGTGTCGGTGCCCTGGCCGGTGACCAGGAGGATGTCCGCCTCGATGTCGACCAGGCTGTGGCCTTCCGACTCCCGGCCGATGAACTCGGTCCGGTTCCCCTCCTCGATGAGCGACTGGATCTGCTCGAAGTCGGCGGCCTGGACGACTCCCTTGCGGGCGGCCTTGGCCCGCCGGCGCTGCTCGGCCATGTCGGCATCGAAACCGGCCCGGTCGACCGAGAAGCCCCGCTCGGCGACGACCTCCTCGGTCACCTCGTAGGGGAAGCCGTAGGTGTCGTGCAGGAGGAACGCGACGGAGCCGGGCAGTACCCCGCCTGGCTCAACGTCGGAGAGGTGCTCGTTCAGGATGTTGGAGCCGACAGCCAGCGTCTTGCGGAACTGGGTCTCCTCCCGCTCGACCGAGCGCCGGACGATGTCGTGGGTGGTGACCAGCTGCGGATAGTCGGCGCCCATGATGTCCACCACTGCGTCAACCAGACGGCCGGTCACCAGCTCCTCGACGCCCAGGAGGTAGGCGAACCGGATGGCCCGCCGCATGATGCGTCGCAGGACGTACCCCCGGTCCTCGTTGGACGGGTAAACCCCGTCGCTGATGAGGAACGTCATGGTCCTGGCGTGTTCGGCGAGCACCCGGAGGGCCAGGTCGGAGTCCTCGTCCTGGCCGAGCTTGTACCCGGTGATCTCCTCCGCCGCGGAGACAAGCCGGGCCATCTCATCGATGTCGAACACGGTGCCCTTGCCCTGGAGGACCATCAGGATCCGCTCCAGGCCGGCACCGGTGTCGATCGACGGTTTCGGCAGCGGATGAGAGTTGCCGTCCTCATCGGTTTCGAACTGCATGAAGACCAGGTTCCAGATTTCGATGAACCGGTCCTCGCTGCCGAACTCGGGACCGCCGTCCTCACCGAAGTCCGGCCCCATGTCCCAGAAGATCTCCGAGCACGGGCCGTTCGGGCCGGTGTCGGCCATGCGCCACCAGTTGTCCTCATCGAGGCGCTGGATCCGATCGGCCGGCACGCCGACCGACTTCTCCCAGATCTCCGCCGCCTCATCGTCGCTGAGATGGACGGTCACCCAGAGCCGGTCGGGATCGAGGCCGAAGACCTCGGTGACCAGTTTCCAGGCCATCGGGATGGCCTCTTCCTTGAAGTAGTCCCCGAAGCTGAAGTTGCCCATCATCTCGAAGAAGGTGAGGTGGCGGGTGGTGCGACCGACCTCGTCGAGGTCGTTGTGTTTGCCACCGGCCCTGACGCACTTCTGAACCGTGACGGCCCGGTTGTGGTCGGGCTTCTCCTCGCCGACGAAGTACGGCTTGAACGGCACCATGCCGGAGTTCACGAACAGCAGCGTCTCGTCGTGGGGGATGAGGCTGGCCGACGGGATCTGCTGGTGATCTCGCTCAACGAAGAAATCGGTAAACGCTTTGCGCAGTTCTTTGGCCTTCACGGCCCCAGACTACCGGCGTAGTCGGTGGTGAGGGCCGATTTTGTACGCCGCGACGGTGGCTCAGCGGTCCCAGGGCCGCCGGGCGGGGCGGTAGCTCCGCTGGACCCGGCCCACCGACGTCGGCCGCAGGCGTCGCTCTGCCCGCCACCGACCGGGGCGGACCGGCGGGTCGACGGTTGGTGGGTCCTCCGCGGCCGCAAATCCGCTGTTCTCGGCGAAGCCGCCGCCGTCCTCCGATCCGTTTGCGTCCCCTGGCTCGGTGCCGTCGAACCCCGGCAGTGGTTCGGTGCGGACGTCCATGAGGGCATCGTCGGCGGCGCCGTTCCCCCTGGTGATCCGGAGGTATTCGGCTTTGAGCTCCCGGCGACGATTCTCGGCCTCGCGGCCGATGTCGGTCCTGAGGTTCCGGATCCGTCCCACCTCGGCGGCCAGTCTGCGGCGGCCGTCCGCGGTGGCCTTGGTGGCCCGGTGGGTGTTGACCGCAACCCGTCTGGCGGTCCGCCCGGCCACGACTGCGGACCCCCCGAGCCGAACGGCGTCCGCGGGGGCGGCCTTGAGCGCTTTCTGCACCGGCGCGGGCAGGCGAGCCTCAAGGTCGGCGGTGGCCTGATCGACGGACCGGGCCGTGGTGCGGCGGGCCAGGAATCTGGCGACGCCGCCGATCACCAACCACCGGAGCCGCCGCCATTTGAGCAGCCGGATCATGTTCCGGCCTTGGTCTTCCTGGCCAACCTGCGACGCCCGAACAGCCAGGTCCTGGCCACCTTGCCGGTTCCCGATGCGACGGCCAGCGTCCGGATCATCGGGTCCTGGACCGCTTCGTGCGTGCGTCTGGTTGTTTCGCTGATCACCGTTGTGGCGTGATCGGCCCGGTCGAGGACGATGTCCACCTTGTCCAGCTCGGCGTCGGCATCGGCGATGAGCTGCCGGAGCTCCCGGAAGGCGCCGATCCCCTCGTCCCGAAGCTGATGGGCGGTGTCCTCAAGCTTGGCCAGTGTGTTGTTCAGGTTGTTTACCGCGGTGATGAGGAAGACCGCAGCGGCGACGACCGCTATGGCCACAACGATGGCGGCGAATTCCGTGACGGTCATGACGGCGTCTGCTCCTTCGTGGCGCTCGGCCCCGATGCGGGCGGCTTCTGATTGGAGAGTTCGGTCATGCGTGCTGCTATCCGGCGCTCTTCACCGTGGTCGGTCGGTCTGAAATACCGCCGGTCCCCCACCTCTTCAGGCAGATACTGCTGAGGGACGTGGCCCTCAGGGTAGTCATGAGGATAGCGGTAGCCGTCGCCATGGCCGAGGCTGGCAGCTCCCCGGTACGAGCTGTCCCGCAGATGCATCGGGACCTCTCCGGCGGGAAGATCCTTCACGTCGGTCATCGCCTTGTTCAGGCCGGCGTAGGCCGAGTTCGATTTTGGTGCCGTCGCCAGGTGGACGGTGGCGTGCGCCAGGTTGATCCGGGCTTCCGGAAGGCCGACGAAGTCCACAGCGGCCGCCGCGCCGTTGGCCACCAGGATCGAGGTGTGGTCGGCCAGGCCGATGTCCTCGGAGGCGGAGATGACCAACCGCCGGGCGATGAACCGGGGGTCCTCGCCGGCGGTCAACATCCTGGCCAACCAGTAGAGCGCAGCGTCCGGGTCACTGCCCCGGATGCTCTTGATGAAGGCGCTGATGATGTCGTAGTGCTCGTCGCGGCCATAGCGAAGCGCCTTCAGGTCGGTTGCCGCCTCCGCGTCGGCCAGGACAACCAGCGGTCGTCCAGCCGTCCCGGCGGTCGACCCGCCATTCGCCTGCTCCGCAGCGGTTCGGGCCCCGGCCAGGGCAACGGCCACTTCGAGCGTGGTCAGGGCCTGACGGCCGTCGCCTGCGGCCCTGGCCGCGAGGTACGCGATGGCCTCGGGGTCGCCGTCCGCCCCTTCTGCTTCCAGACCGCGGTTGAGCAGCTCGGCCAGGTCTATTTCCTCCAGCGGCTGCAACCGGAACAGCGTTGACCGGCTGCGCAGCGGGGCGTTGACCTCGAAGAACGGGTTCTCGGTTGTGGCGCCGATGAGGATGATCACCCCGGACTCCACCGCCGGGAGCAGTGCATCCTGCTGTGCCTTGTTGAACCGATGCACTTCATCGAGAAACAGGATGGTGCCCCGGCCATGAGCGCCGAGCCGCTCCTCGGCTGCGGCGATAACTTCCCGAACGTCTTTCACCGATGCGTTTACGGCCGATAGCTGAACGAACTGTTTGGCCGATGCGGTGGCCACCAACCGGGCCAACGTGGTTTTCCCCGTCCCCGCAGGACCCCAGAAGATGACCGAAGAAAGACGATCAGCCTCAACGAGCCGGCGCAGCGGTCCGTCGCGCCCGAGCAGATGGGTCTGGCCGACGACGTCATCGATGGACTGCGGGCGTAACCTGCTGGCCAGCGGCGAGCGCGCCGCAAGCCGCTCCTGTGCTGCGGCGGCGAACAGATCGTCCTGGACCATGGCGACTCCCCGGCTTGTGGGCCCCGAGCAGTCAAGCGTACGGAGCACGGCGGGAACGCCCACCGGTCCGACCGTCCCGGTGGCAGGAAGGTCGACGACATGACCACCCTGTTCACCGCCATTTTCTACCTGTGGCTGGTGCTCACCATTCTGCTCGCCGCGATGTGGATCCTCCGGGAGCAGGATCGCCGGCGAAGAGACCAACAGGCGAATGCACTGGAGGAGGAACTGCTGACCGGACGCCCGGCGGGGCACCGGCAGGTCGTCGCGCTGGAACCCGACCAACCACTGTTCGAGGAACCGCCACCCCGGGAACCGGCACCTCAGGAACCGGCAGCCCGGGAACCGGCAGCCCGGGAACCGGCAGCCGAGGCGCCAGTCGGGGAAGAGCCGGCGGCCGAGGCTCCGGCAGACGAGGAACAGACCGCGGCGGAGCCGGCGAATCAGGACGGCGCCGTCGAGGACGGTGCGGTCGAGGTCGACCCGATCGAGGAGTCGGCAGAGGACCGGCAGGCAGCCGAGGGCCCATCCCCAGTACCGGCCGCGGCGGACCCGCTCCCCTGGTGGAAGTCGAAACGAAAGAGTCC
>JBCCGJ010000339.1:0-6695 GCA_039029335.1 Actinomycetota bacterium | reverse complement strand
TTCGGCATGGGGGGCGTTGCCTTCCTGCGGTTCGGTCTGCGGTTGACGATACCGGCCCGCTTCCTGGAAGATCTGTCGGGTTTCGGTCGACGCGGTTGAGGCGTCAGGGCCGACCCGGACCAGTACTGAGACCATGCGCCGAGGCTGACAAGGAGTGTCCGGTGACCGACCTGATCCGATCCTGGGTGACCGCCGCAAATGAACCGGATGCTGAGTTCCCGGTGAACAACCTGCCGTTCGGGGTCTTCTCCGTCGGTGACGCCCCGCGCTGTGGAACCGCCATCGGTGACCGGATTCTCGATCTGGCCGCGCTCCAGGAGGGCGGCATGCTTCCCGACTGCGGGTTTGATCAACCGGCGATCAACGGCTTTATGGAGCGGGGGCCGGGCGTCTGGGCCGAGGTCCGAGAACTCCTGACCGGATGGCTCCGGGATACGCCGACCCCCGACCGGCGGGTGGCCGACTGCCTGCAGCCGATTGCCGAGGCCACCCTCCACCTCCCGTTCCGAGTGGCCGAGTACACCGACTTCTATGCCGGCCGCCGGCATGCGTTCAACGTGGGATCGATGTTCCGGGGCCCGGAGAACGCCCTCCCACCGAACTGGCTGCACATCCCGATCGGCTACAACGGTCGGGCCTCGACCGTGGTGGTGTCCGGGACCGGCATTCACCGCCCGAACGGGCAGCTGATGCCGCAGGACGCCGAGCTGCCCACATTCGGGCCGTGCCGACGGCTGGACATCGAGCTTGAGTTCGGGGCGGTGATCGGCACGTCAACCGAGATGGGCAGGCCGGTGACGGTCGACGAAGCGGACGAGCTGATCTTCGGGTACGTGCTGCTCAACGACTGGTCCGCCCGCGACATCCAGACCTGGGAGTACCAGCCCCTCGGCCCATTCCAGGCCAAGGCGTTTGCCACCACGATCAGTCCGTGGGTGGTCACCAGGGCGGCCCTCGAACCGTTCCGGATTGCGGCACCGCCTCGGGAGGTGCCGCTGTTGCCGTATCTGCGGGACACACGACCGATGCTGTACGACATCGACCTGGCCATCACGTTCACAACGGCCACCGGTGAGCCGACGCCGATCAGCCGGACCAACAGCCGGGAGCTGTACTACTCGGCCGCCCAACAGTTGGCCCACCATGCGTCTTCGGGGTGCCGGATGCGGACCGGCGATCTACTCGGATCCGGCACCATCTCCGGGCCGGACCGCAGCGCATACGGCTCGCTTCTGGAGCTGTCCTGGGGTGGCGACGAGCCGATTCCGGTGGGACCAGCGGAGACCAGAACGTTCCTGGAGGACGGCGACACCGTCACCCTGCACGGTCACGCGGCGGGAGACGGCTATCGGATCGGGTTCGGATCCTGTGCCGGGACCATCCTCCCGGCCAGGAGCTAGGCGCTAGTCGGGCAGCAGCGCCAGCGCGTCGTACTCGTCGATCGCGGTGGCGGAGCGGCGCAACATCTGCAGCGCGGTTTGCTGGTGCAGTTCGGTCAGGTCGTCCCACCCGCCGAACATCGAAACCGGATAGATCAGGCACCACGCCATCGACTGCCGCATCGCATTGTGCAGCTCCGCCTCGTCGAAGCCGGCCGCGGCGTAGTCAACACCCGTGGCGGCCAGGGACGAGAAGTAGCGGTCGATGACCTCCTGACCGCATGCGGTGCGAACCTCCGGCTCCATCGACTGGCTCATGAAGTAACCGAGGTCGTAGGTGGGCACCCCGGTCCCCATGATCTGGAAGTCGATGACCACCATCTCTCCGGTCGAATCGTCGACCATGAGGTTGTCGGCCCGCCAGTCCGCATGGACCAGGGTCCCGCCGGACGAGAACTGCCGCATGAACCACGGGACCAGCTCGCCGAACCGGTCGCCCATTGCGATCACCTCCGGCGACAGCAGGTCGCCGGCCTCGGCCTTGCAGGTGTCCCACCCGCTGGCGAAGATCTGTGGCAGGGCGATCTCGTACATCGGGTTGCTGAACGGCAGGAAGGTGGTCGCCAGATCGGACAGGTCCTTACCGGCGAACCCGGCATGCATCCTGGTCATCGTCTCGGCGGCCAGCAGCGAGTCCTCACGGTTCACCCCGACCACCTGGTCGAGCTGGCGTATGGCCGAGAGGTCCTCCATCACCAGGACGAACTCCGCGGAGTCATCGGCCATCATCGCAGCGTGGGCCTTCGGGGATCGGAACCCGGCCGACGGGGCGACCTCCTGGTAGAACCGCAGCTCCCGCGGGTAAAACTGCAGCGTCTCGGCGATGCCCCGCTGGACCGCCAGATCGGTGATCATCTTGATGATGACCGTTTCGGGTGCGTCGGGCGGCGCCCCGTCGTAGGTCATCGTTGCCCGATGGAGGATACTGAGGAAGCCAAGGCCTTCGGCGAACGGTTCCAGCGTGACAGAGGCGACCGAGTGCTCCGAACTAATGGCTCCGCTGGTCCGCAGCACGCTGGTGAGCCACGCCGCATCGACCTCTTCTACGGACGCCGGCATGCCGACCTCCCGCCCTGCAACCCTGCCCATGAACGCAACCCCCTGCTTTTTTGAAACCGCCGATTTCGATTTGCCGCGAAGGTACCAGAGGCCGTGTCGTCGGTCACCTCGGGCCGGTGTCCGAGATGGCCGCCGGATCTCCCGTCGCGTAGTGTCGGCTCATGGACGTCGGAACGCAGCACTTCTTCCCCAGCTACGGCTGGGACGACATCACCGATGGTCAGGTCTACGCGGATGAGATCCAACTTGCGCTGATGGCAGAGGATCTCGGATTCGACGTGGTCTGGGCGGTCGAACACCACTTCGAGGACTACTCGTTCTGCCCGGACAACACCCAGCTGCTGAGTTACATCGCGGCGAAGACCTCCCGGATCGACGTCGGCACCGCAGCGGTGATCATGCCGTGGAACGAACCGATGCGGGTGGCCGAGAAGGTGGCCCTGCTGGACGAGCTGTCCGGCGGCCGGGTCCGGTTCGGTATGGGTCGGGGCCTCAGCCGCCACGAATACGGTCGGATGCGGGGCATCGAGATGTCGGAGTCCCGGGAGCGGTTCGACGAGGGCGCGGTCATGGTGGTCGATGCGCTGGAGACCGGAACGATCAAAGGGGACGGGCCGTTCTACCCGCAGGAGCCGGCGCCGATCCGACCGGCACCTGCCCGCTCGTTCGCCGACCGGACCTATGCGGTTGCGTCGTCAGACGACTCGATCGAGTCCTGCGCCAGGCTCGGCGCGGCCATGGTGATGTTCGCCGACCGATCCTGGTCAAGCCGGTTGCCCAGCATCGAACGCTGGCGGGACCTCCACCGGGGCTACCACGGAACGGCACCACCGTCGCCGCTGGTCTGCGACTTCATCTACTGCCACGAGGATGCGGCGGTCGCCGCGGAGCGGGCGGAACACCATCTGGCCGTGTACCTGGCCAGCGTGCTCTCCCACTACGAGATCATGGGTGACCACTTCGCCGACCTTCGTGGGTATGACGCCTACGCCGCGGCCTCCGGTGCGCTCAACCGGATGGGGGAGTCCGGCTTCCTGGCCGGGTTCCTGAAGGCGACTGCCTACGGCACCCCGGAGCAGATCATCGACAAGTTGGCTGAGCGCCGGGGACTGATCGGGGACTTCGAGTTCGCCCCCGCCTTCCGCTTCGGGGGAATTCCCCAGGACCAGGCGGTGGCCAGCATGGAGCTGTTCGCCGCGGAGGTGCTGCCGACCCTGAAGAGCTGGGGGGAGTAGGGTCGGGCAATGACCGAAGCCAAGATCGAAGAAGGTGTCCGCAGCCTGGCCCAGGGCAAGAATTTCGCCGCACTGACCACCCTCATGCCGGACGGTCAACCACAGACCCACGTGATGTGGGTTCACTGCGACGACCAGCACATCCTCATCAACACCGAGGTCCACCGCCGCAAGTTCAAGAACGTCCAGGCCGACCCCCGGGTCACCGTTGCCATCTGGAACGCCGAGAACCCGTACTCGTTCGCCGAGGTCCGGGGCCGGGTGGTTGAGACGATCACCGGCCCCGCCGCGCTGGACAGCATCAACGCCCTGGCCAACAAGTACACCGGTGCGGACTATGCGCCGGAGATCCAGTCCGAGCGGGTGATCCTCAAGATCGCCCCGGACCGCCAGATCAGCCGCTGACCAACCAACCAACGGAACAAGCGACTGACCGACCGACCGGGCGGCTGCCGGTTGGCCGTCGCCGCCGATCAGGACTCGGCGACGACCAGTCGATAGCCGACATCCAACGTCTCCAGCTCCCGAAGGTGCCCGTACCGTTCGTCCCAGGCCCCGGACCGAAGGTCGGCGTCCAGCCGGGCCGAGCCGCCGGCCAGGGTCTCCTCGGGCAGCTGCGCCAGCCACGACATACCCTGCTGCACCGCCGGATCGAGGTAGGCCTCCGGGCGACCCCAGAACGCCGCACCGAACCCGTCGGTGCAGTCGATCGGAATCGGCACGGGTTGCAGGTCCACGACCGACAGGATCTCTCCCAGATCCTCGGCGGCCGGCAGGTCCTGCTCAGACGGCAGGTCAAGCGCACTCGGCCAGTAGTCGACGACCCACATGCTGTAGGTGGCCGCGGGCTCGAAGAGGAACACGACCTGTCGAGAGGCAACCCGCCGCAGCTCGGCCAGGCCGCGGCGTCGGTCCTGCCAGTGGTGGAGCGTCAAGCAGGCCATGGCCGCGTCGAAGGCTCCGTCCTCGAACGGCAGCGCCTCCGCAACACCCCGGACAACGGGCGCAGCCCCCGGTCGCCGTTTTGCGATCATCTCCTCGGACGGCTCGACGGCCACGACCGAACGGTCGGTCGGCTCGTAGTTTCCGGTTCCGGCGCCGACGTTGACCACCCGGTCCGCCGTCCCGATCGCCTGATGTATCCGGGCCGCAACCCGCGGGTCCTCCTGCCGGGTGGTGGCGTAGGTTGAGGAGATGGTGCGGTAGAGCTGTGGGTCCCTCATGCCGTGCGATCATGTCATACGCCGCGCCGGATCGGCCTCGAATAACCGATCGAGCCAACCCGGTCCAGGTTCTGTTCGCCCCGCCCGGCCCGACCGGGTCACCGCGCCGGACGATAGGATTCGAGTCGACCAGAACCGACCGGAGGAGATGTCATGAGCCAGACCGTCGTGGTGACCGGAGCTTCGGGATTCATCGGCAAACACATCGTCAAGGCCTTGCTCGAAGGCGGCTACACGGTCCGCGGATCGGTCCGGTCCGACGCCAAGGCCGAAGAGACCCGCCAGGCGGTCGGCCCGGACGGTCTGGACCGATTGAGCTTTGTCCACCTCGACCTGAACAGCGACGACGGTTGGGAAGAAGCGCTTGTCGGCGCAGACGCGCTGATGCACACCGCGTCCCCCTTCCCGCTCGACTCTCCGAGCGACCCGGAGGAGATCATCCGCCCTGCGGTCGACGGCACCCTGCGGGCCATGCGGGCTGCGGCAAAGGCCGGTGTCGAGCGGGTGGTTCTCACGTCGTCCTGCGTTGCCATCTACAGCGATCAGCTCGCCCCCGGTCAGAACGCTTTCGACGAGACCAACTGGTCGCCGGGAGACACCGGCTCGGCCTACGACCGGTCGAAGACCCTGGCCGAGCAGGCAGCGTGGGATTTCGTCCGTGACGAGGCGCCGCAGATCAAACTGTCCACGGTGAACCCGGGGGTCGTCCTCGGCGTGCCGCTCGACAAGAACTTCGGCACGTCGCTTTCCATCGTCGAGCGGCTGCTGGACGGGCAGGACCCGATGCTGCCGGAGATCCACATGCCGATGGTGGACGTGTCTGACGTGGCCGCCATGCACGTGGTGTCCCTGGAGAACCAGGACGCGGTCGGCGAGCGTTTCGCCGCCGCGGCGGGGGCGATGTGGTTCCAGGAAATGGCGCAGACCCTGAACGACAACATCGACGGCAGCAAGGCGAAGACCCGGGTGGCGCCCCGGTGGATGCTCACGATCATGGCCCGGTTCATGTCCGACCTCCGGACCGTCGTCCCACGCCTCGGCAAGATCGGACTGGTTTCGGGAGCGAAAGCGGAGCGGGTGCTGGGGATCCAGTTCACCGCACCCAAGGACTCGCTGCTGGCGTCGGCCCGGTACCTGCAGGGCAACCGGGGCTGACCGTCCGGCGCCGCCCGGCCGCCCGAACCCGAACCGAACGCGCGGCCCGCCGGCGGGGGTGGCGCGGACCGCCTAGCGGCCCAGGATGGCCCGCGCGTCGGCGACCATGGCGGTCACCACGTCGCCGGCGGACGGGATGTCCGACAGTTGGCCGACCGCCGCACCGGCGTACAGCGGCTGCAGCTGATCGTCGTCCAGCTTCTTCGCCGCGCCGAACAGGTCCTGACCGGCTGCCGCCTGCAGGAGGCCCGGGAGCGCCTCGGCGCCCGACCGCTCCCACTGCTCGGTGAACTCCGAGGTGAGGACCCTGGCCCACTGGCCGGTGAACCCGTCGGTGAGGCTGGTCGACCGCTCGCCGGTTGTCATACGCCGCTTCCACATGTCGGCCGCGCCGGATTCCCGGGTGGCCACAAATCGAGTCCCGAGCAGCGCCCCTTCGGCACCGAGGGCCAGCATGGCGGCCAGACCCCGGCCGTCGACGATGCCGCCGGACGCCAGCACCGGCACGTCGGCCCCGACCGCATCGACCATCGCCGGCACCAGCACCAGCGAGGACAGTCCGATCGCCCCGGCCCGGTCGTGCT
>JBCCGJ010000338.1:0-6717 GCA_039029335.1 Actinomycetota bacterium | reverse complement strand
TCGGTTGCCGGAGCCGGACGAGGTCACCACCACCTACGTCGAGTTCTGCGACGCCCACCCCGACCTGGAGCCCGGGGATTGGTTCGGTGAGGACCGGCCGATGGACATCCGCTACATCGATGCGCCGTCCCCGGGGTCCGGCCCGCCGATCACCAGCCCACAGCGGACCTGGACCAGGATCTCCGAGCCGCTCGGCGACGATCCCCGGCTCCATCACGCCGCGCTGCTGTACCTGTCGGACGCAACCCTGATCGACCACGTGCTACTCCCCCACGGCCATCGCTGGAGCGACCCTCGTCTGACCGGGGCCAGCCTTGATCATGCGATGTGGCTGTACCGCCAGGCCAGGGCCGACGACTGGCTGCTGTTCGACCAGCGGGTCGAGCTGACCGGCGGCGCCCGGGGCCTCGCAATCGGACGGTTCCACCAGCGGTCGGGCGAGCAGGTGGCGACATGCACCCAGGAGGGCCTCATCCGCTGGGACGACCGCTGAGCGATCGGACAACCACCCGTCCCTAGTTGTTGGCGGTCTGTTCGGCCTCGAAGTTGAACGTGGCCGTCGTGCCGACGTTCTGGGTCAGGGCCGAAACCGGCAGCGCCACATGGAAGCACAGGTCCTCGGTGGCGCTTGCCGCAAGCACCCGATCCCCGCTGTCCGCGCCGGTCGCCGGGTCACCAACCAGCCGAAGGCCCCCCGAGGTTGTGGTGTCACCGAGCTTCCCGGTGTACAGCTGGTTGCCGGTGCTGTCCCAGTCGGCCTCCGTGCAGTTCGTCACCTGGTCGCGGACGGTCAGCACCAACTCGGAAGCCAGGACGTCCTCCGTGGTGGTCGAGGTGATGGCGTAGCGGAACGCCGCGGCCCCTCCGTTCGCCGCCGTCACCTCGAGCACAGCCTCGTCGCCGGGCCGCATGGTGGGCAGGTTGAACGCCGTTGCCGCGGAGTCTGCATCGATGATGACGGTCGTCGCGTCGAACGTGTTGCCGGACACGGTCTCCGCATTCGTGAGCAAGGCGGTGGAGGTCAGCGACAGCAGGCCGACCGCAAGCAGCACAAGCCAGAGTCCGGCCAGCACCCGAACGAGCCGGCTGGACCGGAGAAACAGGACAAACGACTCACGCCGACGTACCCAGATGCCGATGACGCCTACACGGCGCGCGGAGTGGGTATGCGGACGCATACGGGTTCAGATCGGCCTGACACCGCGGCTGCTGAGTCACGCGGCCCTTCTTCACCCATCTTGAGGTACCTGCCGCTTCAGTCGGTTTCCACCCATCCCGATACCATCCGCGATGCCAAGAAATCTGTCCCTGCTCACGGCTGCGGTCGGCGTTCTCCTGGCCGTCGTCGTGACGGTCGGCGGCATCCGGACGTCCTCGGCACGGTTCACGGCATCAACCGGCAACAGGGGAAACCTCTGGGAGGCGGCGGAAATCGCCCTGGCCGTCGACGAGGAGGGCACCGGCACCGCGGACCTTTTTCTTTCCGGCGCCGATGTCCACACGGGCACCGCACTCCAGAACTGCGTGCTGATCGACCTGCAGGCGTCGACCGATATGCCGCGGCTACGCGTCCACGGAGAGATCCTGGCCGACAACGGCCTGGCACCATACTTCGACATCCTGATCGAGCGCGGCTCGGTCGAGGGTGGTTGTGACCGGTTCACCACGACGGACGAGGTGTACCGAGGCACCCTCCTGCTGCTGGCCACCAACCACGGATCATTCGACCAGGGCGTGTCGATCGTCGACCCGGCGCAACAGCCGACACCGCTGCGATTCTCCGGGAGCATCCAGGACACGAACGAGGCCCAGGGCAGGACGCTCGACTACACGGTTCACGTCGAGGCGAAACCGTGAGCCGGGATGCGGTCCCGGAGGACCGTGCGAGTGCCGCCGGGGACCCGCGTGAACCGGATGAGCCGCGGACGTCGCCCTCGCCCACGGCGGACCGCAACCATACCGAGAGCACCACTGATGCGGTGACCAGGGTGCTCCGGCTCCCGGCGTGGCTCTACGTATATGTCACCGCGGCGCTTTCGATCTGGCTCCTGGTCATCTCGATCGCCACGCCGTGGCAGCCGGTGGCGGTCACCTCCGGCTCGATGGCCCCAACCGTTCGCACGGGTGACGTCGTCTTTGTCGCCGAGCCGTCCCGAGACAGCGTCGCCCAGAATTCGATCATCATGTACCAGGCCGGCAACGGCCAGAACGTCCTCCACCGGGTTTTCTCCGTCGAGGGTGACGAGTACCTGACCAAGGGGGACGCGAACCCGACGCCCGATTCGACGCCGGTTCAGCTGGACGAGGTCCGCGGGGTGGCCCGGCTGGTCATCCCGGTCCTGGGGCTGCCGATCGTGTGGTGGACGACCGGCGACTACGTGCCGCTCGGAGCCTGGCTCGTCCTGACCGTTTTGATCCTGGGATTCCTGGCCTCGAGCCGCCAGGCCGGTCAAACGCACCGCTCGGAGGTTGACAGCCGGACACCGGTGGCCCAGATGGCTATCCGTCAGGTCCGCATTCTCGTCGGCTTCATCGCCATCGCCCAATACGTCGTCGATCCCGACCGTTTCGAGGTGTCCGGCGCCCCGATTTCGTCGCTCGGTGCCCTCCTCCTCACCCTGGCCGTCCTGGCGCTGACCAACATGATCTCGGTTCGGGCCGAACGGTCCGGCGACCCCCGGGAACTGCGGACAGCCTCGGTGGCCGGCCTCTGGATCGACACCGCGTTGGTTGTTGTCATGGTGAGCGCGACCGGCAGCTCCGGTATCGGCTGGATTCTGTTCGCGCTGCCGATCGTGGAGGCCGCCGCCAGGTCGCGGCTGGTCGGCGCCCTTGCAACATGGATGGTGTTGACCTGCTCAACGATCGGGATCCGGATTTGGATCGCCAACCGGACCGAGACGTCAGGTGCAACGATGCTCGACGAACTGGACGCGGTGGCCGACCAGCTGAGCGTGCTGCTGCTTCTGGTCGTGCCCGCCGCCTACCTGGCGGAGCAGCTTCTGGTCGACGTCCTCGACAATCGGCGGGCCACCTCATTGGCCGAGCAACGAAGTGATCTACTGCAGCAGGTTGTCGACCTCGGCCAGCGGGTGACCCAGCTGGAGCGGTCGCTGTTCGAGACGCTGGTCGACGCCACCGAAAGCCTCGGCTTTGCCGCGGCGGACGTGGTGATCAAAACGGGCCAGCAGGCGGACTGGATTGTGGTCGCCGGAGGCGACGCCCTAAACGAACGGCCCATTCCCGAACCGGGACAGCCGGGCAGCGGGCTGTTGCCCGCCGACCTGGCCATGCCTGCGGTCTACATCGACATCGACGATCCGACCGACGAGGATGCGGCCGGGTTGACGGCCACGGGTTGGGGCACCCTCGTCCGGCTGGTCGTCACCAGCGCCGACGACGCAACGGTGGCGGTCAGGGCCACGCTCGAGCCGGAGCAGGCCATCGACGCCGACGCCATCGACGGCCTTGCACTGCTTCTTGGCCAGGCGGCGGTCGGCCTGCGGAACAACCAGCTGCTCGAAGACCTCTGGGACCTCAACGAGCAGATCCTCCACGACGCAACCCACGATCCGTTGACCGGTCTGCCAAACCGGACCGAGCTCCACGATCACCTCAGCCGCACCACCGAGGCCGCCGGACCCGGCGCAGGCGTTGCGCTTCTCTTCCTCGACCTCAACGGCTTCAAGCCGGTCAACGACCGGCTCGGCCACGACGCGGGGGACCACCTCCTCCGGCTGGTCGCGGAACGCCTCCAGGGCCGGGTGACCGACGATGACCTCGTGGCCAGGCTCGGCGGTGATGAGTTCATCGTCGTTCGGCCCGGCCTCTCGTCCGTCGCCGGGGCGGAGCGCCTGGCCGAGACGTTGGCAAAAGCCATTCGGGATCCCTTTGTGCTCGGCACCGATCCGGTCCGGGTTTCGACGGCGATCGGCATCGCGTTCACCGAAGGCCCGGTGGACCCGCCGGAGTTGCTGCGGCAGGCCGACGTGGCGATGTATCACGCAAAACGGGACCGGCTGGTCTCCTTCCGGCACTACGAACCGGACATGGACGAGGCGGAGCTTCGCTTCGCCCGCCTGACCGGCGAGTTGACCCCGGCCCTCAGCCTCGGACAGATAGAGATGTACTTCCAGCCGATCGTCGAACGGGAGACCGGCACGATCGTCGGTGCGGAGTCACTGCTGCGCTGGTTCCATCCCGAGCTCGGTCCGGTGCCGCCGGAAGATCTGATGGCGATGGCCGAGCAGGCGGGACGGGCCGCGGAGATGAACCGCTGGATCCTCGACCAGTCGCTGCAGGGTGCAAGGCGGCTGCTGACCCACGCCCATCCGGACACCTTCTTCGTCACCGTAAACGCAACCCCGACGGAGGTCCGACTGCCGACGTTTGTCGACCACATCCAGCGTGCGCTCCTGGCGTCCGGTCTGCAGCCGCACAACGTCCTCATCGAGTTGAGCGAGCGATTGGTGCTGGATGAGGACCCGATGACCCCCCGCAACATCCGCAGGCTGGAGGACATCGGTGTTCGGGTCCTCCTCGACGACTTCGGCTCCGGCCAGACCACCCTGGTCCACCTGCGCCGACTGCCGCTGGTCGGCCTGAAGCTTGACCGGTCGTTCCTGGTCAACATCGATGAGGTCGCCGAGGACGAGATCATCGTTCGATCCATTGTCTCCATGGCCCACGAACTGGGGATCTACGTGGTTGGGGAAGGGGTCGAGACGGAGGCCCACACCGCGGTCGCCTCCCGCACCGGCATAGACCTGCTGCAGGGCTACCTGTTCGGTAAACCGATGGCGTTGAATCAGATCACCGCCCTGATGGCGGCCGCCCAGTCGGGCGCCGCCGCGGGGCAGCTCCTGGCCGCTGACGCCGGGCTGCCCGACGTATCCGCCACCACCGGGGAACCGCACGGACCGGAAGGCGGTTCGTGATGGTCCGCTCATTGAACAGCGCCGAGTTCCGGACCGGTGACTTCACCGATGGCCGGATCGCCAGTTCCACCGGCCGAGCTGTTGGTGCGGCCCTGGCCTGCCTGCTGGTCACCAGCCTGGTGGTCGAGCGGTCGATCGCCGCGGTCCAACCCGGCGACAGCAACACCGCAGGGGCGTTCGCCGCCGCATCGATCGAACTCTCGGACGACGACGAGGGCCGCTCGCTCGTCAACCTGACCAACATGATCCCGGGCCGGCGGACCTCGTCCTGTGTCAACGTCACGTACCGCGGCACGGTGTTCCCGACGGAGTTGATCATGGCGGTCGAGAGTGTCGGTGAACTCAGCCGCTACGTCGAAGTCTCCGTTGCGGAGGGAACCGGCGGCCGGTTCGGCGACTGCGGCGGATTTGTGGTCACCGAAGAGGTGTATCGCGGGACGCTAGCCGACCTCGCAACGTCGGAGCTGATCATCGGTGTACTCCGGTCGGCGGAGGAGACAAAGGGATTCCGGTTCGACTACGAGCTGCAGGACACCGCGGACGCCATCGGGAAGACAGCGTCGGCCGACATCATCTGGGAGGTGCGGCCATCTTGATCGGCAGGCGAACGGTGATGGTCGCGGCACTCGTCGGGCTCGGGGTGTCGGCACCGACGATCGTGTTGGCCGGCGGCGGCACGACCACCGCGGAGTTCGGCGTGAACCACACCCTGGGCGGCAACCGGGTGGAGACGGCAACCCTCGACATTGAAGTCGGGCAGTCCATCGGCGAGATCAGCGCCGCGGCGATGGCCCCCGGCGACAGCCACGAGCTCCAGGTCGTCCTGCGCAACGCCGGCAGCCTGCCGCTCGCCTTCCGGCTGCGGATGCTCCCGAACAACTCAGCGCTGGCAGCGGAATTGGACTGGGAACAGTGGGACGGGCCGTGCGCGGATCGACCGGCGGGGTCACCGGCGTCGACGACGTTGAGAGAACCCGTGCCGAACCACCAAATCGGCGATGGAGAACCCGTGCCGGACGACCAACTCGGCGATGGGGAACCCCGGGCCGATACGGGGCTCGGCCGATGGCTGCTGGGCATCGGTGAGGAGACCACGATCTGTGTTTCGGCGATCCTGCCGCTCGACGTGTCGAACGACCTGCAGGCCGCCGTGGCCGGGTACGACGTGATCGTCGATGCGGTACACGACCTCGACCCCCCGGGGCTCCCGGAGGATCCGGGCGGGTCGGAGTACCTGGAGACGAACGTTGATCCGGAGGAGAATCCGTGAGGCGGCCACAAACCATCGGAGACGTCGTCGAGATCTTCGGGCTGCTGCTGGCCGCGACCATCATCGTCGGCCTGGTCGCCGGGTATCAGCTCGTCGTCCTGACCACCAGCAGCATGACCCCAGCCGCACCGGCCGGTTCGCTGCTCATCGTGTCCTCGCGGGCCCCCGCGGAGATCAAGGTCGACGACATGATCGTTATGCGGCGCAACGCATCGACACTGGTGACCCACCGGGTCATCGAGCTCAGAACCGCCTCCCAGCTCCGCACCCCGGCAGGCTCGCCGCAGATCTTCGCCACCACGAAGGGGGATGCGAACGAGACCCCGGACCCCGAACAGTACCGGCTCGAGGACGACCAGCGAGTCGTCCGGTTTGTCATCCCGATGGCCGGTTGGCTGGTGCTGCCGATCATCGACCGAACGCTGCCGATCCTCGGGCTGGCAGCGGTCACCGCGCTTGCGCTTCTCGCCTGGTGACGGCGTTCCGGGAGATCCGGACGGCAGGAATCCG
>JBCCGJ010000337.1:0-6718 GCA_039029335.1 Actinomycetota bacterium | reverse complement strand
GTCCTCGCTGCCGCAACACCAACCCCGCTTGGGCACCGGACCGCCGCGGCCGAAGGGTTTTGGTGTTGGGCGTTGTGCTGCGACAGTTGGCTGCCACTGGGGCGTGGCCCCGGCTGAGCGCTCGGTTGGGTGCGCGCCCCGCAGCTGAGCGAGTGGAGTGGCTGGGGCCTGTGGCTCGGGCCGTCGCGCGGACCGAGCGTGAGGTGGGGTGGCGGGAGGTCGGCGACAAGCGAGGACTCGGAGCGAAGCGACGCCGCAGCGCAGCCGAACCTGCCGGCGCCCCACCGGACATCCACAAAACAAACCTGACGACGGCCACAACGAAACCGCTCCAGACGGTTCATGAGAGCGGCACACTTTGGCCGGCTCGGACGAATGCGTCCTCGTAGGCGAAGAGGCCGGCGATCGCAAACACACCGGCGACGGCGGCAACTCCGGCGTGAGCGCCGGTGGCCAGGGTGATGATCAGCAGGATCGCCGGGACGACAACACCAAGGCCGACCCCGCCGTACCAGAACTGACGGCCGTATCGACCGCGTGTCATCTCGTGGACCGCCAGCTCAACGTGCCGTGAGCCTCGGGACGACAGCTCCATCCAGAACAACACACCGGTTGCGACGACACCGCCGAGCAGAACCCAGCACACGGCGATCGGGTCCGGCACGTCCAGGAAGATCTCGAGGATGGCAAACGTTGCGCCACCGGCGGTCACGGCCTGGGCCAGCAGCACCGGCAGCAGGAGCGATGTCTGCCACAGATCCCGTCCTTCACACTGACCAAAGAGGAATGCGGTGTACCCAGCGGTCCCTGCGGCCAGCAGCGCGGTGGGCACGGCCAGTATCTGCAGGAGCCCCTCGCTGTTCACCAGCCCGCCGATCCACCACAGACCACACAGGGCGGCGAAGGCCATGAGGATGTACGCCCCCTTGACCAACCAGGAGTCCCAGTTGCCCTTGGTCAGCAGATAGTGGAACCGCCCGGGTTGCTTCAGGTCGGCGATCAGTAGGACGCCGGTGGCGGCCAGGAAGAATCCGGCGATCATCGGCGGGACCACCCCGATGGCGGCCTGGCTGTCCCCGTTTCCCAGCAGGACCTGGAGCGCGGCGACCAGCATGACACCGGCTGCGATCGCCTTGGTCACCAGGTAGCCGGAGACCTTCTCCTTCCACGTCATCTGGTGGGCGGTGGTGTAGGCCGTCCTGGCAACAACACCAAGTTCCTCCGCCGGAGCCGTGCCGGGGACGACGGGCAACGACGGGTGTCGGGAGCCGTTGTAGTCGCGCAGCGTGTCCGCCCAGATCATGCCGTCGTTGGCGATCGCCGTCCGCGTCGGGTCCAGCGACGCCTGGTCCGCGCCGCGGTAGTAGACCTTCGGTTTTGTGTTCTGCTCCGGCGCCCGTACCGCCACATCGTCGCGGGCGATGATCCGGCTGATCTCCGATGTCGGGTCGTCGAGGTCACCGATCTTGATGGCCTCGGTCGGGCACACGATCTGGCACGAGGGCTCAAGCCCGACCTCGATCCGGTGGTTGCACATGTTGCACTTGTGCGCCGTGTTCGTCTCCGGATTTATGTAGAGCGCATCGTACGGACAGGCGTTCATACAGGACTTGCAGCCGATGCAGTCGTCGTCCTGGAAGTCGACGACGCCGTTGTCCGCCCGGTAGAGCGCGGATGTCGGACAGATCGTCATGCACGGTGCGTCGTCGCACTGGTTGCACCGCATGACGTTGAACTTGCGAGCGACGTCGGGAAAGGTTCCGGTCTCGATGTACTTGACCCAGGTCCGGTTGACGCCAAGCGGCACATCGTGCTCGCTCTTGCACGCAACCGTGCAGGCGTGACACCCGATGCAGTTGTCACTGTCGAGCAAAAACCCCAACCGAGTCATTCGGTAAACCCCGATTTCGTGAGCGCGAGCCAACGACAACAGTGCGGCCATTGGAATTCCAACTACTGCCCGATCGCGGGGGCGCACGCTTCCCCCTACAGAAAGTCCAAATGTACGGCTATTTGAGGGAGGGGTCAAACACTTCCGGCGGCCCGGACACCAACGACGATCCCCGCCGAGCCGCGGCGATCCGCTCCTGATGTGTCGTCAGCCCTGACTCTCCAGGATGTCGACGGCATGGTTGAGACCGTCGACGATCTCTTCCACGGCGATCATCGAGTTCAACGCCCAGAGGAAATAACTCGGCGTGTCAACCCGATCGGTGCCGAACACGGAGAGCTGCTCGACCGGGTAGGCGTCCGGGAACTCCGAGAACGGATCGGCGCCCGGTGGGACGTTGCCGACAAAGACGAAGTCGGCATCAAGGCCAGGGAAGAACTCCTCCGAGAGCAGGAGCTGGGCCGCGTAGCCGGGGAACGGTGACGTGTCCGGCTGGGCCGTGTCGGCCGTCTCGGGGAAGGTCCAGCCGACTTCGTTGACGATCTGCCAGAACAGCGACGGCTCCGAGAAGACGGCGAACTGACCGATCACGAACCGCATGAACACCACGGACGTATCTTCCAAGCCGGCATCCCCCACCCGCTGCTTGAGGTCCTGGATGCTCTGTTCCGCTGCGGCGATGCGGGCCTCGGCCTCCTCCTCCCGACCGACAAGCGCCGCGATCGTTCGGCTCCGGTCCTGCCACGGCTGGTTGTCGTCGACCAGGACGACCTCGGCGATCTGCTCCAGCCCTGCGTCCGTCCCAAAGAAGTCCTGGGCGAACGGCGAGAGGATGATCACGTCCGGCTCCAGCGAGGCGATGAACTCAACGTTGAGGTCCGCACCGCCGACGAGGGGGGCGGCGATCAACCGCTCGGCGACATCGTCGGAAAGACCATTGACGTCAGGAACCTCGGGGGCCAGGTACTGCTCGCCGTAGATGTTGCCCGCCACAACCACGTCGTAGAGCGCCAGGTCGAACAGGTTGTCCCCCAGATCGACCACCACCGTGTCAGGACCGATCAGCGCATCGGCCGCCGGCCCGTCCTCGGCCGTCGCCGAGTCGCCACTCGATGCCGACGCCTCGCCGGGCTCGGTGTCCATCGCGCCCTCGGCGTCGGTGTCGGTCCCGGCGCTCGCCCCGGCCGACGACGAGTCCGAGCCGGTTTCCGCCGCGGAGCTCCCGTCATCGCTGCCGCATGCCGCGGCAAGAAGTGCGACCGCAAGTAGCACGGAGCGCAACGGCCGCCGAGACCCCCTTTTGCGGCCGCCGCTCCTACCGGCGACCGCCGCTTTCGATTGGCACGGTGCGGTGGCTACCGACACCGCCCGCACGGTCAGCCGTCGACTTCGTTGACCGGCCCGTCGTACTGGCCGCCGATCAGCTTGGTCGCGGTGGAGACGGCGCTGGCCTTGTCCGAGTACCCCTGGCTCCCGTCGGTGGCGACAACCTGGCCGTTTGAGGCCTTGACCCGGAAGGCCCACTTGCCGTCCTTACGCTGATACACCTCTGCACTACCGGCCATGTCTCTGCTCCTTTGGTTCGTTTGGTCAACCAGTCGCCCTGGTCTTCAGGACTGTAGGCCGACGCTGAGCAAAAGGGGCGGAGTGATCAGCGCTGTGGGCTTGCGGCTCAGGCCGCGTTCGGCCGGAGTTGGCTCTTCGCGCCGATCGTCCAGTCGCTGACGAACCGGAAGCGGTCACCGCGGATGATGGTGGTCCGCCATTCGACGATGTCGCCGTCCCGCTTTCCCAGCCGTTCGAGAAAGAACGCCGCATCACTCTTGCGCAGGTCGAGCAGCTTGCGGTCGGCGGACGTCGGGATGATCGGTGTCAGGCGTTCCCATCCCTGGTTCGGGACCGGTCTCCCCATCTTTGCCAACTCCGCGTAAAGGGCGGTTCTGCCCCAGTCGATATTGGCGAACGGCTCGAGCGAGCCCTCGGCCAACCACGCCCGATCAACGGCAAGCGGTTGTCCGCCGGCCAACCGGAGCCTCGCCAGCAGGAGCAGATCGGTGTCGTCCGGTACACCCAGCTGGGATGCGGCAACCGTGTCGTTGACAATCTCGAGCTGGAGTACCTCGCTGGTCTGCTCGACTCCGGTCGACTCGACCGACTGGAACAGGCTGTAGAGCGTGCCCATGGACTGTTCGAACTCGGCGCGGTTGACCACGGTCCCCCGACCCCGCTCCCGTTTGAGCAATCCGGTCTTGTTGAGATGGCGGACCGCCTCCCGAACCGTGTGGCGACTGACCTGGTACTCCTCGGTCAACTCCTGGTCCGTGGGGAAGAACCCCTCGTCGAATTCACCGCCCTCCAACCGTTCACGAAGGGCCTGCTCCAACTGGGCCCACAGCGGCAGCGGGCTGTTGCGATCGAGCGGAGTCGGTTGTGATCGGTCTGACATGTGCCCCGGCCCCTTTGCGTACGGACAGCCCACCATTAGGACATTTGTGAAGATAAGTATGGTAGCCCGTCGGTCCGGACAATAGCGGAGCGGGGCCGGAGAATAGTCCATCAGGCCTATGCCGAACTCAAGTTCCGGAAGGACGAGGTCGATGCTGCGGACATGATGAAACGGCGGCTGCGCCTGTTCGGTGCCGCGATCTTCGGCGGTCTACTGGCCGTCGGCTGCACCCCGACCTCCGCCCAGGACGGTGCGGTCCGGGCCGGTGCGGCACGGAACCCGGCGGACTCCGAGGTCAGCGGCGAGATCGGGGCCCTCCGCATCCAGCCGGGGGATTGCCTGCGTGGTCTCGAGGCCGGCCTGGTCACCTCCGCCGAGGCCGTGTCGTGCGACAGCAGCCATCAGTACGAGGTGTACCACCGCTACGTGTTCCCGGACGGCGACTACCCGGGCGACACCACGGTCTCCGCCGTCGCCGACGAGCAGTGTCTCGGTGCGTTCGCGCCGTTTGTCGGCCTGGACTACGCAGACTCCGTCTACGGCTACACCGCACTTCAGCCGGTACAGGAAAGCTGGGATCGGGCGGATGACCGAGAGGTTCTCTGCCTGATCGGGCGGTACGACGGGTCGGCCAAAACCGGGACCGCGCGCGGCACGTCGATCTGAGTCCACAAACGGCCGATCGAGCGCCGCTTGCCGCTTGCCGACGACGACGATTCAGCCGGTCGATCGGAAAATCTCGGAATCCGTGCAACACCGGCCGTGTTCGACGCGCTTGATGTTGGTAGGTGCCGCAGTTCGGGCACCTGGCGGGAGCGCACCCCATCTCGGTTAGGGGAAAGGCGGGAGAGGGGTGCGTTCCCGCAGTTGATTCGAGCGGCCGATCAGCCGTTGACCGAGAAGCTGGAGTCCTCGTTGATCTCCCGGTTCCGGCTGAACGACCCCAGGTTGAGGGCAAGGCCGGTATAGCGGCCGTTCACGATCACCGGATCGTTGTCGTGATCGTGGCCGGCTTCGACCGCATCGATCAGCTCGGCCATGCAGTGGGCCGCAACCCCGGCGTTCTTGTACTGGTTGCCGCTGGTCCCGATGGCAACGTAGAAGCCGGGGAGGTCGGTCCTGTCGTAGATCGGGATCCAATCGTCCGCCACGTCGTAGAGGTCGACCACACCCCGCTTCATGTTCGGCACGCCAAGGTCCGGCATGCGCCGGGCCAGTCGGAGCACCTGGGCCTCCCACTGGGCGGCGCTGACCTCCCGATCGAACTCGTCCGGGTCCTCAATCCACTCCTGCGGATCACACTCGGGGTCCTCCGAACCGATCAGGATGTTGTCCCCGGCTTCGGGCCGGATGTAGATACCGGTGTCGCCGTCCTGGACGTGGCAGCCGGTGGCCTCATAGTTGACCCCCTCCGGTGAGGCGACGTGGTGAACCTCATGGCGAAGGGCCCGCGTCTTGATTTTCATCGTGCCCTCGAGTCCGGCCATTCGGTTGATGACAAAGCTGTGGGGACCGGCCACGTTGACCACCACGGGCGCCTCGAAGCTTCGGCCATCCCCCGTCGTCACGCCGGTGACTCGGCCGTTCCCGGACTCGGCATCGATATCGATCGATGTGACTTCGGTGTTGAACACAAACCGACCGCCGGCGTTCTCGGCGGCCCGCTGCAGGTTGTGGGTGGAGAGTTGCGGGTCGCTGATGTACCCGGAGTCGGCGGTCCAGACGGCGCCGAGCAGCCGCTCGGTCGGCTCGTCCCAGAACCGATCGTCGTCGGGCCGTTTCGGCGGACCGAAGACCGATCCGTCGAACGCCGGGAAGCGCTCGATCAGTTGCTCGACGTCCCAGTCCTCATGAGGAATGTTCAGGTCGGTCAGCAGCGGGATGACCTTCTCGTGGTGGCCGCCCTCCTTCTTCAGCAGCGCCGTGCCGCACTTGATGAAATCGATGAGGCCGCGCTCGTCGACAGCGCCGTCTACCCCGCCGCCCAGGTAGTCGGCCCAGTTGTCCCAGTAGTGCTGCCCCTCCCACGACATGGCCACCCCGTCATAGGTGGAGTAGCTGAAGCGGATGATGGCGCAGCTGTTGCTTGTTGACCCGTACCCCGACGCCGGGAGCTTGTCGATGTTGAGGGTGCGGCGTCCCCGTTGCGCCAGCTCATAGGCCACGGCGCTGCCGATCACCCCGGCCCCGATGATGATGGCGTCGTACTGGTTGTCGCTCACTGTTCTGCCTCCCTCTCTACGACCTCATCGCTTCGCCGTGGCGATCCCACAGACAGCCGTCGACCAGGGAGGCCGGACGGCGGACGCCGACCACCTCGATCTCGAACCCGCCGTCGGCCTGTTCCAGCTCGGCCGGCACGTACCCCATCGCCACCGACT
>JBCCGJ010000336.1:0-6766 GCA_039029335.1 Actinomycetota bacterium | reverse complement strand
TGCACGGCGGCACCGCTCAGGGCATCGGGGAAGCGGTCCTTGAGGAGGTGGTCTACGACCGCAACACCGGCCAGCTCCTCAGCGGTTCGTTCATCGACTACGGGATCCCCAGCACAACGGATACGCCTCGCATCGAGAGCCGGATCGAGGAGTGTGTGGCCACCACAAACCCCCTCGGGGTGAAGGGGGCCGGTGAAGCCGGCATCACACCGGTCAGCGCAGTTGTCGTCAGTGCGGCGGTCGATGCGCTGCGCGGGTTCGGCGTGAGCCACCTCGACACACCGCTGTCCCCCGAGCGCATCTGGACCGCGATCAACCGAAGCCGGCGGCCCTCCGGTGAACGCCTGCGGCCATCGGCGCCGAGTCCGGGTGAACCGGGATCGGGTTGATTCCGTCCCGGCCCATGGCGTGGCCCCTCGGGGAACAAACAGGCCCGGTCGAGCCGCCCGGCACCTCGGCCTTCGGCCCGGACCGTAGAGGACTACTAGGGTTCGGGCATGATCAAACTGACGTTCTGCCTCCGGCGCAGGCCAGACCTTTCGGTCGAAGAGTTTCATCGGTACTGGCGGGAGGAGCACGGGCCGCTCGTGGCGGCACGCGCCGAAGCCCTGGGAATTCGCAAGTACCAACAGGTCCACACGCTCGACCAGCCGGGACTCCACGCCGCCCTTCAACGGCGCAACGGCGGCGCACCGGAACCGTTCGACGGCATAGCCGAGGTCTGGGTGGACGACGTCGACGGTTTCCGCAACGGCAGCAACTCGCCGCAGTCCCGCCAGGCGGCCCGCGACCTCCTGGAGGACGAGGCCAACTTCATCGACCTGCCGAACTCGCCAATGTGGCTCGGCGAGGAGATCGTGTTTGTCGATGCGACGGCGACAGGAGCGGACCGGTGACCGAAAGGAGCGACAACGTTCGGCGGGTACAGAACGACGCCGCCCCGGCGCCTGCCGAATGGTTCGACGGCCAGGTCGAGATGGAACCGGTGCTGGCCAACCCCGAGAAGGACCTCCGCCAGGCCCGGGTTCACTTCCACGACGGCGCAACCACCAATTGGCACCTCCACCTCGGCGACCAGGTCCTCTACTTCGTGGCGGGTAAGGGCCTGGCCCAGGAGCTCGGCGGCAAGATCATCGAGTGTGAACCGGGTGACATCATCCATGTCGCGGACGGCATCCCCCATCGCCACGGCGCCCGCCCGGGTGAGGATGCCGTCCACATCGCCGTCACACAGGGCGAGACCATCTGGGACAACGACCCACGCTATGACGACGGCCGAAGCGTGGGTCGAAGCGAATGACATGGCCGCCGACCCTCCCCCACCAGAGCAACCACGCCCGCCACGGCCGCCACCGCCGCCCGGGCCGCCTCCGCCTCCGCGGCAACCGCCACCACCCCGACCGATGCCGCCCCACCAGTGGCAACCGCCACCACCCCGGCCGATGCCGCCCCACCAGTGGCAACCTCCGGAGCCACGGCCGATAGCCAGGAGCGGAACGAGCCGACCACCGAGCGGTGTCTCGGCCGGGTTGCTCATCATGTTGGCCGGACCGGCGGTGTTCTGCCTGTTCCTCCTTCTGGCCTGGTTTGCGCCCGACGATGACGGCGGTGGGACCCTGTACATCATCGAGGAGCCCCAGACGGTGGAGCTGACCTCGGGTGGCTGGCGTCTGGGGAGCGTCGGGTTCTTCGAACTGGACGGTGTCTCCATCAGCGAGGTCGAGTCGGGAGAGACCCTCCCGCTCTGGAAAGCAGTCAACACAAATCCGGACTGGGATTTCACCGCACCGGAGGAGATCTCGACCTATCGCCTCGGGTCGGTCACGGTCGAGAACGACGGTCCCCACCTGGTGGAGTCCGCTGACGGCACTCTCACCGTCAGCCAGCGGGATGGTCCGGTGGAAGACGCGTTCAGCTTCGTTGCCACCGTTGTGTTCGGGGCCATCGCAGGGGCCGGCCTCTTCGTGCTCGGCCTGATCGTCATGGGAACCTCGGCCGCCGCCGCTTACCGGCGATCCGTTGGTTAGACCGTCGCAGCGCTCGACGTGCCTCGACCATCCGGCCGTCGTGTGTCGCTCTGAAGACGTTGCTCCGTCCGGTCCCGGACGCAACCCTGTAACCGAGTCCGAAATGGGAAGTCCTGGTCACCGCTCGACGAGCAAACTAAGTTGTCGGCGCGATGGGCCGTCCGGCCCGCCGTCGCTCGCACAAACCGGAAACGGGAGAATTCCATGGACACGATCGTGCTCATTGGGCGGATCATCTTTTCACTGCTCTTCATCGGGTCGGGTATCGGGCACCTCGCTCAAACGGCGGACACCGCAGCCACGGCGGCGGCGAAGGGGTTGCCGTCGCCGACGCTCTTGGCTCGTCTCAGCGGCGTTGCACTCCTGGCCGGTGGACTCGGCGTGTCCCTTGGCATATGGCCTGACCTTGCCCTGCTCGGCATCGCCCTGCTCATGGTGATCCTGAATGCCACCATGCATCGGTTCTGGGAAACCGAGGGCGAGCGTCAACAGTGGGAGATGTCGCAGTTCATGAAGAACCTGGCGATCGCCGGCGCCAGTATCGCTCTGTTCGGTTTCTTCGCGTACGGCGAGGACGCCAACATGTTGGTCGGTCCGCTGTTCGATCTGTCGGAGTAGCGGGGAACCGACCAGAGTCACCAACCGGTCCCGGGTGTGATCGTCACGACGCGGTCAGGATCGCCTCCTGTCCGAGCGCTCGGTGCCCCGGAATCGTGCACCAGATGAGGTAGCCGCCCGCTTCGATGTCGATGGTGGCGGTTGCCTCCGGTCGGCCGTCGTTCACGGCGAGCGCAAGGTCGAGTTCGTTGCCGTCTTCGTCTCCGATAACCAGGGTGTGGGGGATCAGGCCCTCCTGGACGAGTGTCACCTCGACCGCCCTGCGGCGACGGTGTACGTCGGCGAATCGAAGGCGACGTCGGTGGCTATCACCGTCAGCGTTGCCCCATCGGCGGCGTCCGGACGGCCCTGCCCGCAGGCGCCGGCAATCGCGGTGGCCAGGAGCAGTGCTGCGCCAGGGAGCAGAGCGGACCGAGCCGGCCTGCTTCGACTCACGAGCCTGCCAGCGAACGGTAGTCGGACCACCGGTCAAGGCTGTCGTCAACGGTACCGACGCCGTCCGCTGCGGCACCGAGTGCAATCGCTTCAAGGTCGGCGAGTTGCCAGAAGACGGCAAACGGATGCCCGGTGAACCAGATGTCGCCATCGACGACAACCACGTTGCCGGACTGGGCCGCTTCGAGCCTGTCGAAGGTCGCGATACCGGTCACGGCGGCATCGTCGTAGAACTGCCCGGAGAGCACGGCGATCACGTCGGCGTCGTGTTCGGCGATCAGCTCCTCGGAGACCTGGAACGCTGGTTGGCCCATGAACGGCGGGATGTCGCCGACCTGTGATTCCGGCCGGGTGACCCCGACATCGGCGGCCGTCATCGAGATGGCCGCATCGGGTGACATGGCCAGTACAAACCCGAGGCCGGCGGCGAGAATCGACAGCGAGTACGGGTTGTCGGCGACCGACGCGCCGACTTCATCGAAGCGCTCCTCGAGTCCGGCGATGACGGCCTCCGCCTCCGCCTCACGGTTGAACAGCAGGCCGGTGTCCCGCATCGCCTCCCGCCACGTGCCGAAGAACGGCATCACGATGGTGGGGGCGATCTCCGCCAGTGGGCCCGTCAGGCTCTCGAAGCCCTCGACGGCAACGATGATGATCAGGTCCGGATCCTCAGCGGCGACCGCCTCATAGTTCAGCTCGCCGAAACCGTCACCGAGATCGGATCGGAGGGCGATGCCGCGGTCGGTCAGTACGGTACGGACCACCGCCGCACCGTTGATGTCAAAGACCGTTGTCGGCTCCACACCGACCGAGATGAGGTTCATCGCCGCGACCGCATCAAGCGCGATGATGCGCTGGGGGTCGACCGGTATCTGCACATCCCCGAAGGAGGTCTGCACCGTTCGCAGCTCACCGTCGGCCGAGTCAGCCGCCGCCGAATCGTCGGATGTGTCCGACCCTGCCTCGTCCTCGTCGGTCGACGCCGCAGCATCGGCCCCGCCGCTGCTTGACCCGGACCCTTCCTGGCTCGACTCCGCCGGAGTCCCGTCCGCACGCTGTTCTGCGCCATCGCTGCCGCACGCTGCAGCGAGGAGGCTGATCGCCACCAGTGCGGCACTCAGGCGGTACCGGTTCGGGGTTCTCCGTGTCATCGTCATCGGTCCTTGTGGTCGATCGGTCGGCCGGGGCCGAGTGGGCGGTTTCATGCGGAGACGATCTGCCACTGGCGGGCCGATCGCTGGGCGTCCCACATCGCGCCATAGCGGCCGGCACGGGCCACCAATTGGTCGTGATTTCCGTGCTCGACGACTCGGCCGGCTTCGAGCACGATGATCTGGTCGGCGGCCACGATGGTCGAGAGGCGATGGGCAATGACGATGACCGTCTTGTCGGTCACCAGCGCATCGATGGCCCGTTGGACCGCCGCCTCGCTCTCCGTGTCGAGCGCGGACGTCGGCTCGTCGAGGATGACGATCGGTGCGTCCTTGAGGATGGCCCGGGCGATCGAGATCCGCTGGCGCTCGCCGCCCGACAGGGTGCCGCCGATCTCACCGACCTGGGTGTCGTATCCCTGCGGGAGCATCGAGATGAAGTCGTGGCAGTTTGCCGCCTGCGCCGCGGCCACAACCTCTGCATCCGTCGCCGTCGGCTTGGCCAGGCGCAGGTTCTCCGCAATCGTGTCGTCGAAGAGGTAGACGTCCTGGAACACAACCGAGAACTGCTCCATCAAGCGGTTCTGGCCGAGGTTGCGAACATCGACCCCGCCAACGGTGATCACTCCGTCACGGGGATCGGCAAACCGGGTGAGCAGCCGGGCGATGGTGGTCTTGCCACTCCCGGAAGGTCCGACGAAGGCGGTGAGGGTGCGTTCCGGCACCTCGAACGAGACGTCGTGCAGCACATCGTCCGACTCGTCGTAGTTGAACGTGACGTGGCGGAACTCGACGTGGGCCCCAGCCTGCTCGTCCGGGCCGCCACCCGTCCGGAGCGGCGGGACGGCCAGGATCTCGCTGATCCGCTCGACCGCAGCCTGCATGAAGTCGAACATCACCGACATGTTGGCGAACATCGAGAGCGGCTCGCTGAAGCGGACGGCGATGACGATGACGGCAACCGCTGCTGCGGTGTCCAAGCGGTCGTCGAAGGTCAGCGCGACGGCCACCGCGGCGACCGCCACGATGCCGAGCTGCACCAGTGCGGCCATCAGCACACTCGGCAGGGTGCCGATCTCCACCCCCTCCTTCTGTGCCTGCCGGAGGCGCGCAAGCGAACCCTGAAGCCGTTCCGCCCGAGGACCGATCTGCTGCGTCGCCCGCAAGACCGGCAGACCCTGGGTGTACTCAACGAGGTGGGAGGCGGTGTCGGCGTGGGCCTCGGTTGTGAGCCGGGTGTCCTTGGCTCCCTGTCGCCGGATCAGGCGATAGAGCGGCAGCGCCAGCGGGAACAGGACAAGCATGGTCAGCGCAAGACGCCAGTCGACAAAGAATGTGACCGCAACCGTGACAGACGGCGCCACGATCATGTTGATCAGGACGCTGAACATCCCACCGGCGATGGCGACGACGTCGTTCACGTTGCCGACGAGGACGTGATTGAGATCGCCGGTGGTGCGTTTTGCCAGGCTCTGCAGCGGCATGCGCTTGAGTTGCTCGCCGAGGTTTGTACGGGTCTCGAACGCAACCTCGATGTAGATCCGGGTGACCAGGCGGGTCTCGGCGAAGCGCAGCGCGGCATCGATGACAACCAGGACGGCGACGGCGGCGAAGTAGCGCCAGACGTCGTCGGAGTCCTCGACGAGTGCCCGGAACAGCGGGAAGAGCAACGCATAGGCCACGCCCTGGGCGATCGAAGCGATGAACGAGAGGACAAGCGACCAGCGCATCAGCCCGGCCTTCGAACCGCAGGCGTCGATGAGGTTCCGCAGCGTGGTGATCATGTCGGCCCCTCGGCGGTGGCTTCGTTCGGTTTGGATCGATCGGTCCGGAGTCTCCACTGCTCCGCATCGTTGAAGCGGGTCCACATTCCCGCATACAGCCCGCCGCCTGCGACCAGGTCCGCATGCGCTCCGCATTCGACGACGCGCCCCTGATCCAGGACAACAATCTGGTGGGCGTCGACAATCGTCGAGAGGCGGTGGGCGACGACGATGAGCGTCTTGCCGCGAGCGAGCTCGGCCAGTGCGAGGTGGATCTTGTACTCGTTGTCCGGGTCGGCGAAGGCTGTTGCCTCGTCCAACACGATGATCGGATTGTCCTGCAGGATCGCCCGGGCGATCGTGATCCGCTGCCGCTGTCCGCCGGACAGACTCGACCCGCGCTCGCCGACGATCGTGCCGTAACCGTCCGGAAGCTCGGTGACGATGAAGTCGTGGGCCTGGGCGGCGCGGGCTGCCGCTTCGACTTCGGCGTGCGAGGCGTCCGGTTTGCCCAGTCGAATGTTGCCGGCGACCGTGTCGTCGAGAAGGAACGGTGACTGGAACACAAAGGAGACGGCGCTCATCAGCTGCTCCGGTGTCATGTCCCTGACGTCGACGCCGCCGACGAGAACGGCGCCGGATCCGACGTCCCAGAATCTCGGGATCAGCTGCGATGACCGGTCGGCGGCCATACTCCTCGACACTGTCTTGGCTTCGCTGTCGTCCCTCTTTTGCTCTTCTGCGCAGTGCCATCATGTGTCTTTGAGGTTGT
>JBCCGJ010000335.1:0-6814 GCA_039029335.1 Actinomycetota bacterium | reverse complement strand
GGGTGCCCCGGCGGCGGTCGTCGTTGTGCCGGCCCCGGTCGTTGTAGTGGCGCCGTCCAGGGGATCCTCGGCGGTTGTCTCGGCCGGCGCCTCGTCGTTTGTCGCCTCGCCAACGCTCGGCTCGTCGTTTGTCGCCTCGCCAACGCTCGCCTCGTCTGCGGTGTCATCGGCCGTTCCACCGCACGCCGTGGTCAGCAGTGGCAGCACAAGGAGTGGTCCGGCCAGTCGACCTATCGCATCGGATCGCCCCATGCGGCCAGTGTGGCACGGCTGCGTATCTCGTCGACGGTTAGAACGAACCGATGTAGAGGATCGGGCCGGTCGGTTGCGGCGAGCCTCCGTCCGGCTCGATGGTGACGCCCCAGCCGACCGCCTCGATGTCGTCCACGTCGAGGACTTCGGCGACCGAACCATCCACCGGGTCGAACAGTCCGGCCGGGGCCACCGACGAACCGTCGGCCAGCACGAACCACAACGCATAGATCCGACCGCCACCGGAGTCGTCGAGACCGTCGCCGATGATGGCAACACGGTCCTCCTCGGCGGACCACACCACCTCGAGTCGGCCCGGCTCACCGTCGAGTTGCAGCCGTCTGGCATCCGCGGCCGCCACCACGTTGTCAACGGAGTCGCCGCCGCCGGTGCGGGCGGCCAGCAACACACCGAGTCCTATGCCGGCCACCAGGATCAGCGCCGCAGCTGCCGTCAGCAGCCACCGACCGGCCGAACGCCGCCGGTCCGCCAGATCGACAACGGCATCGACATCGGTATCGACATCGACATCGACATCGGCCTGGACATCGGCATCGGCCTGGGCATCGGTATCGACATCGGCTGGGGCAACGGCGTCCAAGCCGGACTCCTGCGGCTGATCGGCCACCGCGCCGAGTACCCGGGACCGCATCTCTCCGGGCGGATCCGTCGCAACGCCCTCGGCGAGGAACGAGGCCGCTTCCGTGAGTGCCGTCAACTCATCCTGGCACCGTGTACAGGTTTCGAGATGGGCCTCGAACGCCGCCCGCTCCTCGTTGTCGAGCGCGTGCAGCGCATAGGCACCAACCAGGTCGTGCATCGGGCCGTATTCCTCGCCGCTCATCGCTCGCCGTCCATCAGCTGGCGAAGCCTGGTGAGGCCGTCTCGGATTCGGGACTTGATCGTGCCCTCCGGTTCGTGCAGCAGGTCGGCGACCTGTCGGTAGGTGTGGCCACCGTAGTAGGCCATGGTCACCGCAACTCGTTGCGGCTCCGGGAGTTGATCGAGCGCCGCTGACACCCGCTCCTGATCGATCCGGGTCACGACGACGTCTCCGACCGCGTCGACGCCCGGTTCCTCCGCCGCTCGACGCTTACTTCGCTCTGCGGCGTCCCTGGATCGGGAGGCCTGCTCCGACCTGACCCGATCGACCGCCCGCCGGTGGGCGACGGTGGCGGCCCAGGCCTGTGGGGACCCCTTCGACCGGTCGTAGCGGGGAGCGATGCGCCAGAGCTCGACAAACACCTCCTGGGTCACCTCCTCGGCCATCGCCTGGTTTCCGAGCACACGAAGAGCCACGCCGAACACGACCGACGAGGTCAGGTCGTAGAAGCGGGCAAACGCCTGCTCGTCCCCGGCCGCCACTCGGCCGAGCGTTGTCTCAACCATGCCCATGTCAGCGATTCGGCACCCTAGCTCGTCCGGATGGGAGGAATCCTGAAATCTTCCATCCGATCCCGACAGCGCTCCGAAGCCTGGTTGTTCGCCGATGCGGACGGCCTGATCGGATGGCCCGGTCGGCCTTCACAACCGGGGGAACACGGAAGTTCCCTGAGGAGGAGTGCCATGAAACGAGTGTTCTGGAGCGCTCTTGCTGCGTTCGGACTCATCGCTGCAATAGCCGCGGCGGTCAACCCGGTCGACGCCGCCGACCACCTGGACGCACCGAACGTTCAGCTGGACGGCAGGGTCGACATCAACGACGTCTACGTCTTCCAATCCCCGGAGAATCCGGACAACACCGTGCTGATGATGACGGTCAACCCGGCGGCCGGGGTACTGTCGCCGACCACCTTCGACCGGCGGGCCAGCTACCGGTTCCAGATCGACACAAACGGCAACGGTCGCCGCAACCGGACGATCACCGTGCGGTTCGGTCAGGAGAACAGCGACGGCTCCCAGACCGTGACCGTCTTCGGCCCACGCGGTCGATCCCGGGGTGTGACCGGTGAGGGGATGGACCTGCGGGGCGGCGGACGAGCGATCGTCGGTACGTTCGACGACCCGTTCTTCTTCGACTTCCAGGCCTTTCAGGATCAGGTCAAAGGTGCCGGAGGCGACCGGGTGTTCTGCGACAACCACGCCACGGACTTCTTCGCCGGGCTGAACGTCTCGGCCATCGTGCTCGAGGTGCCAAGCGATCTGATCACTGCGCGGAACTCCACCGAGATCGGGGTCTGGGCGGAGACAATCCGGCGAGGCAAGGTCGACCGCATGGGCCGGCCGGCCATCGCCACGGTGCTGGTTGACGACGGCTCCGAGGATCGCTTCAACCGCACGATGCCCCACCAGGACCGAGCCCGGTTCGGCGACCAGGTCCGAGACAATCTGCTGTTCCTCAGCGGGCTGGACGGCAGCGGCTACACCGAGGACGAGGCCGAGTCGATCAGCGACGTGCTGCTCCCGGACATCCTGACCTTTGACACCGCATCGAGCGACGGCTTCCTCAATGGTCGGCAGCTGGCGGACGACGTGATCGACACCGCTCTGTTCATCGTTACCGGCGGCCTCGGGGAAAACGGGTCCGCCGTGTTGGACGGCGACTGCGTCGACGGCAACGACCAGCCATTCAGCCAGACCTTCCCCTATCTGGCCCCGGCCAACTGAGCCGACCGGGTTAACCAGTCGAGTCCGGGCCGGTCGGAACATGCCCACCGGCCGGCCCGGGCCCCCTCGCCCATCTCACGAGAGGAACGCCAAGATGAGCAAGAAACTCGCCATCATCCTGCTGGCCGTCGCCAGCGTCCTGACCGCCGTCGGAGCGGTCGACCGAGCGTCCTCGGAGGCCGGGCCGGACCTGGACTCCCGTGTCGCCGTGGCGACCCTCGACCCCGTCAACGGACGACAGCCGCTGCCGGAGATCATCGAGCTCTGGCGAGGCAAAGTCGAGGGTCAGCCCCTCGACTACCTCAACCGAACCAGGCTCGGTAACGCCCTCAACGCGTTGGGGTCGGAGACCGCCGAGCCGGCTCACTACACCGAGGCCGCAGTCGTGTTCGGTCAGGCGCTTGACGCCAATCCGTCCCACGCGCCGGCCCGCCTCGGCCTTGCCGGTTCACTGATCGCTCAGCATGACTTCGCGGCCGCCATCGACCAACTCGAGCGGGCCGAGGCCGACGGCTCCGCCCGGTTGCCGACGCTTGCGCTGGTCGGTGATGCCAACCTCGGCATCGGCAACTACCAAGAGGCGGCGGCGGCCTACGAGGCACTGATCGCGGGCGAGCGGTCGGCGCCGACCGTCAGCCGACTGGCCAGGCTGCGCTGGTTCCAGGGTCGCCCGGCGGCCGCCGTCAGCCTGGCCGAAGAGGCGCTCGCCCTGAGCGGTGACCTGGCCATCCGGCCGGTTGACCGGGCCTTCTATCCGTTCCAGCTCGGTCACTTCCTGTTTGTCGCCGGCGAGTTGGATGAGGCGATCGCCCAGTACCGAGCGGCGTTGGACCTGGCACCGGATCATCCCGGGGCGGCGGAGGCCCTCCCGTTCGCTCTGGCGGCCAACGGGGAGCTGGACGAGGCGGCCAAGCGCTACGCCGAGTTGGTACCGGAGGCGGGCGCAGCCGACCTGCACGGCCTCTACGCCGGGGTGCTTCGCGCGCTTGGTGACGAGACGGGAGCGGCGGTCCAGGAGCGGCTGGGAACGGAGGCGGCTCTCGCCGGGATCGACGAACATCCCGCGGAGCGTCGCCACATCGTCCAGTTCCTGACCGCGAGGGACCCGGCGCTGGCTGTTGAGCTGGCCCGGGCCGACCTGGCCGAGCGGGCTGACGTTGGAGCCTACGATCACCTGGCCTGGGCCCTGCACCACGCCGGGCGGTCCGGCGAGGCATTGGCGATGATCGAGACGGCCCTCGGGTTCGGGACGGTCGACGCGGCGCTTTTCTACCATGCAGCTGAGATCAACCTGGCCGCCGGCGACACCGCAGTCGCGGCCGCGTACGTGGAGTCCTCGCTGGCCGTGAACCCGCATTTTCATCCGACGGAGGCGGACGCAGCGGCCGCCCTGGCCGCCCGGCTGGGCGTCGAACAACCGGACTGAGGAGGTGGAGGCCACCAGAAATCAGAACACCTGCCGGGGGACGATCTGACAAGCTGGGACGATGACCGAGACCGTCCCGGAACCGCAGATCGCCTGGCGGGAGCCGTTCACCAACGAAGAGATCCATCGTCTCCACGCCGCGGCGTTCCAGACCCGGCTCTTCACCGCCGAGGAGTGGGACTGGGTCGATCTGGTCAAAAAACACAGCTTCGGCTGGGTGACCGCTCGGCTCACCGGGGAACTCGTCGGATTCGCCAACGTCATCACCGACGGGTTCGCCCATGCGTGGTTGCAGGACGTGATGGTGCTCCCGAACCACCAGCGATCCGGTATCGGCGTCCTGGTTGTCGACCGGGCCACCGCGGAGGCGGCCAGGACCGAGTGCGAGTGGCTCCACGTGGACTTCGACGACGACGTCGCCGACTTCTACTACCGGCGGCTCGGTTTCCAGAAGACCAACGGCGGACTCAAGTACCTGCAGTAGGCCACGCTCGGCTCAGGTCTCGCCGTCCGATCGGGCGAGCAGGCGCTGGACGAGCGCCGCATCGTGCTGGCCGAGCGCCGGCACCTCGGCCGTCGGCCCCGCCATGCCGCTGATGTTGAACGGCGGGCGGAACACCTCAGCCCGACCGGTCGGGGTTTCGACGTCCATGAACCGGTCCCTGGTCCGCAACTGCTCGTGAGCCCACAACGTCGGCGGGGTCCTCACGGAGCTGTGGGTCACCTTGCCGGCCTGCAGCCGGCCGATGATCTCCTCGGCGGACTCGGAGAAGAACGCCTTATTGATCAGCGCCTCAAGGTCGTCGATGTTGGCGATCCGGTCGGTGTTCTCGACAAACCGGGGGTCGTCGATCAACGACGGGTCCAACAGCACGTGCTCGGCGAACGCCGCCCAATCCCGGTTGCTCTGGACGCCGATCATCACATACTCCCCATTGGACAGCTCGTACATGCCGTAGGGGGCGATCATCGTGTGCCGGTGCCCGGACCGGGGTGGTGTGGCGCCCATGCCGACAGCGGCGTACACCGGGGCCGCGGTCCACTCGGCCAGGCTCTCCAGCATCGACACCTCGACCGTCGCCCCTTCGCCGGTGGCCTGCTTGCGGTACAGGGCGGCCATGATCGACGAGAACGCGTACATGGCCGAGGCGATGTCGGCGGCCGAGAACCCGACCTTGCACGCCTGGTCAGCGGTGCCGGTCAGCGCCACGGCACCGGCTTCGGCCTGGATGGCCAGGTCGTAGGCTTTGTCGTCGGTTCGGGGGCCGCCGAGTCCGTAGCCCGAGACATCGCAAGCGATCAGGCCGGGGTGCTTCGCCCGGAGCTGGTCGGCCAGCACACCGAGCCGTTCCGCAGCGGCGGGGGAGAGGTTCTGGATGAACACGTCGGCTCCGGCTACCAGCCGGTCAAACAGCGCTCGGTCCTCGGGGTCTTTCATGTCCAGCTCGATGCTCTGCTTGCCCCGGTTCGCCCACACGAAGAACGCCGAGCTGCCCGCCACGGTGGTGTCGTAGTTCCTGGCGAAGTCCCCCTCGCCTTTGCGTTCAACCTTGAGCACGTCGGCGCCGAGATCGGCCAGCTGCCTGGTGGCGAACGGTGCGGCAACTGCGGCCTCCAGCGCCACGACCAGCACCCCGTCCAGCGGCCGTGACCCGTCGTCGCCCCCGTGTGTGGTGGTCACCTCAGCGGTCCTTCGGGAGGAATCCGCCTCGGCCCTGGGGCAACTTCATGTCCAGGATGCGGGATGCGACAACCGTTCGCAGGATCTGGGCCGTGCCGCCACCGATGGTGAACATCCGCACGTCCCGGTACATCCGTTCCAGCGGATTTCGGCGGCTGTAGCCTGCGGCCCCGAACATCTGCAGCGCGTTGTTGACCACCTCGATCGACGCTTCGGCGGTGAAGATCTTGGCCTGGGCCGCCATCGCCGGGTCGGGGAAGGGTGACCCGTTCGGGCCCCGGGACTCCGCCGCTCGGTACGTCAGGCTCCGAGCGGCTTCCAGCTTGACCGACATGTCGGCCAGCATCCACTGCAGGCCCTGGAACTCGGCGATCGGGCGGCCGAACTGCTCCCGCTCCTTGACGAAGTCCAGCGCCAGCTCGTACGCCCCGGTGGCCAGCCCGAGGCCGACGGTGCCCGCCCCGACCCGCTGGCTGTTGTAGGCGTTCATCAGGTCGGCGAATCCTCGCCGGAACCCGGACGGCGGCATGACCACCATGTCCTGGCCGACCTCCATATCGGTGAAGATCACCTCCATCTCCGGGATGGCCCGCAGACCCATCGTCGGCTCCCGGCGGCCGAACCCAAGACCGGGGGTTTCGTCCCGGATGGCCAGAAAGCCGCCGATGCCCTCCTCGTTGCCGTCCTCGTCGAAGACCCGGGCGAAAATCAGGTGCAGCTTGGACACCGTGCCGCCGGTGATCCAGTGTTTTGTTCCGTTGATGATGTAGGTGTCGCCCCGCCGGTCGGCCCGGGTGGTCATTTCCGATGCCGAACTGCCGGCCTCCGGTTCGGTGATGCAGATGGCG
>JBCCGJ010000334.1:0-6819 GCA_039029335.1 Actinomycetota bacterium | reverse complement strand
GTTCCAGGTGACCGTCGTGAACACCCACCCCCACGACACCGGCGCCTACACCCAGGGTCTCGAGTTCGTCGACGAAATGCTGCTGGAGAGCACCGGACGGATCGGCCGGTCGTCGATCCGTCTGGTCGAGCCGGAGACCGGGATGGTGGTGGAGCAGCTGCCGCTGACCGGGACGCTCTACGGCGAAGGGGCAACCGTCGTCGGCGACGAGGTGTGGCAGCTGACGTATCGCGCCGAGTCGGTGCTGGTCCGGGACCTCGACGGCCTGGGGGAGGATCGACGGTACGACTACGACGGTGAAGGGTGGGGCCTCTGCTACAACGGGACCGCGCTGGTGATGTCAAACGGATCAGACACGCTGACCGTTCGCGACCCGCAGACCTTCGCCGAGATCCGAGCGGTTCAGGTAACCAGCAACAACTGGCCGGTCGATAAGCTCAACGAGTTGGAGTGCGTCGACGGGACCGTATGGGCCAACGTCTACCAGACCAACCAGATCCTGGCGATCGACGGGCAAACCGGCACCGTGACCGGCGTGGCCGACCTGAGCGAGTTGGTCCCCGAGGGCTTCGAAGGGTCACGAGAGTTTGTCCTGAACGGCATCGCTCACAACCCCGACACCGGGCGCTTCTGGGTGACCGGCAAGAACTGGCCAAACATGTACGAGATCGAACTGACCTCGGAGTCCTAAGGTTCGCCGGCGGCGCCCTGATCGCTCCCGGCATTCTCGGAGTCCTCGGCCAGAACCCGTGGCAGGTGGTCGACCAACCTGTCGAGCAGATCCGGGCCGTGGGACTTGAGCAGATGGTCGCCGCCGTCGAGCAGCACCAACTCACCCGTGCCGGCCAGCATCTGAACCGTCTCGCTGGCGAAGTGGGGCAGGATCTGATCCGCCGTGCCGTGGATGAAGAGCAGGTCGCGGTCGCCGAGCCGCTCGGCGGGTTCACATCCGGCGGATTGGGTGGCAAGGGTGACCACACCCGGCACCGATGCCCGCTCCAGGTGGGCCGCGGCCTGGATGGCCACGGCACCGCCGAACGAGTGGCCGATCGTCACGAACCGCCGGGCGCCGTGTCTTGCCGCAAGTTCCATCATCGCCAGAGTGTCGTGTACACAGAGCCCGAGGTCGTTCGGCCGCCGGTACGAGACTCGCATCGTTCCGATCCCCTGGGCGGCGAACACCCGACCGAGCTGGTGGTACAACCCGTCGTCCGGGCCGAGCAGGCCGCCCATCGCCCCACCGAGGCACACCACCACCTCCGACGCGTCCGCCGGGCCGTGCCACAGCACCGTCAGCAACCCCTCCATCGTGTAGATCTCGAGGTGCTCCAGTTCCCCGTCGACCGGGACGGACTGCATCGCCAACATGCCAAGCCGATCGAGTGGCGACCCACCGGATCCGGTCGACTCGTCCGGTTGCCCGGTGTTGTTGTCCGGTTGCCCGGTGCCGTCTGCGTCCATTCCGCCAAGCCAACCATCGTTTGCGTCGTTCAGGCCAGTTCTATGAACTAACGTCTCTGTCGTAATGGGGGGACATGAGGGACTGAGCGACGGCATCCGCGATGCGCTGGCTCTGGACGGTGACGTTCAGGCGATCAAGCGGTACTACGAGGGATGGGCCGATGACTACGACGAGGACGTCGGAGCGGAGCGGTACGCCCTCCCCGACGAGGTCGCCCGGCTGCTCGACCAGGTCGCCCGGCAGGACGCAGGCGAACCGATTGACGGTCTGACGATCGACCCCGGCCCGCCTGACCCGTCGATTCTGGACGTCGGCTGCGGAACCGGGCTCATCGGCGTCCGGTTGACCCACAGCGGGTACCGAACGATCGACGGCGTTGACCTCTCGCCGGCGATGACCGAGCGGGCCGCAACGCGGGGCTGCTACCGGAACCTGCGCAGCGGCGTCGACATCACCGCTCCCCTCCCCGATGACCTGCTGGCCGCTGCGGACATCGTCATCGTCGGTGGTGTCTTCACCGTCGGCCACGTCCCACCGTCGGCCCTTGCCGCGGTGGCCGCCATGACCCGGCCGGGCGGTCTGCTGCTGGTGACCACCCGGGTGCAGTACTACGAGGAGACGGACTATCAGGCGGTCAGCGATCGGCTCGAGGCCGACGGCACGCTGTCCCTGCTTACCGTCAACCGGGACCGGCCGTACACCCTGGACAGCGACGGCCACTTCTGGGCATACCTGGTCAACCGACCGCCGGAGATCTGAACGGTGTTCCCCACCCTGTTCGAGGTTGGTGGTGTTCCCGTCGACACCCACGCAACGTTCATCGCGCTCGGCGTCCTGGCCGCAGCGATCCTGCTGGCCCATCAGGCCCGTCGGCACGACAAGCTCGACCGCAAGCTCCTGTTGATCGCTCTCGGGGCGCTGGTCGGCGCGGCCGTCACGTCCCGCATCGGCAGCGGCGTCCGGTACTTCGCAACCACCCCGGAACCGACGGCGACCGGGCTGTTCCTCGAGGCGGGCCGGAGCCTGCTCGGCGGATTGGTCGGTGCCTACGTCGGGGTCGAGGTGACCAAGCGACTGGTCGGCGTGACCGAATCCACCGGGGACCTGTTTGCGCCGGGCGTGGCCCTCGGCCTGGCGATCGGCCGGGTCGGCTGTTTCCTCACCGAGCAGTTGGGCACCCCGACCGCGGCGCCGTGGGGCATGACGATGAACCAGACCGGCGTCGAGCGCGGGTTGCTCTGCCTTGACTGCGGCCAGTGTCCCACCTGCACCGCGTCGACCAGCTTCCACCCGTCGTTCCTCTACGAGATCGGCTTCCACGCCCTGGCGTTCGCGGTCCTGTGGCGCAAGCGGGACGACGAACGGTGGCAGGGCCGACTGCTGGCCCGGTACCTGGTGGCGTACGCCGCCTTCCGATTCCTCGTCGAGTTCGTAAGAGGCAACGTTCAGTTTCTCTTCGGCATGTCCGGATCCCAGATCTTCATCATCTGCACCACGTTGACCGTCCTGTTGTTAAGGATTTTCAGTGACCAACTCCCCACCACCCTTCGGGCCGTCGCCTCCACCCAACACACCGGGTCCCACCGGTGAGTCGACCGCCGGTCATTCGATCGGCGGTCTCTTGCTTGGGTTCTTCATCGCATTCCTGCCGGCGATGCTGTTCGGGTTCTTCCTGGCCATCATGGACGCCCTCGACCTGCCGGCCGTCGTTCAGATCCTGGTCCCGCTGGTCATTGCGGTTGCCGTGCCGCTCGGCATCTTCCTCCTGGTGAGCGCCCGGCTGAAGGACGGAACCGTGAAGCAGGAGGCGATGCGGGACGCGATGCGGATCATCGTCTTTGTCGCCGTCGGCGTCTACGCCCTCGGGGCGCTGATCGTCGGGGCCTGCATTTGGATCATCGTCGAGGCGTACTCGTGAGGGCCGGCTCGTGCGACACATAGACAGCCTCGGGGAGGCTCCGGGCATGCCGGTCCGCAAGGACCGGATCCGCCAATACGTCAACGCCTGGTGCGGATTGTGCCACCGGGAGAACCCGGATCGACCGCTGCGCGAGGTCGACCGACTGCCGGGGTATCTGTCAGAGGCCGATGGACGGGTCTGGCTGGTCAGGGGCTGCCCGACGCATGGCCGGATCGTCACCCTGTACGACGAGGACCCGGAGATCATGACCTGGTTGGAGCGGTGGACCGCTCCGACAAAGCACCATCGACCCGACACCCCCGGCAACTTCGACCCTGCCCCGATGGGGTACGCCAGAGGCCTCGGTGAGCTGCAGACCCAGCACACCTGCATCCTGCTGACCGACATCGTCGAGGGCTGCAACCTGGCCTGCCCGACGTGCTTCACCGACTCCCCAACCGGCGTCGGGCGGGCGGTGCCGCTGGAGGACGTCCTGGCCAACGTCGACCAGCGGCTGGCCAGGGAGAACGGCAGGCTGGACGTGGTCATGCTGAGTGGCGGCGAGCCGACGTTGCATCCGGAGCTCCCCCGCCTGCTCGACGAGCTGTGTGACCGGGACATCCACCGCATCCTCATCAACACCAACGGTGTCCTGCTGGCGAGGGACGACGAGCTACTGTCGGCGATTCAACACCACGACCAGCGGGTCGAGGTGTACCTGCAGTTCGACGGCTTCCGTGGTTCGACCCATCGCCATCACCGCGGCGCCGACCTGAGCACCGTCAAACAGCGGGCGATCACCCGCCTGAGCGAGGCCGAGATCTTCACCACACTCACCATGACCGCGTCGCTGGGGGTGAACGACGATGAGATCGGCGACGTGATCAACCTGGCGTTGGCCACCGACTACGTGGGTGGGGTCAGCGTCCAGCCGGAGTTCGGGTCCGGGCGGAGCATCACCGGAACCGTGGACCTCGCTGTGAACCGGAACGGCGACGGTAGCGGAACTGCCAACGGAGCCGGCGGCCAAATCGGGATCGACCCGCTCGATCGGTTGACCCACACCGGGGTGCTCGGCAGGTTGGCGGAGCAGACCCAGGGCACGGTCACCTGGCGGGACCTGACCGCGCTCCCCTGCTCCCATCCCCACTGCGCAAGCGTGGGGTATCTCATCAAGACGGACGACACCAGATGGCGGTCGCTGATCTCCCTCATCGGCGAGGACACCCTGGCGCACCACCTTGACCTGGTGGCCAACAGGATCACCAGCCCGGAGCTGGCCAGGAAGACCAAGACCCTGGTGAAGGAGGCACTGCTCGGTCTGCTCAGCGATCAGACCTCGCTGTCCCATCCGGACATCGGTCAGGCCTTCTCCACGGTGTGCGCCAGCTGTGACCTTGGGGTCGGCGCCCTGGCCAAACTGGCCGCCGATCGCCTCGGGCGGGGCAGGCAGCTGCGCAAGCTGTTGGCCGAGCGGGTGGTCCGGGTGACCGTCAAACCGTTCATGGACATCGACACGATGATCGAACCGCGGCTGATGCAGTGCTGTGTCCACGTCGGGACCCGATCCGAGGAGGGCGCCGACCAGTGTGCGCCGTTCTGTGCGGTGCAGGCCTGGGGGCCGCTGGCCGACCAGCGCCTGTCGCTGGCCGCAGACCGGGAGGCGGCGACGGCCGGAGGCGAGCAGCTGATTCAACTGGGGAGGCGACCATGACCGATCCACGGATTCCGCCGGACCTGCGGGGGTACGAGGGGACCAGCACCGGCCGCACAGACACCGACGGATCGGCGGTGCCGTCCCCGTCGGTCGACCCGCTGGGCTGGTGTGTCATCGCCACCACTGCGCTGCTGACGTGGCTGCTCGGCCCGGCGGTGCTGGCGGTGTTGTCGGCCGTTGGGGTCGTCAAGTATTGGCGGGCGTGGCGGTCCGGCAGGACGGACAGCAACTGCATCCTGGGTGACGTCCGGTTGGTGATCGCCTACCTGGTGATCCTGTTTGCCGTCGGTGCGGTCGCCACGGCGCTGAGTCTGACCTGATCGAGATCCCGGTCAGCCGCCGCTGAACGTGAACGTGACCGACCGTCCGGAGGTCACGCCGGTCGCGGTCAGCTCCCACATCATGCCGGCCTGCTCCGCGTCGCACTGCCAACGAATCGGCAGGGACCCGTCGGCGTCCGCCTGACCGTTTCGCAGCCCGCTGGCCTGCGGCGACGTGAACGCAATCTCCTCGTTCGGTTCCGCACCGGTGAGTCCACCGAAGATCCGGGTCTCCCCATTGCAGTTGAAGGGCGACTCGATCAGGGAGACGGTCAGCTCGGTCGGGCCGGGGACCGTGGCCGTCGCCCCGGAGGCGTCCGCCCCGGTGATGGAGAACGTGACGGTCTTGCCCGACGTGGCACCGGCTGCGGTGATGTCCCAGATTGTGCCGACCTGCTCCGGGTCACACTGCCAACGGATGGTCAGCGTGCCGTCCGCTTCGGCTGTGCCCGGTTGGATCCCGGAACTCTGCGGTGAGGTGAATTCGATCTGCTCCCCGGCCGCCGCACCGGTGAGGTTGGCGAACGGCCGAACCCCGCCGTCACAGACGAACGGATCCTCCGTCAGGGCGATCAGCAGTTGATTGTCCAGCGGGACCGCCACCGTTGTTGTGGTGGCCTCGGCGTCCTGGTCCGCCCCGACGGCACCGTCCTCGATCAAGGGTTCCTCTGTGGCGCTGTCGGTGCCGTTCCCGGTGGTGGCCACATCATCGCCGCTGTTGAAGACCGATCTTGCGGCCAGGCCGAGCGCAACAATCGCAACGACCAGCAGGCCGAGCAGGAACAGCAGTGCAAGCCCGAACCGGTTGGTCTTGACCACCTCGACCTCTTGGAAGTTGGTCTCCCACTCGTTCGCCTGGGGGGCCAGAATCCTGGCCTGACCCACACGGGGCTCCCGAAGCGAACCGGCGGGGAACGCGGCGGTTGGATCGGGGGGTGGTGTGGCCGGCGGTGGTGACGGGTCCTGGCCCATCCGCTGGGTCCGGCCCGGATCGTCGTCGAAGAAGGATGACCCCTCGGAGCGACTGCCACCGAGCCCGATGCCGTTGTCCGGCCCCGGAGGCTGGGTCTGCCGGGGCGGCAGCGAGGGCCGGGGACCTGCCTGCGTCTCGTCGCCTGTGGCCATAACCGCTCCTGCCTTCCGTCCGGTTCGAGGCGCTAACACCATTTGGACACCTGTGGAACACCTTTGGGACGTCCGACCAATTTTAGGCCGGGGTATCCGATTCCGAGTGCACCCCAGGCGCACCGGTCGCCGGCCTACCTCGTCCGCCCACGGATCGACCGACAACCGATCAACGTAGCCCAGATCATGGCAGTCACCGCTGCAGGGCCGTCGATGGTCGTGATCGGTTCGGACGATCGGTACCGAGGCCGGTCAGAGCACCCGAAACCGAGCAGTGGTCGCCCCCGGCGCTAGG
>JBCCGJ010000333.1:0-6897 GCA_039029335.1 Actinomycetota bacterium | reverse complement strand
TCGCCGAACACGGCGTACTCCGCCTGGAGACTTCGCTGGGTGGCCAGGCTTGTCTCGCTCATCAGCGCCTCTTCCAGCGCGACCAGCCGCTCGGCAACCTCGGTCCTGGCCCGCTCGACGACCATCCCTCGTAGCACAACAAGCGTCAGGGAGAACAGGGCAACTACAACCAGCACACAGCCGCCGAAGAGCAGCGTCTGGCGAAGGCTCGCCGACAGCCGGGGGGATCGATTCTTCACGGTGTTGATGTCCTGATTTCGCATGATGTCGATGGTCCCGGTCGTGCGGTCGAGGTCGTGCGGTCGAGGTCGTACGGTCGAGGTGGCCGGGTCGGTGATCAGACCGGTGTCAGCTCGTGGTCGACGCCGGCGAGGTGCTGCAGTTCCCGAGCGACCCGTCGGACGTCCTCTGCTGCGGTTCGGCTGTTCTGCAAGTCCTCGACCGAACCGGACGCGCTCGCTGCAACCCGCTCGACCGTGCCGGTGATGCTCTGGGCGGTGTCGACCGCCTGCTGGACCCGGTCGGCAATCTCGGTGGTGGTCGCCGCCTGCTGCTCGACCGCGGAGGCGATGGAGGTCTGAATACCGGCGATCTCGTCGATGACCGCAGTGATGGACTCGATTGCGCTTACCGACTCCTCGGTGTCCTCCTGGATCGCCGCCACCTGATCGGAGATCTGTTCCGTCGCGGCTGCGGTCTGCTTCGCGAGGTCCTTGACCTCGTTTGCGACGACGCCGAAGCCTTTGCCGGCCTCGCCGGCGCGGGCCGCTTCGATGGTGGCGTTGAGCGCCAGCAGGTTCGTCTGTTTTGCGATCGAGGTGATGACCTCGATGACCTGGCCGATCTCCTGTGACGATTCCCCCAGCTTGGCCACCGACTCGTTCGTCGACGCGGCCTTTGTTGCGGCACCCTGGGCGACGGTCGACGCTCGACCGGCCTTGTGGGAGATCTCCTCGATCGACTCGCCGAAGTTGCGAACGGCCTGCATGGCCTCGCCGATGTTGCCAGAGACGTCGCCGACCATCTGAGACACCTCGGTCACGGAGTTGGCCGTTGTTGCGGCCACCATGTCAAGGCCCTCGACCGCACCCTCGACGGTCACCGATGCCGCTTCGAGCGACTGTGTGCTCTGTCGCACCAGCTTGGCGATGGAGCGGCCGATCATGCTCGCGGCCGCAGTGCCGACCAGGGCACCGAGGGCCATCGTCAGCAGAATGAGCGAGGTGGTGGTTGCCGCGCCGGCCTGCATGTGGTCCAGGAGATTTGCCGTCTCCAGCTCGTAGATACCCTCCTCGAGCTGGACGATGCGGGTGCGCATGTCCTCGAACGTCTGACGTTGGGTCTCCAGCTGGGCGTTCGCCGAACGCCTGGTTAGCTCCGCCGTCGCCCGGAGTTCCGCATTGGTGAGCCCTCGGGTCAGGGCGTCGGTCAGTTCCGCTTCGGCCACGTTGGCCCTGGAGATGGCGACGATGGCGGAGTTGGTCTGCTCGATCCACTGGTCGCGGAGTTCAAGGTACTCACGGCTCAGCTGCGCCTCACCCTCCAGGCCGAGTGAGATCTCCTGCACCTGGGCGAACCGGTCACCGGTCTGCTCGACGGTTTCGGTCAACGTGGCCTCGATCTCGGCCCGCTCGGACTGGTCGGTGACCGTGACCAACCGTTCGAGGGCCAACTGGGCCTGGTACGAGTCTCGATCGATGTTGAGCAGCAGCTGAGTTGCCGGAGCCGCCTGTGTGCCGACGATCTCCGCCGTCTGCCGTACGTCACCGTTTGCTCGAAGCGTGATCGCAGCCTGGGCCAGCAGGGGGATGGACAGGATCACGACCATGGCTATGATCCTCGTCCGCAGCGTTATGGAAGAAAGCTTCGAGATCTGGGGTTCGAAACCGGCAGCGTCCCGTCCGGGACCGGCGGACTGTCCGGCCGGCTCGGCCACCCGCTCGGTGGCGACGGATCCGTACGTGTCGGTCGGCGTCTGCGGCCGGTCGTGGCTCTCGCTGTCGACCTGGCCGGTGATGCTCTCGCTCATCGTGCGATCTCCTGGAAACTGCCCGTGCTTGTGGCGATCACCTGGCTCGTGTCCAGGGAGAGCAGCAGGCTGTCCTCCAACTTGTACGCACCGGCGATCAGCTCCTTCGCCACACCGGTCAACGTCTCGGGCGTCGCTTCGAAGGTGGACTGGGGGACGGTGATGACATCCCCGATGTCGTCGACCAGCAGGCTCACCGGCTCGCCCCGGTACCGGACGACGATGTGCACGTCCTCGTTGTCCTCGTTCGCCTCGACGTCGAGCTTGACCCGGAGATCGATCGCCGTCGCGATCTGGCCCCGCAGGTTGATGAGTCCGGCGATGTGACTGTCCGTCCGCGGGACCTCGGTGTATTCGCTCTGGAACAGCACCTCCTGGACGCGGTCGACCTCGATGCCAAGTAGCAGCGGACCAACCCGGCAGGTACAGAACTCCCTGTCTTCCAACATGTCGAGGTCGGTCATGACACTCCTATAACGTCTTCGAGCGGTTCGATGGACTGGATGGTGTCGAACTGCTCCGGGTGAATCAGATCCGTGACCTGACCGCGGGCCACCACACAGCCGGAGGGGTCGGATACGTCCGCATCGACGATGTCCAGGACCTCACCGATCATCAGGCCGACATCGCGGCCATGGTGGGAGTAGACAACGACGCTGACCGACTGCCCGGTGTCACAGTTGCCGTAGCCGAGCTCCTGGGCCAGATCGACGAGTGGCATGATCGTGCCCCGGTATTGGATCACGGGACGGTGACCGGTCCACTCGACCTGATCCCCGCTGAACTCCTCAAGCCGTGCCACATCCTCCATGGCCATCGCGACCTGCTGCTCGCCGACCCGCAGGAGCAACAGCGTCCTGTTGCCGTCGGTTGCGGTTGCGTGGATCTCATCCAGGTCGTGGTGATGGTGGTTCGTGTCGCTGAGGGCCGACAGCACGCCGGCGTCCTGGGCCACACCCATGACATCGATGATCAGCGCCACCTTGCCGTCGCCGAGGATTGTCGCGCCGGAGAAGAGTCGCACGTCGGCCACGACGTTGCCGAGCGGCTTCACCACTATCTCCTGGGTTTCGATGATGTCGTCGACCAGGACGCCGAATGTCTGATCGTCGGCGGTGAGGATCACCACATCGCCGGTCCACTGGTCTGGGGAGTCCGGCTTGAGAACCTTGCGGAGATCGACGATCGGCAGGAGTCGGTCCCGTATCCGCAGCACCGGTGTGCCGTGGATGAACTCGATCTTGCGCCCCTCGTTGGAGCCGATGGTGAGCAGCTCGACCAGTCCGGTCTGGGGGATCGCGTACCGCCGACCGTGAACGGTGATGACCAGTGCAGGCACGATGGCCAGCGTCAGAGGGATCTTCATCTTGAAGGTGGTGCCACGACCGAACTCGGTCCTGACCTCCACGGACCCGCCGATCTTTTCGATGTTGGTGCGGACCACGTCCATGCCGACGCCTCGGCCGGACACATTCGTCACCGCGGCGGCGGTCGAGAAACCGGGCATGAAGATCAGCTGCACGGCGTCGTTGTCCGACATGGACTCGGCCACCTTGGCCTGGACAAGGCCCTTCTCCACCGCCTTCGCTCGAACCCGTGTCAGGTCGATGCCTCCGCCGTCGTCGGTGATCTCTATGTTGACCTGTCCGCCCTCATGGCTGGCCGACATCCGAAGCAGTCCCTCGGGGTCCTTGCCCAAGTCCGACCGCCGGTTCGGTTCCTCGATGCCGTGGTCGACGGTGTTGCGGACGATGTGGGTGATGGGATCCTTGATCGCCTCCAGCAGGCTCTTGTCCAGCTCGGTTTCCTTACCCTCCATTTCCAGGCGGACCTGTTTGCCGCACTGGTGGGCCAGGTCCCGGACAACCCGCGGCAGTTTGGACCACAGGCTGGCGATCGGCTGCATCCGGGTTTTCATCACCCGTTCCTGCAGGTCCGACGTGATGATGTTGAGGCGCTGGGACGAGGCGGCGAAGTCCGTGTCGTCACTCCGGCCGACGTGCTGCATGATCTCGTTCCTGGCCAGCACCAGCTCGCCCACCAGGTTCATGAGATCATCGAGCAGCGCAACGTCGACCCGGATGGTGGTGTCGCTCTTTGCGCCACTCCGCTGTTTCCTCACCGCACTATCAACCGCCTCAGGTTGCACCGCACCCTGGTCGGTCAGGATCTCACCGATCCGGCGGTCGTCACCAAGTCCCTGTTCCGCGGCGGCGATCTCAACGTCCAGCCGTTCAGCGGCGTGGTCGTCCACCAGGATGTCGCCGAGCCGCTCGCCCGTTTGACCGGTTTCCGTCCCGGCCGGGTTCGCCTCCAGGTCCGGCCGGTTGAGAAGGGGACTCTCGTCGTGGTCCGCATCGTCCCGGGGGACTGAGGGTTGCGGTTGGTCAGTCGGTCGGTTGAGCGGCGGGCGTTCCGGCTGGTCCGGCATGGCCGGTGGCGCGGGCATCGTCGGCGGCTCCGGCTCCGGTGTCGCAAAAGTGGCGACCCCTGCGTCTGCTACCGCCACCGCTTCGGCGACGGGGTCGCCGGCCCCGTCGGGCTCGGTCTCGTCCACTGGCTGACCCTCTATCTGCTTGATCGGGTCGTGCTTGTCGGCCAGTGCGGTCAGCTCCGCCACCAGGTCGTCGGTCTCGACGCCGACGTCGCTACGGGTTTCGGCGATCGTGTCCAGGATGTCCCGAATCCGATCGACGGTGGCCAGCAGGGCGTCTGTCAGCTCGACGTCCAGATCCATCGTGCCGTCCCGCAGCATCGAGAGCAGGTTCTCGCCCTTGTGGGCCAGGTTCTCCAGGTTGCCCAAACCCAGGAGGCCGCACGTGCCCTTGATCGTGTGCATCGCACGGAAGACGGCGCTGAGTTCCTCGCGGTCGTCGGGGTTCGTTTCCAGGGCCACAAACGATGCGTCGAGACCGTCGAGCGTCTCGGCGCCCTCCACAAGGAACTCTTGAATTATCTCGTCTTCGTAGTCGCTCATGGACTCCGTCCGTAGGCTTTGCGCCGACGACGCCGTCGACGCATCGATGTCGCCCGACCGCTTCGGCGGGACACATGGTCTCGATCGGTCCGAGCCCCAATCCGGTTGATAGGTCGAACGGACCCGCAATTTCTCAAATGGAGAGCCATACAGTTTCGTAATTCCACTCTCTTGAAATGCGAAGCGCCCCTTCTTGTCTGGCCTCTCGCGGCCGTGAGGCCCCCGGACTTTCCCGGCGTTGCGACCAACTCAAACGGTCCGTCATTTGCCGGGGACACGGCAGCACCACCATCGGTTCGAGTCACCCGAGGCCGTGTGCGAAGATGACCGGGTGCAGAACCTTGACCGAGCGGCGTTCATACATCCAACGGCCCAGATATACGGCGCCGTCGAACTTGGGGCCGGCAGTTCGATCTGGCCGAACACGGTGATCCGGTCAGAGATGCAGCACGTCTCGGTCGGGGCGATGACGAACATCCAGGACTTCGTGATGATTCACGTGATCGAGGAACAGCCGACCGTGATCGGCAACTTCTGCTCCATCACCCACCACGTCACCGTGCACGGCGCCACCATCGAGGACGACTGCCTGATCGGGATTGGCGCGGTGATCATGGACGGCGCCCACATCGGTCGGGGGTCGATCGTGGCCGGCGGGGCGTTCATCCCCGAGGGCAAGGTCTACCCGCCGAACTCCATCATCATGGGTTCACCGGGAAAGGTGCGGGCCGAGCGGGACTCCGGGCGGGCCAACCGTTTGAATGCCTGGATGTACCACCGCAACGCAGAGCACTACGCCCGGGGCGAGCACCGAGCGTGGACCGGCCCGGAGTTCGAGGCATGGTCCGCAGCCAAGAAAGCCCAGATCGAAACCGACGCCGACATGGACGAAGTCCCCGGTTCGTAGACGAAGTCCCCGGTTCGTAGACGACGTTCCCGGTTTGTAGTCGACGTCCCCGGTTTTCTGGACGAAAGGCTCCCGGTTTGTAGCAGAAGCGGTTCAGACCGTCCCCGGTCGAAGACCGCTCACGAAAGACCCGGATCTCACCGCCGCCAGAAGTCATGGGGATCCGCTTGCGGACGGAACCCGTTCGACTCGGCCATCGCCGCCGCAGTGGCGAACCCGTTGCCGACCGCCTTCCCGCTGTGGGCGTCAGATCCGAACGACACGCCCTGCCCGCCGACGTCGTACCACCAGGCGACAACCAGCGGATCGAGTGTCAACCGGGTGTTGATCTCCAGGACACGCTCGGAGGAGGCCAGGACCCGCAGCGTCTCCCGGTACTGCTCCTCGAACGGTCGGGGATCATGGCGCCGGCCCAGCCGCTCGATCTGGCGGACCAGGTAGTCGATGTGGGCGAACACCTGGAACCGATCGTCGGCCTGAATCATCTTTGCCGCTTCGGCCAGGTACTCGGTCACCGCTGACGCCTCCGCCTTCGGCGTGAACTCCTCCGACCGAAAGAGCTCGTCGATGAGCCGGGGTTGCCCGTCGACGGTGAGTGAGTGGAGCGAGCCGAGGACCCGTTCGAACTGCCCCGCGTTGAGGATCTCCGCCGTCCGCTCGGGGAACCAGTGGGGTTCCCCGATCTCCAGGCCGGTCAGGATCCGCAAGGACGGGAACCGGTCCCGGCACTCCTCGACGGATGCGAAGTACCCGTCGATGTCCAGATCCGGAGCGTGGAAGTGGGCTGAACCCGCCGCTTCCAGTTCGGGCCCCGGTGGTGGATCGAAGCGGGACTTCCATCGGTCCGGAAACCCTTCGACGGCAGCGGCCGGAAAGACCCAGGGGGTCATGTCGATGTGTTCGGTGAACGCGATCGACGGCAACCCAAGTTCGACGGCCCGACGGCAGGAGTCGATCATCGACCCGTTGTCCGCGTCGTAGGAG
>JBCCGJ010000332.1:0-6901 GCA_039029335.1 Actinomycetota bacterium | reverse complement strand
GTTGAACGCCGATATACGTCAGGACTTCACCCGGGTTCTGGCCGGTTCGCTGGATGCGCTGCCACGGGCCACGTTCACCGACGGTTTTGACGGTCTCCGGAACCAGGCCCTTGAGACGATGGCTGCAGAGGGGTTCAACGCGGACGCGGTCGAACTTCGATACGAGCTCGAGCTCCATCACCCCGGTCAGATCTGGAGCATCCGGGTGCGGGTGCCGGACGGCTCGGTTGATGCCAGGGTGGCCAGGCAGGCCTTCGAGGAGGAATACCAGCGGTTGTACGGGCACGTCCAGCACGAGGGGACGATCATGGTTGCGTCTCTCCGGTTGATCGCCTCGGCGGCGACCACCGTCGCCGACCAGGGAACGGCAACAACGGACGACCCGCAGACAACGGTTGGGGCGGAGCCGGCACAACCCATCGAGGAGCGGCAGGTGTGGTTCCCCGATCACGGCTGGGTGGCGGCAACCGTCTTCGACGGCAAGGATCTGGGGGTCGGGGCCGCAGTGGCGGGACCAGCCCTGATCGAGGAGGTCACCACCACGGTGGTGGTTCGGCCCGGTGACCGGTTGACCGTCGACCGAGCCGGCAACTTCCTCGTTGACCTCCCGGCCGCAACATCGAGGCCCGAAGCGTCCGCAGCTGCATCGACGGAGGACCCTGCGGTCGACGAGACAGAGCTCCCAGCCGGGGTGGCGTCCGAACCCATCGAGGCGCTCGACCCGGTGATCCTGGCCCTCATGCAGAACCGGCTGGATCAGATCACCCGTCACATGGGCTGGGTCATGACCAGGACCGCCCGCAGCACGATCTTCAGCCAGAGCCACGACTTCAGCTGTTACATCGCCACACCGGACGGGACGCTGGTGGCCAATGCCGACGGCATCCCCATCCACACCGGCGGAGGGGGGTTCGCGGTTCGGGCGCTGCTGGCCAAGTTCGAGGGCCGGATCGAACCGGAGGATGTGTTCCTGCTGTCCGACCCGTATGTTGCCGGCGGGAACCACCTGCCGGACTGGGTGATCGCCCGGCCGATCTTCGTCGACGGGAGGCTGGCCGCCTTCTGCTGCAATCGGGCCCACCAGAACGACATCGGCGGCGGGTTGGCCGGAACCTACAATCCCGAGGCCACCGAGATCTGGCAGGAGGGGATCCGCCTCCCCGTCCTCAAACTGATCGAGGCCGGGGTGGTCCGGGAGGATCTCTGGGAGCTGCTGCTGATCAACTGCCGGACGCCGGAGCTGCTGGACGGGGACCTGCTGGCGATGATCGGCTCGACCAGGATCGGCGGAGAACGGGTTGCGGGATTGGTCGCCGAGCTGGGCGGCCCGGCGTTCCACCGGTACCTGGACGGTGTGCTGCACCATGCCGACCGGCGGATGCGGCTGGCCGTGGCCGACCTGCCGGACGGGGCTTACACCGGGGAGGATCACTCCGACAACGACTGTTTCGTCGAGACCGACATCGCCGTCCGGGTGACCGTGACCGTCCAGGGCGACGAGTTGCTCGTGGACTTCACCGGCACCGACCCCCAGATCGAGGGTTTTAAGAACAGCTCGTTGGCCAACACCTATTCATCGGTGTACCTGGCGATTTCCAGCTTCTTCGACACGTCCATCCCCCGGAACGAGGGTACGTATCGCGGGGTGACGATCGTTGCCCCGGAGGGGTCAATCGTCAACGCGCTCCCCCCGGCACCGATGACGATGAACACGGTGTATGTGGCCCATGAGATCGTGATCGCCGTGTGGCAGGCGCTGGCCAAGGCGGACCCGGATCGGGCGTGCGCAGCCTGGTCGAAGACAATGCACGGGCACGTTGCCGGCAAGCGGGAGGACGGCACGACCTGGGTGATGTACCACTGGCACGCCATGGGGACGCCGGGGGCAACCGCCGAGCGGGACGGGTTCACCCAGATGGGTCATCTGATCAGCCTTGGCGGCCTGGACATCCCCAACCTGGAGTTTCACGAGCAGTCGTTTGCCGTCCGCTACATCCAACACGAGCAGCGGATGGACAACGCGGGCCCGGGTCTTCGCCGGGGTGGCACCGGTGTCCGGTACGTTGCCGATGTGCTCGAGCCGGCGATCTGGTCGTTTCGGGCAGAAGGGCTCGGGTCGGTCAGCGGCCACGGGGTCCGAGGCGGCGGTGACGGTGGCGTCGGCAACGAGTGGATCGAGCCGCTGGACGCCGATCGGTTCGTCCCGCCGAAGTACGGGGTAAAACGGTTGCCCGGGCCTGCCAGGATGATCGCGGAGACGCCGGGCGGTGGCGGATGGGGCGACCCGTTCCTGCGAGATCCCCAGCTGGTGCTGAACGACGTGCGGGACGGGGTGATCTCCGTGGGGACTGCGGCCCGGGACTACGGGGTCGTCATCAGCGGTGATGGTCGGTCGGTGGACGAGGAGGCCACCGACCAGCTGCGAGCCGGCCCTCGATAATCAGGCCGCGCCCGCGGGGCAGGGCCGACTCAGGAGTTTGCTGTCGTCAGTTCCGGTCGAGCTCGAACTCGATACGGCGGTTTTGCCGGCGACCCTCGTCGGTGTCGTTCGGGGCGATCGGGGACGTGTCTCCCGCCCCTCTGGTCCGGAGGCGTGACGGGTCGAGGCCGAGTTCGACCAGTGCGTCACGCACCGCGGTGGCCCTGGCGAGAGAGAGTTCGAGGTTGCTGACCTCGTCACCGGTTGCATCGGTGTGGCCGATGATGGTCATGGTCCACTCCGGACGGGACTCGAACAGCAGCGCCAGGTCCTCGATGACCGTAGTGGAGCCATCGATGGTTGCGGAGTCGACCTCGAACTGGATGTTGTCACCAACGGTGATCAGGCCGGTCGGAGGGTCGGCAGTCTCGTCGATGGTGAGGTCGTTGATTACCAGGATCCGGGACTCGTCGAGGCCGGACACCTCAAAGATGAGCCGATCCATCGTCTCCTGATCCGGAACCGCCCCCTCCAGGACGATCTGCCCGGCGGAGATGACGGTCACCGCTCCGTCACCGTCGGGGTCGAACTCAACGTCGCCGTCCGGCGGTGGTGCGATCGGTTCACCGGACAGTTGGGCCCGAATGGTGAAGTCGCCGTCGGGGTCATGCATCTCGACGTAGTGGCCGGCCGGTCGGGTCACGATGGCTTCGATGTCGGTCCTGGCCACGTCGGTGCACCCGGTCCTGCCGTTCTCCACCGGTCCGAAGTCCACCACGATGCCGCCCTTGACACCGCTGGGTCCCACATGGATGTGACCGTCGTACGGGGCACCGACGCCGGAGGTCTCGACCGTCCAGCACACCTCCTCGGCCGCGGCATCGAGGGTAATGTCCGCCACACCGGTGGCGTCGGAACGCTGGAGGGGATCAACCATCGGAATCGAGTACTCCTGCTGCGGGACCAGGAGGGTGCCGCCGTCGGTGTTCTCGTCGGCATCTTCGTCGTCGGCGTCAGCCGCCGAGTCGTCGCCTTCACTGCCGTCGCCCTCGCTGCCGTCGACCGTATCGCTGCCGTCCGCGTCGCTTGTGTCATCGGCGTCGTCCGCTGCGTCGCCGTCGGTTGTTGGGTCGTCATCGGCCGAGGCGCCGTCTGAGTCATCGTCTGTGTCATCGTCCTGGGTGCCGTCGGATTCGGCGGCCGTCCCGCTTGCGCTGCCGTCGGCCTGACCGGCGAGCGTCCCGGTCGAGGAAATCTGGTTCTGGATTCGATCCAACCAGTCGCCCTGGAACGCACCGATCGCCAGCACGACCGCGGCCGCAATCACCCCGAGCCCGAACAGCAACCGAGCCACCCGTCTCCGACGAGATCGCCTGCGTTTGTTCGGACGGTCGATCACCGGGATGGGTGCGGCAGTCGGGTGCCCCACATGTTCCGTGTCTTCCCGGTGCTCGGTGTAGTCCCGATGCCCGGTGTAGTCCCGATGCCCGTTGTAGTCCCGATGCTCGGTGTCTTCCCGGTACTCGGTGTCTTCCCGGTGCTGCGTGTGCGCCGTCGACGGCGCAGGATCACGTTCGAGGTCCCGCCCGGGATCGGGGTCCGGGCCGGGATCGAGGTCGTGGTCGGCGGGCTCGGCTGCCGGTTCCTGATGAGGGTCGAGCTGAGCGTCGGGGTGGCGCTCCAGCGCCCAGTGCTGATGGTCCAGGTGCTCGGGGTCGCCGGCGTGGTGATGTCCGGATCCGTCGACGTACTCACGGTGCTGTTCCGCAACCGGGTGATCGTCGAGATGGTGGCCCTGGTGGTCGGCCGAGTCGTCCGACGACCGGTACCCCCCGGTGGCAATCGAACCCGGGGCGAGAAGACTGTCGGGCGGAAGCGGTGGCTGTTCAGGATTCACCAACAACGCCTCTGGCGGGTCGGGCGGCGGGTCGACAAACAGGAGCGGTTGCTGCTCGGCGGAGATCTGCGGGTCCCGATCCTGTTCGACATCGACCGGTCGTGACGCAAGTACCGGCGCCGACGCAATCGGCGTTACCCGAGGATGTTCATCGGTCACCGGCGCAGCGGTCGACTCGTCGGACTCAATCGACCCGTCCGGAGGGGTAAACCCAGCCGGCCCCATCGACCCGACGGGGCCGGGAAGCTGGTCGACGCCGATCTGCTCGGTGGGACCGAGTGCCTCGGACCGGATAATCGGGCCGTCCTGGTCAAGCGGTCCGTCCGGGCTGACGGACTCAACCGCTTGGTCGGCTCCGACCGGGATCATCGGCTCATCCCGGCTCACCGATTCATCCGGCTGCATCGGCTGATCCAGGCCGGGCGGATCGACCGAACTCACCGACTCGACCGACTGGGCAGCTGCCACCGAACTCACCGGCTCAACCGGCCCGGCTAACTGGTCGGCACCAACCGAACTCACCGGCTCAACCGGCTCGGCTAACTGGTCGGCTCCAACCGAACTCTCCGGTTCGACCGGCTCAACCCCGGCAAGCGACTCGACCGACTGGCCGGCGGCCACCGAACCCACCGGCTCGATCGGGCTGATCGATTGGTCCCAACCGTCGCCGGGCTCCGCCTCGTCAGCCGGGATCATCGGGTCGTCCGTCGCGGCGTCGTCGCCCGGCATGTGGTGCTCGGCAAGATCGCCGGCCGGTGCGGACTCGGAGTCAGCGCCGACGGTCGGCATGACCATCGGTGCGGGCGGCGGCGACACCTTGTCATCGGACGGTGGGCAGAGGACGGCGTCCAGCCAGGGGTCCCAGCCCTGAGTCGACATGGTCCGCTCGACGGTCTCCAGACCGGCAACAATTGTGTCGCTATCGGCCTGGCCGAAGCGCTGGGCCACGGTGGCGAACACGGCAAGTGTTGAGAGTACAACGACGTGGTCGGCGGACTCCTCGGTGACTCCGGTCTCGGTGGCGATGGCCGTCACCGCCCCCCACCGGTCGTCCCCGAAGATCAGGTTTGTCGCAGACTGTGGGGCGAGAGGGTCCTGCCAGATGTCGGCCAGCGTCGCCGAAGCTGGCAGACCGAGGGGTACCGCGGACCGGATCATCTCGAGGCAGTGCTCGGTGCGCTCCGGATCCTCGAGCGTTTCGGCCAGGATGGTCACGGCCAGCGGGGCGGCCAGTATGGATGCCGTTCGAAGGGTGGCGGCGTCCTCATCAACGTCGTTGGCGTCGAGGAAACGGGTGCCCAGCCGATCTGTCAGCAGCGCCACCACGTCGTCGAACATTCCCGTCACCTACACTCCCGCCGTTAGGACAAGGTCGGCGCGCCGGACGTGTGTCCGACCGCCTGATGGAGACGTTCCTAAACGACGGATGGCTGCCCATCCACCGTCCGTTCCCGCCTATTCCCGCCTATGCCCGCACAGGCGCCGGTCACGGCGCTCTTCGATGGTAACGGCCAGGCCGACCGAAGAGAAGATGCTTGTTGAAGGTTGTCCGGCAAGGGTCGGATCTGCGGGTCGGTTGGGTGATTTTGCCCTACAGTTCTGCCGTGACGGATCTCTCCGAAATCCAGGAACTCATCTCCACGATCCGAGCGAGGCGAGGCTTCACGACCGAACCGGCGCAGCTGGTCTGTCTGCTCGCCGAGGAGGTCGGCGAGGTGGCAGCCGAGGTCAAGAAGACGTGGTCACCGAACTACCCGGATCTGGTGCCGAGCGAACTCGGCGACGAACTGGCCGACGCCTTTGTCCTGATCAGCGCGCTGGCGTCGTCGTTCCGGATCGACCTGGAAACCGCTGTTCGAGCCAAGTTCCTTGAGGTCGACGGGGCGCGTCATTGGGCGTCGGCCGGCGAACAAACGCCGGATGACGAGCCCTGAGTCTGTCAGGCCCGCCGCTTCGGTTTGACCAGCTTCATGTCCTCCAGGATGTTCCGGCCGTCGGAGTCCCGGAAGAGCGACGCCCCCATCATGATGATCGCCGGGACCGCCGCGACAAGAACAAGCCACCAACCAGGGTCGGCCACAATCGCCAGCACGATCACCACGACGGGGGCAACGGGGAGCAGAAAGAAGCCGATCGCCTTGAGGCCATGACCGTGGGTGCTCATCACGGCGATTGCGATCAGCACACTGACGGCAAAGACCAGGATACAACTCCCCGCTATAAGTAGTCCGGTCATTGCGCCCTCCGCGCGTCAACGTAGTCCACCCACCGAGCTCGTTGGAACGCCAACGTCCGAACCGGCACGGCCCGCGTTCTGATGCCTGACAATCCCGACACCCGCGGCCATCAGGTAGTCCGCCACGCGCGCATCGCTGATCAACCCTGATAGGCCCACGGATCGACCCCGAGAAGCCGACTTCGAACCTCCGCCGTCAGAGTGGGCATGAAAAAACCCGCCTTGTTTGGCGGGTTCTCACGTGGGGCTAACAAGAGTTGAACTTGTGACCTCACCCTTATCAGGGCCGAGGAAGGTGTCCGATAGTGGGTTGTACACCAGGATTTCAGGCCTACTAGGTAGGCTCCAG
>JBCCGJ010000331.1:0-6921 GCA_039029335.1 Actinomycetota bacterium | reverse complement strand
TGTGGACCGGTCGATCTCGCCGGGCCGCACATCGAGGAGGTTCATCAGCACCAGGCGAACCGCCCGGCCGATGGCGGTGGTCGCCCGATCGCTGGACGCCAGCGCGTTGAACGACGACCGCATCCCCAACTCCTGTCTGATCGGGCCGTTGACAACAACCAGCACCGCCGCGCCGCCGGTGCTGGCAGTCGGGCCGTGTACCGCAAACGGTGTCTCCAGCATGGCGGCAACCGCGGTCACCACCACGGGAAAGTGCATGGGGAGACAGCCGGCCATGACCGCATTGATCGCCACCTTCTCGGCGGTGATCATCCGGCTTCTGACCGGTTCGACCCCGACCAGGTGGTCGGGCGGGAGCACGGCCCACTCCAGACAGGCGGCCACCAGGTCGGCGGTGGGCGGCACGATGGGCAGCCCATCGGTCCAGCCCCGGCTGTGGAAGTGTTCCTGGACGGCGCCGAAATCCTCGACGACGTGCCGCTTCGACGCGAGTTCCATGAGTGGCCAAAGCTTACTTCGCCAGTAGTCTGCGGGCGTAGCTGCAGGTGTCAACAAACCATCACAGGAGACAAAGCACATGGCTCAGACAGCCCTTCGTGGTAACCCGGTCAACACAAACGGCGACCTTCCGGCAGTCGGTGCGGCGGCACCCGGATTCTCCCTGACCGGTGGTGACCTCAGCCCGGTCGCCGATGGCGATTTCTCGGGACAGCGGCTTGTCCTGAACATCTTCCCGTCCGTCGACACCCCGACCTGTGCGAACAGCGTCCGGGCCTTCAACGAGCGGGCCGCAAGCCTTGAGAACACCACCGTGCTCTGTGTGTCCGCCGACCTCCCGTTCGCCCAGGGCCGGTTCTGCGGTGCCGAGGGTCTGGAGAACGTGAAGACCGCCTCGACCTTCCGCAATCCGGAGTTCATGGCCGACTACGGCGTCGGCATGGTCGACGGTCCACTGTCCGGCCTCTGCGCCCGGGCCGTTGTGGTTGTCAACGAATCCGGCGAGGTCGTCCACTCCCAGATGGTCCCGGAAATCGCCGACGAGCCGGACTACGACGCCGCCATCAACTCGCTCGGCTGAGCCGATCACCGCTCGCTGACCGGGCCCGGCTGTCCAACGACGGCAGCCGGGCCCTGTCGCGTCCGGACCTTCTCCGTCGGCCGTGGCCCGGTGGTGGCGGCCGGGACCAGCAAATTGGTTGAAAGTCGTTGATTTCCGTTCGAACTTCTTAGTTCAAATCCGGCTCTGCCGATCGTCCTTGCGTGGGGAACGGGTACCGCTTTGACATGCCGGGAGAGGTGGCGACGTCCGGCAGATTGCCGAGCCCTCCCGGCGTCGTGATGGAGATCCTCCGGCTTGTCGCCGATGAGGAGAGCACGGTTGAGGACCTGGCTCGGGTCATCGAGGCCGACCCCGTACTGGCCGCCCGCCTCCTCGGTACGGTCAACTCCGGTCTGTACACACTGGTCCGGGAGATCCACAAGATCGAGGAGGCGGCGGTGCTTGTCGGGTTCCGATCCATCCGGACGTTGGCCCTCTCCGTCTCGGTCACCGAGGGGATGCCCGGCGGACCGGCCTGCCCCGGCTTTGACATCGGGATGTACTGGCGCCACTGCCTGATGACCGCTGTGCTCGGCAAACGGCTGGCGCTGGAGGTCAAGAAACAACTCTGCGAGGACGTCTTCTCCGTCGGCCTGATCGCAAACCTCGGGCGGCTGGTGCCGCCCGCTGCATACCGGATCGCTACAGCGCGGCGCTGACCACGTCTCCCTGGCCGGATCTTGCATCCGAAACCAGGGTGATGGGCTTCTGCACGGCCGAGATCAGCGCCGCGCTGTTGCACCAATGGGGACTGCCGGACAGCCTCTGCCTCTCGGTCCGCTACCACGCCGATCAGGAGAACCTGCCGGAGGACTGCGGCACAGCGGTGGCCACCACCACCAGCATCGTCGGCGCGACCGACGCCGCCGTCGACCATCTGCTCCGGGCGGAGGACGCGGATGCCATCCACCACGTGGCGACCGAACTGAACGAGGCATTCGATCTGGGCACCAGGGTGGTCCACCAGGTGCTCGACGATGCAAGTCAGCAGATCGGCGAGGTCCAGCACCTCATTTCCTCCAACGTGCCGGAGGACATCAGTCCGGTCGAGCTGATCAGCCGGGCCCAGCAACTCCTGGAGGAAGCTGCGGCCTGACCGCAGCGCGCCGCCGGTCACCCGCCGGTCACCACACGACCTCGGGACAGGCTGCGGGACAGCACTGCGGAACAAGGTCTTGCGTCGATCGAACCTCCCCTGGCGAGGCACTAGGCTTCGGAGCGCCGCCCGCGCACCGGGTGGGCAGGACCGGACAAGGAGGAGCCCGCTTGATCGATCGACAGGTCACCATCACCACGGCCGAAGGTGAGATGCAGACGTGGATCTACCACCCGGAGCACGACGGACCGTCACCGGTTGTGCTGTACCTGATGGACGCGCCGAGCATCCGGCCCGCCCTGCACGAGATGGCGGCCAGGCTGGCCTCTGCCGGCTATTACGTCATGCTCCCCTACCTCTTCTATCGAGGCGGGCCTTTCCGGGAGTTCGGTCAGAGCGACGAGGACATGCACGCCCGGCGGGATCTGATGGGTCAGCTGAACCCGACCAACATCCTCGGCGACTGCGAGGCGCTGCTGGCCACCGCCGACCAGGATCCCGCAGCGGCGGACGGCAAGGTCGGCGCGGTGGGGTTCTGCATGAGCGGCGGGCTGGTGATCTCGGCCGCCAGAGCCATGCCGGAGCGGGTCGCCGCAGTTGCATCGATCCACGGCGCCTGGATGGTCCGGGACGGGGATGACTCGCCCCACCGAGGGCTGGAGACGGTTGCCGCCGAGGTGTACCTGGGTTGGTGCGACGAGGACGCAACCGCACCGGCGGAGGACGTCCCGATCATGGAGGCCGCCCTCACCGAAGCCGGCGTCACCTACACACTGGACTTCCTGACCGAGGCCCGCCACGGCTACGCCCCACCGGGCGGCCAGCACTACGACCGTGCCGCGTCCGAGCTCCACTGGGAGCGGGTCCACTCCCTCTTCCGCCGGAACCTCCGGTAGACGATGGCCAACCTGGTCCTTGTCCACGGCGCCTGGGGTGGGGCGTGGGGCTTTCACAAGCTGCGCAGGCCGCTGGCCGCCGCCGGTCATCAGGTTTTCACCCCGAGCCTCACCGGCATCGGCGACCGTCAACACCTGACCTCGCCGGAGGTCGGCCTCGGCACCCACATCACCGATCTGGTCAACCTGGTCACGTTCGAGGATCTCGACCCGATCGTCCTCCTCGGCTTCTCCTACGGCGGGATGGTGGTGACCGGTGCATTGGCCGAGATCGGGGATCGGGTGAGCGACCTGATCTTTCTCGACGCACTGGTCCCGGACGACGGTGACAGTGCCGAGTCCCTGATCGGCGTCGAGGCGTCGACGATGGCCGGTGCATCCGGATGGCTGATCCCCGCAAACCCCCGGGACCTGTTAACCCCGGAGGAGACCGAGTGGTCACAGAGCCGCCGCTCGCCCCAGCCCATTCGAACCTTCACCGAGTCGGTTTCCCTCGCTGCGCCGCTGGTCGACCGGTCGTTCAGCCTCACCTACATCAAGGCCACGGCCGATCCGGATGAGGGCGAGTCCTCCGCATTCTGGCGGGCGGCCGAGGTGGCACAGGCGTCGGATCGCTGGCGGTACGAGGAGATAGCGACCAACCACATGATCCCGATGATGGAACCGGATCGGCTGGTTGAAATCCTGCTCGACATCGCCGGCCCCTGACGGTGGCCGGCGCCGTGGACCCGACGGGCCTCCACGATCCGGGCGGCGTTCCCCCGGCGGGGCGGGCGGGCCGACCGGTCAGCGCCTCCGCCGCGCTGGACGCCATCGAGGACGGCAGCCGGGTTTTTGTCAGCGGTGGTGCGGCGGCCCCGATCGTTCTGGACCGATTGATGGCCGAGCAGGCCGATCGCTGGACCGGGATCGAACTGGTCTGCGACCGGCTGCTGGAGCCGCTGGCGGTCTTCGACCATCCCGGTCGACCGTTCCGCCTCGTCTCGCTCCAGCCGAGCCCGGCGGTCGACGGGATGCGGTCGGCCGGGGCCTACCGATCCGCCGCCGGACCGTTCAGCGGGTTCGGCGGGCTGATCAGCCCCGCCGGCCCGTACCCGGTGGACGTTGCCGTGGTCCACGTCTCGCCGCCCGGTCCTGACGGCCGCCACAGCCTCGGGGTCAGTGTTGCAACGCCGCTCGCCGCGATGGCGGCCGCGTCGCTGGTCATCGCCCAGGTCAACCCTCGCATGCCGTACACATTCGGGTCCGGCGAGCTGGCGGCCGATCGGTTCGACCTGCTGGTCGACGCGGAACACGAACTGCTCGAGACGCCGGGACCGACGCAGCGGGACGCGGCGATGACCACCATCGGGGGCGAGGTGGCCGGGCTAATCCCCGACGGGGCGACGCTGCAGATCGGTATCGGTGCCGTCGCCGATGCCGTCCTCGACGGATTGCGCAACCACACGGACCTCTCCGTCCACAGCGGCATGATCAGCGACGGCATCGTGGCGCTCGCCGGGTCAGGTGCGCTCACCGGGTCAAGCCACCCCCTGTTCCCCGGCAAGATCGTGGCCGGCCTCATCGGCGGCACCCGCACGGTGTTCGACTTCGTCGACCGGAACCCGGCTGTCCGCATCGTCGCAGCAACGATCTCCCACGGCGCAGCCGTCCTGGCGGCGCTGCCCCGGTTCACCGCCATCAACTCCGCCGTTGAGGTCGACCTGACCGGCGCAGCCAACGGTGAGTTCATCGGCTCACGGGTGATCTCCGGGCCCGGCGGCGCACCGGACTATGCGGCGGCCGCCGCGGCCCATCAGGACGGCCGATACATCGTTGCGTTACCGGCCACGGCGGGCGGGCGGCGGCTCTCCCGGATCGTCCGGCGCCTCGACCCGGCACGCCCGCCAACGGTTCCGGGGACCCACGTCGGCGCCGTCGTCACCGAACACGGGACGGCACTGCTCGACGGCCGCTCTGCTGCAGCGAGGGCAACGGCGTTGATCGACATCGCCGAACCGGACGTCCGGCGAACGCTGAGCGCGACCTGAGTGGGCTTCCCGGGCGAACCGGTCGATCCGGGCCGAATAGGACCGTCCGGGCGCCTGGCTCGATCATCGGCGCTGTCGTATCGTCACAGGTATGGCACCACTTGGACAGCACGGCCGGTCGGTGGACGACGTCCTCGCCGAACTCACCGAGAAACGAAAGGACGACGTCCGCTGGGAGGACGGCAGAGCCTTCGGCATGGTCTACGACGGCGGGCCGGGTGTGCACGAAGTGGCCGAGAAGGCCGCGGCGCTGTACCTCCATGAGAACGCGCTGAACACCAAGGCGTTCCCGTCACTGGGCCGGATCCAATCCGAAGTTGTCGGCTGGACGGCCGGGCTGGTCAACGGTCCGGACACCACCTCGGGATTCATGACCAGCGGCGGAACCGAGTCCATTCTCTGTGCGGTCAAGGCCGCTCGGGAACGGGCCAGGGCCGAGCGAGGCATCGCCGAGCCGGAGATCGTCGTGTCCGCCAGCACCCACGCCGCGTTCCACAAGGGGGCCCACCTCTTCGGGCTGAAGCTCCACAAGGCCCCGGTCCTGGATGACTGGACCGCTGACGTTGACGCCATGGCGGAGCTGGTCACGGACCGGACCGCCCTGATCGTCGGGTCCGCCCCGCAGTACCCGCAGGGTGTCATGGACGACATTCCCCGCATCGCCGCCCTGGCCGAGTCGGTAGGGGCCAACTGCCACGTCGACGCCTGCATGGGCGGGTTTGTGTTGCCGTTCGCCGAGCGGCTCGGCCGGGAGGTACCGGTATGGGACTTCCGCGTTCCCGGGGTGACCTCGATCTCCGCCGACATCCACAAGCTGGGGTACGCGCCGAAGGGCGCGTCGGTCATCCTCCACCGGACGAAGGAACTCCGCCGCTATCAGACGTTCATCTTCGAGGACTGGCTCGGCGGGTTCTACGCGTCCCCGAACCTCCAGGGCACCCGGTCCGGTCTGCCGATGGCGACGGCCTGGGCCGTGATGCAGCACCTCGGCATCGACGGCTACGTCGACCTGACACGGGCCACGCTGGAGAACGCGGACCGGATGCGGGACGGCATCGGGGCCATCGACGGTCTTCGAGTTCTCGGCGACGGGCGGTTCCACCTGATCGCGATGGCGGCCGACCCCGAGGACCCGGATCCGCTCGACATGTTCGCACTCGGCGATGCGCTTGAACGTCGCAGCTGGTTCCACGACCGGCAGAAACCGCCGGACTCCCTGCACTCGACGGTGTCCAACTCGAACACCGGGGTCATCGAGGACTACCTGGACGCTCTCGAGCAGGCGGTCGCCGAGGTACGGGGGGTCGTCACCGACGATCGCTCCACCAACTACGCAACCCTCGAATAGGCGGCGGGGTCAGCGGCTGCACCCTGCGGCCAGCGCCCGGTCGAGATCCCGCTGCAGGTCGTCGACCGACTCGAGACCGATCGACAGCCGCACCAGGCCGTCACCGATTCCCACGGCGGCCCGGGCGTCGGGCGACAACCGCCGGTGGGTGGTGGTCGCCGGGTGGGTGATCAGGCTTTTTGCATCGCCGACGTTGTTCGAGATGTCGAACAACGCCAGGGCGTCCATGAAACGGAACGCCGCGTCCTTTGTTCCGAGGTCGGCCGTCAGGATGGTGCCCCCGGCGCTCATCTGGCGCATGGCCAACTCATGCTTGGGGTGGGACGGCAGCGCCGGGTAGCGGACGGGGCCGACCCGACGGTCGGACTCAAGAAACCGGGCCAGCGTGGCGGCGGACCGGCATGACTCCTCCACCCGGAGGCGGATGGTCTCCAGCCCCTTGACCAGCACCC
>JBCCGJ010000330.1:0-6940 GCA_039029335.1 Actinomycetota bacterium | reverse complement strand
TCGTTCCGACCCAGAAACCAGAAAATGAGAGGCTGGCCGCAGCCAAGGGGTCGCCAATTCAGATGACGTGGACGGCGTCCAGCAAGGAGACAATCAACGTAGCCATCCAGGCAACGAATCGCCTGTTCCGCCCCTAGCCCTGCAAGCGTTCCAACGCTCTGACCAGGACCTTTGGAGCCTCCTAACAGAATTGAACTGTTGACCTTCTCCTTACCATGGAGACGCTCTGCCGACTGAGCTAAGGAGGCAACTCGGCCCCCGAAAGGGCCGTACAAGAGTCTGCCACGGTGGAGCCGGGCATCAAACCGTTTTTGGGAGAATCCTGGCCTCGGCCTACAGGGCGAACACGTACAGCGCCACGCCGATCGCCAGGACGGCAAGGAGCACGATCGCGACGTCGATGACCAGCCGCCGTTCCCGCCCGAGGATGTGACGGGCATCGGTCTCCGGGCTGAACATGTCGATCAGGATCGACTGGTGATCGTCGTCCTGATCGGACTCGACGCTGGCCATCTCCGCCGACTCAGCGTCCGGTTCGGACCGGTCGGAGGTGTCGACGGCAACGGGTGAGGTGTCCGCCTCCATTTGACGCTGGTACTCGGCCTCGAACCCCGGCTTGGACTGCCGCTGCAGCTCCGCCTGGAGGGCCATCTGGTAGGCCAGCTCCGGCTCGAGTCCCGGTTCATCGCCGCGCACGAGATCCTCGGCCGCGGCGGACTCGTCGGCAGGGCCGGCAACGTCGGCGGCATCGGCTGCGGCACCGGCGTTGGCGGACTCGGCTGCGACCGCGGCCGCTTCCTCCTGGAGCTGCTCGAGCTCCAGGACGAGGTCCTCGTCGGTGGCGATGATGTCCGCCTCGACCCGTGGCAGTTCCTGCGCCGATCCACTGTCCGCAGCGGGTTCGATGACAAGCAGATCTTCGTCCGCGTTCGGGGCAGTGGGCCGGCGAACCGATGCGCTTGACTCCCCCGGCGCCTTGAGCGCCGCCCGGCGAGCCGCCGAGTGCTTCGGGAGCTCCGGCTTGGCCGGTGCCTGCAGGCGAATGGTCGCCTCCGTTGCGGACTCCGGTGACAGTTCGTATCCGGCCAGGTGGGCCAGCGCCGGGTCGACCCCGGTCTCGTCGGATTCGCCGGGCACCAACCTGCTCTGCAGCAGATCGGCAGGGCTGTTGTAGGCGACGCCGATGGCCACACCGACCGCCACGGCCATCTGGGCCATGTTCAAGCCGCCGGCCTGCTCAAGCCCTTGGGACATCTCCACCCAGCCGTACCGTTCGATCGACCGAGGTTCACCCTTCGGGTTCACCAGGGTCATCGGATCGTCGAACCCGACGTGGAGGTTCTCCTTCGCCTCCAGCACCTCCAGGTCCCGCATCCTGGCCTGCCAACCATGGCCGGAGCCGAGGCAGATTCGATCGTCCACCTGTGCGCCGATGGCTCTGGCCGCGGCCACCGGGGCGAGGTCGAGGCGGGCGAGGTCGATACCGCCGTCCCGCGACAGCTTTACGGCCGCGTCGACCGCCCGGGTTGGCACAAACGCCACGCCGAGGCCGCCGGAACACTGCATGTTCTCCTGCAGGTTCTTGGCCTGCTGCTCCAGCCAGCCGGCCATCGCCGGGCCACTGCCGACCCCGGAGTTTCGGGGTCCGACGGCGAACCCGATTCTGACCCGGGATCGGTCAGTGACCTTCAGCCTCGCAAGGAGATCCTCGAGCACAGGGCCGAAGACCGCAACATCGACGATGCCTTCGGCGGACAATCCTTCCCGGAACAGCTCACATTCCGCGACGGCGGTCAGCTCGGCGCGATATTGGTCAAGGCGGACGCCACGAACAACCCGTCGACCCAGTTCGATGCCGAGGATGTCCGAGCTCATGATGCCGGGACCGTCCATTCCGTATTCCCTTCAGTCTGCGGTGGGAAGTTTGTTGCTCCTTGTACAGCAGGGACAACAGTAGGAGATGGCGGCGCCGGAATAGCGGATAGGCAACGGATTCCCGACGCTACAGTCTGGATCCATGCTGATCCGCCCCGCGGTCGTCGCCGACGCCGAACAGATCTGCGCGATCTACAACCCCGAGGTGCTGGAAACCACCGTCACGCTGGACATCACACCGCGAACCGTCGAGGACCAGCGGGACTACATCGCCCAGCGATCCGGCGGGCTGGTTGCGCTGGTTGCCGAGGAGGACGGGGACATCGTTGGCTTCGGCGGACTGAGCTTCTACCGGGACCGCGCCGGGTACCGGACCTCGGTGGAGGACTCGGTGTACGTGCACCGGGACCACCATGGCAAGGGGGTCGGCTCGGCGGTGTTGGCGGGCCTGATCGAGGTGGCGAAGCTCCACGGCTTCCACGCGATGTTCGCCCGGGTGGTCGGCCCCCAGGACGCCAGTGTCGCCCTGCACGAACGGCACGGCTTCACGCTCGTCGGCATCGAACGCCAGGTCGCCCGCAAGTTCGGCCGATGGCACGACGTGGCGCTGCTGCAGCTCTTGCTGTGACACAGCCCGAGCGAGAAGACCGGCCTCAAAACGGCCACAGGCCCCGAGGCGGCAGAAACGCCGCCGCCGGGACCTGCGGACCTACACCTGTGGGCCGGGTAGGATTCGAACCTACGTAGGCGTAACCGGCGGATTTACAGTCCGCTCCCTTTGGCCACTCGGGCACCGACCCGGGAAGGTACGAGGGTATCGGGTTTCGAGCCGGAAGCTCACCCAATTCCCCGCTGAGAGACTAGCGTTTAGGGATGCCCAGCTTCGACGTTGTCTCCGAGATCGACATGCAGGAAGTCCGCAACGCGGTCGACCAGGCCAGCCGCGAGGTGGCCAACCGGTATGACTTCAAGGACACCAACTCCGCAGTTGAGCTGAAGGAGAAGGAGATGGTCATCGAGATGGAGTCGGCGTCGCAGGACCGCATGATGGCGCTCCGTCAGGTGCTGGAAGAGAAGCTGATCAAGCGGAAGCTGTCGCTCAAGGCGGTGGACTTCGGCGACGTCGAGGACGCGGCGGGCGGCCGGTCCCGGATGACGGTGTCGCTCAAGGCCGGCATCTCGTCCGACATGGCAAAGAAGATCAACAGCCACATCAAGGACATGAAGCTGAAGGGCATCCAGTCCCAGACCCAGGGTGACCAGGTCCGGGTCTCCGGTAAGAAGCGGGACGCGCTGCAGGACGTGATCGCCTCCCTCAAGGAAGCGGACCTGGACCTCCCGCTGCAGTTCGAGAACTTCCGCGACTAGCCGCACCGCTCCCGCAGCGCCGCCCGGTTACCCGCAGGTGCGGTGAGCGGCCGCTGAACGACGTCGGAACCCGCTCAGATCGGTCTCCAAACGGCCGATTATCCAGTTATGCGACTGGTGTACATTTTGACGATCGGGGCGCTGCTCGGCGTCGGGGTTGTCGGCGTGATGGCACTCGACGGGCGCACGTGGGTCGCCCCGACGTTCCTGTTCTGGCTGGTGGTGATCGCCGCATCGTTGTGTGTGGTCACGGCCGGCGCCGTCGGTGTGCTGGCGCACCGCATCGATCAACTCGAGCTGGCGGTGGTCGCCGCCTTCTTCTTCAGTGGTTCCATGCTGCCCCTCGTGCACGGCATCACCACACCGGGCGTGCTCTACGGGGACAACATGGCGACCATGACGGCGGTGTCGCTGGCCATTCCGGCCGGTGCTGCGGCGGCCGGCTTTGTCGCCCACGGTCCCGGTCGATGGCGGGTTCGACTGGTGACGTCCGGTCTTCTGATCGCCGCCCTCGCCGGCCTGCTGCTGATCGTTCCATCGATTCGGATCTTTCCCGAACCAGGGTCAGTCCTGGGCGTAACCTTCGCCCTCGCCTCGTTCGGACTGGCCGTCGGCTTCGGGTCACGTCACGTGCGCCTGGCCGTCATCGCCGAGCGGCCGCAACCGCTCGTCGTTGCGATGGGGTATGTGCTGCTCGGCGCATCGGCACTGGTCTTCCTGGGTGCATCCCCGTGGTCGACCTACTTTTGGATCGCCCACGCCGTCGACATCATCGGCGTCTTCCTGGCGACGATTGGGGCCATCGTGGTCTACTTCCGTCACGGCTCGATCGGCTCGGTGCTTGCGCCGATAACCGCGCTGGCCCCACGGCAGGCATTCGAGGTCGGCCTCAGCCCGGTGGTCCACCGGTTCGTCGCCGACCTCGATGCCAAGGATCCAACCACCCGGGATCATGTGATCCGGACCGGCGCCCTGGCGATCGACGTTGCAGGCGAATTGGGCCTGCCGGCGGCCCAGATCCGACGGTGCGGTCTGGTCGGCCTCCTCCACGATGTCGGCAAGCTGGAAATCCCCGACGAGATCCTGCAAAAGCCGGGGCGTCTTACCGACGAGGAGTTCGCCGCGATGCGGGAGCATGCGGCGATCGGCGGCAAGCTGGTTTCGACGTCCGAGGTTGTCGCCTGCCTTGCGCCTGCGGTTCGCGGCCACCACGAACGCATGGACGGTCGGGGGTATCCGGACGGTCTGGCCGGTGAAGCGATCCCGATCATTGCTCGCATCGTGGCGGCCTGCGACAGCTACGACGCCATGGCCTACACCCGGCACTACCGGGAGGGCATGGACGGCGAACGGGTCCGGGCGATCCTGCGCGAACACGTCGGCGCCCAGTGGGACCCGCTGGTCATCGATGCGTTGCTGCGGGTGATCGATGGGCGAAGCGACGGGGCGATTTGGTCGCTCGACGGCGTCGGCCGTTTCGATCGAAGTGAGCCAGAGCCGACCATGATCGGCTGCGACTGCCTTCCGGCATCGGCCGGTATTTGACGTCTGCGATATTCGGGCGCAGCCGATGCGGTTGTGTTCTAGGTTGATCACACCCCCGGTGGAGATGCCCGGAGGGACGGTCTTCCGTCTCACCGTCGGCCGTTGCGCCGGGGGATCGGGAATGCGCTAACACGCAACGAGGTTCGATTCCTCTCCATTCGGTGGCGGTCCGGTTGGCAGCTCTTCGGAGCGGTTGACCAAGGGCTTTGCGAGCGCCGACTCCGGCACCTCGGTGTTCGGGGCCGGACGCTCCCGCCGGCGGCGACGCCGACCGGTCCGCTCCCGCCGACAGGGCGGAACCGAACACCCGAGCAACACAGCAACCGCAACCCCTGGAGCCCGGCCCGGAAGGAGGCCAGCCATCATGCACAACTACTCCCCCAACCGACTTCACCCCAGAGCCGCCACGGGCCTCCGGTCGTTCCGTCGGGTTCGGCTGGTGGTCGACGAGACCGAGCATGCGGTGCTCATCGTTGACGGCCGGATCACCAGGGTCCTCCCCACCGGCGTCCACCGGATCACGCCTCGCCACCAGCGGGTGATCCGTCTACCGGCGACCGAACAGACCGTCATCATCCCCGGCCAGGAGATGCTGACTGTCGATGGTGCCGGTGTTCGAACCACGCTGGCGGCCACCGTGGCGGTCAACGACCCGATGCTGGTCGTGCGCCGGGGCGGCTGGCACGAGCCGTTCCACCTGAAGGCTCAGCTCGCTGTTCGTCGGCTGGTCGGGGCCCTCACTCTGGATGAGCTCCTGGTCGCCCGGACCCAGCTGCAGGCCGACCTCAACCTTGCGGTCGGGCCGGAGGCTTCGGCCCTCGGACTGGACCTGGTCGGTATCGACGTGCGGGACTTCATCGTTCCGGGCGAGCTGAAGCGAGCCGTGGCCGACGTGGTGGCGGCTCGGCTGAGCGGTCAGGCCACCCTGGAGCGGGCTCGGGGTGAAACCGCGGCGTTGCGGAGCCTGGCCAATGCAGCCAAGGCAGCGGCCGACAATCCGGCGCTCCTCCAGCTACGGGTCATCCAGCAGATGGGGCAGAGCACGGGCAACACCTTTGTGGTGGGCACCGCTCCCCCGCTGGACCGCTGAACGTGGGCAAGCCGCCCGGCCGGGAAACCGGTCGGGCGGCATCTCCCGACTTCCCGGGCCGGTTCTCGGAATAAATGACCAAGTTGGTCGGGTTTACACGTTTGGCACCTTAACCAGCTGGTTGAGCCCAACCGTGTAAGCGAGGACGTATGAAGCCCGGCAACACCCCACTCGTCGAGCTGCAAAACATGGCACCGGCGGGCACTCGACTCTTCGCCAAACTCGAGTGGTACAACCCCACCGGCTCGGTCAAGGACCGTCCGGCGTGGCACATGTTCCACCAGGACAAGCGCTTGGGGAGGCTCCGAGACGGCATGCCGCTGATCGAAGCGACGTCGGGCAACACCGGGATCGGCCTGGCCCGCGTCGGCCTGCTGGCGGGACATAAGGTCTCGATCTGCCTCCCAACCACGGCGTCGGAAGAGCGACGGCAGCTCCTGCGGGCCTACGGTGCCGACCTGATCGATGTCGACGGCGGCCCGAACGACGCCATCGCCTACGCCAGACAACTGGTCGCAGAGGGTGAAGGTCACATGTGCTACCAGTACGGCAACGAGGCCAATCCGGCCGCTCATGAGTTCGGCACGTCGCTCGAAATCGTCCGGGACTGGCCCCTCGAGACGCCACCGGACCACTTCCTGTGCGCCTACGGCACGGGAGGAACAATCACCGGCAACAGCCGGGGCCTTCGAACCCACTACCCCGACATCGCCGTGCACTCGGTCGAAGAAGACCTCGACGACACCATCGGCGGCATGCGGAATCAGGAAGATCCGTTTCAGCCCCCAATCGCCGACTTCGGTCTGGTCAAGGATCGGTACGTCATCAGCCGCGCCGTGGCCGAGGCCAAGGTACAGGAGACCATGAACGCCGAAGGCCACTTCGTCGGCACCTCATCGGGCGCGGTGATCACATACCGATCCTTGACCAGACCGAAGTCGGCGATTGGGGGCTGGAACGGATCTTCCTGATTCCGCATGCCGCCGATCGTGTCGTTGAGGTCTTCTTCAACGGAGTGCACGGCGATGTCCGGGTAGTGGGCCCGGAGTCCGCGGCTGTTGC
>JBCCGJ010000329.1:0-6976 GCA_039029335.1 Actinomycetota bacterium | reverse complement strand
CGTCCGATGGGTGGACATGTCCGGCCCAGATGGCCGGCCAGCCTCTGGCCTCCAGGCGGGCTCGCTGCCTTCGACATGCTGACCGGGTGCCGCCGGATCGACGGCATCGTTGTGCCGGGCGACCGCCCTTGGAGCTGGGGCCGAGTGCGGGAGGGGCGACGGTGCGCCCGCTGTAGCGGCACCGTACGGCCTCCTCCCAAACCCGGCAATGGGGCGGATATCGGCCGTTTCGGCGCATGGTGATCTGCCGCAACAAACTCCAGGTTCGAGGTCGTGACCAGGCGAAACGGCTGTTGCGGCAGCTGTTGCGGCGTGTAGCGCCAGCGCTACTTTTCTGATCTGCGCTACAGCGCCGCAACAGCTACCCGGGGCAGGTCGAGTGATCAAGCGGCCTCCCGCCGGTACTCAGGCTGAGCGCCATACCAGTTGTCCGAGCGGATCGAGTCGGCGCCGCACTCGGGCGAGACGCAGCCGATCTCTTCGCACCAACAGACCGTGGCCAGCGAGCCGAAGAATCCGAGGTGGAACACCGCCCACTGATCGAGGCCACTGGCCGGGTCGAGGCGCTCAGGCAGGACGCCCTCCCAGCAGAGGTGACAGAAGCCCTTGCCGTCGCAATGGGAGCATGTCCGCCACTCGACGGTCTCGTGGACACGAGCACACAACGGGTTCGTGCAGTCGGTCTGTCCGCACCAGGCGCAGTATCCGAGGGCGTTGAGTCGGTCCGGGCGCCGCATCACGCCGCCGCCTTCGGTGTCCAGCCGTGCAGATCGTCGGCTGGCGGGCGGACGAAGGGCACGCCAGGCTTGCGCCACATCCAGTCCGGGTAGCTGCCGAACCAGTTGACACTCTGGTCGACGCCGGGTCCGCAGGTCGGGCTCGTGCAACCGATCTCGTCGCACCAGCACTGGACCACGTCGTCGCTCAGGATGGTCTGCAGGCGGAACACGGCCCACAGATCCAGGCCGCTGTCCCAGCCGAGGGGGTTGGGTGAGGCTCCGTGCCAGCAAGCGACGCACCCGTGGCCACGGCAGTCGATGTGGACTGACCAGGTCACGGCTTCGTGCAGCCGGCGGCAGAGTGCCCGCTTGCATCCCAGCTCGTTGCACCAGGCGCAAACGCCGGCAGCGTTCAGTCGGGGCGGCGGGGGTGGAGCGTGGATCGGCGTCTCCACGTTGTGAACGTGCTCAGGCATCGCTGGTTCCTTTCAGGCGCGGTCGGTCGAGGGGGAGCGGTGAAGGTCGCCCAGCTCCTGGACGAGAACGGCGGTCACGAGGTAGCGGTCACGGGGCGGCAGAAACGCCACGGCGGCGAGCACCTCGGTGAGCGAGTCGCCGGTAGCGAAGCCGGATGACTCGGCGTGGGCACCATCGGTCTCCACCGAGAGCATCCAGTGCTCCCGACGGCGGCCAGTGGGTTGGCCGTCGTGGGTGACCTCGCCGGGCGCCCAGCACGTGACGTCGTAGCCGGGGCCAGTGATGGTCCAGCCGGGTGCGTGGTAAGTGAGCGCCTCGCCCCGTGCAGCCGCTCTTTCGGCGGTTGTGGTGGTGGGTTCGTTCTGCATTGGGATCAATCCAAGCCCGCTGTCGATCCGCAAAACAGGGCCAATCTCTAGGCCATTCGCACAAACACGGGCGGCAACCGATGGATGCGAGCAGATGGCGGCGACTAGCGTTGTGGACGTGCTGCCGCACCCTGATAGCCCGAGGCCTTTGGCCGAAGTGCTCCGCTCACGCCGGGCCGAGCTCGGGCTCAGCCAAGCCGACCTGGCCGACGCCGTGTGTCGAATCGACCGGCCAACGGTCACCGGCAACGACATCGCCCGATGGGAGCGAGGCAAGCGGATCCCCCGCACGGGCGCCCGCCGGGCGCTGGAGATCGCCCTGCAGCTCCCGGTGCTTTACCTCGACGCAGCGGCCGCAGTCCAACGAGCCGTGAGGGCGCCAGCGACGGAGACCGTCGCCCTTCCCCACGCATCCAGCGCCAACCCCACCATCGCCCGAGTCCGAGCCGCTCTGCTCGACTCCAGCCTCATCTCTCTGCAGGTCGGGGCTGGAGGCGACGGGCCGCCACCGCCGCCCGCTGAGTTGGATCGCCACCTCGACCGAGTGATGGGGTTGTATCAGTCATCCCGGTTCGACACCATGCTCGGCGAATTGCCTGACCTGATCCAGGGCGCACAGTTGGCCGCCGATGCTCCCGGGGGCGCCGGGCGCCGGAAGGCCCGGCGGACGCTTGCGCTGTCCAACCAGGCGGCGGCCATGGTGCTCACCAAGGTGGGTGAGCACGACCTCGCATGGATCGCCTCAGAGCGAGGACTCGCCATCGCCGACCAGGCCGACGACCATGCCACCCACGCCTCGCTCCGACGCTCCGTCGTGCACACCCTGCAGTCTCAGGGGCGGACCGACGTCTCGTCGAGGCTGGCCGAGCACACCGCCGACGAACTGCGCACCAACCTCGCGACAAACGGGACGGATGAGGAAGTGGCCCTCTACGGCACGCTCCTACTCGCCGGCTCTATGGCCGCCGCCCGACGAGGTGACAGCGCCGGGGCGACCGAGTACCTCGACGAAGCCGACCACTACGCCCAGCGGCTCAGCTCGGATGCCGATCACCTCTGGACCTCCTTCGGCTCGCCCAACGTGTCCGTCCACCGAGTCGGCGCTGCCGTGGCCCTCGACGACATCGCCACGGCCGAGCAACACGTGGACCAGGTCGACGTCGACGCACTCCCTTCCGAGCGCCGAGTCCGATTCCTGTTCGACAAGGCCATGATCGCCGTGCGGCGAGACGACACCGAGGCAGCTATCTCGGTGATGGTCGACGCCGAGGCCCTGGCCCCTGAACAGGTCCACAGCCATCTCATGGCGCGGCAGATCGTGGCCCACCTCCGCAACACGAAGGCCGGCCGCCAAGACCCACGCCTCGCCCAGCTGGACCAGCGAGCCCGGCGCACTCGGGCCGTCACCAGCTGACCACCGACGAGTCGCAGAGCAGCGCTACCGTCGATGGCGATGAGCGACGACCCGACGCTGAGCTTCGTGACACCCCGAGTGGCCGCCGGCGCCCTCTTCCTCGACGAGTCGGGCGAGAAGGTCCTCATGGTCGTCCCCTCCTACAAGGACTACCTGGACATTCCCGGCGGCTACGTCGAGCACGGTGAGACGCCCCGCCAGGCCGTCGTGCGAGAAGTCGAGGAGGAGCTAGGGATTCGCCCACCCATTGGCCCGCTCCTCGTCACCGACTGGTGGCAAGACAGTCCCGAGAGCAACGGCGGCCCGAAAGTCTTGATGGTTTTTGAGGGCCAGCTCGACAATGAGATGGAGAAGCAGATCCGGGTTGACGGCCAGGAGATCGTCGATCACCGGTGGGTGGACGTCGATGTGCTTGACGGAGTCACCATCCCACGCCTGACCAATCGCCTCCGACTCGCAATCACCGCTCGCACTCAACGCTCTGTCCTGTACCTGGAGAACGGCGAAACCACGCCGACGGCGAGTGGAGGTGCCGGAGACGTTCTCTCATCGGCGCCGCCGGCGCCCCCCGCTACCTAGCGGCGTGGGTAAGGTTCGCCACGATGAGCGATCGGTTCGATCTCGGTGCGCTGTTCCGAGATGTCGACAGAGCGCGGCGATCACAAGGTCTCTCGTGGGCGGCATTGGCTCGGCACGTCGGAGTGTCGGCGTCGACGATTCGTCGGTTCGACTCGGCGGAGGATGCCGAGGCCGATGGCGTGCTTGCGCTTGTGCGGTGGCTCGGTGTCACGCCCGAGGACTACGTCCCTGTGATGACCGAGAGGCAGCAGTTACCCGACGGGGATGTCGGGGTCGTTCGCGTCGATATGGACCTCGTCGCTCGGGCTGAGGGCCGGGCTGGCGGTACTGAGGGTAGGTCTCGAACCACGATCCAGCGCTTGGTGGCGGCAGCACGGTCGTCGGGGTGTCCGGTGGCGTCTCTGACTCGCTTGAGCGAGGTCTAGCCGGCTGCTGGTTCCGGGCTCCACTGGAGCGAGGATGGCTTGTGGCCGGTCGCAAGGAATTCCCTGGCTGCATGCCTGGCGTCGGCGGTGGTGATCGTTGCCGATGGGTAGAAGCCGTAGGCGGCGTCGTTGGTTGTGAACTGGCGCCCGGTTGGGTCGGGCTGAGCCTCGCCGTGGGCAGTCCAAGGCCGGCGGTCCTCGTCGAGGTAGAGGGCGACGGACCCCGCCGGGTCGCCGAGGCCGATGCTGAGCGTGCTGGTGAGGCCAGTCAACTTGATCAGACTGGGTTCCGTCAGCTGGAGCTCGCAGGCATCGAGGACCTGGTCGAGGACTGCTACCTCGGTCACGGTCTGTTCGAGGTTCGGGCCGCTCACCCGCAGACTCATGCTGAGGCGCCGAGGAGTTCAGCGACTCGGGTTGAGTCCGGGTTGTCGTCTGAGCGGCAGGCTTCTGCCCAGCCGTGGGCATCGCTGTTGTAGCGGTCGTCGAGTAGATCGGTGGCCGCGCCCCGGTCCAGGAGGTTTGCGACGGCATCGGGATTGCGGAACAGGATCGCCAAGTGCAGACCGGTGGTGTTGCGGTAGGAGGCGGCGTTGATGTTCACACCGACCTCGAGCAGGTAGTCGACCACCTGGGTGCGGCCGTTGGCGGCAGCGAAGACGAAGGTCTCAGCGAGGATCTCGGTCGGGTCATTGGACGGTTCAGGTCCCGATGGATGGCCGACATCGGCGAGGTTTGGGCGATAGGGGCCCGCTGACTTCATGAGCTGACCCGTACTGTCGACCCAGGCCTGCACTTCGGGCAGGAGGCCGGAGGCTGCCGCAAGCCACAGACTGGGTCGATGGAGGCCGTGGGCGACCAGCACGTTCGCCGATGCGGTCGAGCCGTGCATCGCCGCTGACTCCAACGGGGTGAGATCGGCGTCTGCTCTGGCTGCGGGGTCGGCGCCGGCGGCCAAGAGCTGCGTGCACATCTGGGCCAGGTTCCAGCAGCCGGCGAGGTTGAGGGCTCTGTCGAGCGCCGATCCGTTGCGGATCAGCACGTCGATCACCTCAGGCGCCACGCCATGGGGTGGCTGGGTGGTCCACTCCAACAGTGTGTTCTCGCCCCACGTGATCGTGGCGAGCTCTGGGTCGGCGTCGATAGCCGCCTGGAGCGCCGTTGCATCGCCCGACAGGATGGCGTGCAGCGCCCCTTGGACCCGTTCGTCGCCGATCTCAGGCACCGCGTCGCCTCCTCACTGCTACTCACCACAACGGTAGTCGACTCACCTCGCTAGATACCGTTGGCGGCATGGACGTCCAGCTCCTGTACTTCGACGACTGCCCCAGTTGGCGAGAAACTGCAGCCCACCTGGAGGCGCTTGCCAACGAGTTCCCCGATCTCACGTTGCTCAAGGTGGTCGTCGACACGCCGGATCTCGCCGAGCGTTATCGCTTCCGAGGGTCACCGACGGTCCTTGTTGATGGCGTCGACCCGTTTGCCGACGACGATGAGCCGGTGGGGCTCTCGTGCAGGATCTACCAGACCCCAGCTGGGCCAGCTGGCAGCCCGACTCTCGACCAGGTCAGAACTGTTCTGCAGAACGGGTGAGGGACGTCACGCTGAGGCTGGCGATTGGGGGCGAGGGTGCTAGCCCGACTGCTAGCCACCGACTGCGGTCGTCCACCGAGCTTGGCAGACACGTGTGAACACCCGCACCCAGCTGCAGCGCCGGTGCGCCGGGCGCAGTCCGGTCATCTAGGCGCCTGATAAGGGTGAGGTCGTTGGTTCAACTCCAACTAGCCCCACGCACGAAACCCCTGGTCACAGAGCCAGGGGTCTTGTCGTTTTCGGGCGGGCGAGGTCACTGGTAGCCGAGGTGGTAGCCCTAACGCCCCAGAGATGCGGCGGTAGTAGCTCAACAGGTGGAGGCCAACGCCGACCTGGCGACGCGCTTCCAGATTCCGCCCGGCACGCCGATCCTCAAACGCACGTTCCTCACCAAGTCACGACGGGAGGAAGGTCCGCTGTCGATCGTCATCTCCTATCAGCCCTGGGACCAATTCGCCGAGAACCCGGAGCTCCTGGACGTCACGAACGAGCCGTGGCCTGGCGGCACCATGCACCAGCTGAGCACGATCGGTATCGAAGTGATGAAGATCGTCGACGAGATCTCGACCAGGCCGCCGACCCTGATGGAGGCCGAAGTGCTCGACATCGACCCCGGCACGTCGATGTTCGTCCTCCGCAAGGTGGCCCTCGATGCTGACGAGCGCGTGGTTGATGTGACTGACGTGTTCATGCCTGGTGACCGCACTGAGCTGATCTATGAGGTTGGTCTGAACTAGCTAGCCAGGCGATAGCTCCGAACCGGTCTTCACCCCTTCGCTAGCGGTGCACGATCGTTCAATCGCAACCGCCTCAAGTCATTTCGTGAATGATGTAGATTGATTTGTGTCAAGGTAGAGCGGTGACAGACACGCTCTTTGGCTCATGCTGGAATCGGCTTGATAGAGCCGCGCAGCACCGCGCTGAGTTGTGCTGGGGAGTACTTCGAGACGACCGCTGGGGACACGGATGATTGGATTCTCTGCATGGCTGCCGAAGGGTTCAGTTTCTCATCACGCGATGTTCTTGAAGGCCACCTCAGGGATGCGATGCTAGAGAACCCTGGCCCCGAGGAACTCGCCCGACTCCAGTCCGACGAGCGTGCTGCAGCAGTTGCAGACTACCTGTGCTCCAACTTCGATTCGGCTCGACAACTCTTCGACCGTCGCCTCGAGGAGCTAGTCGAAGTTGCGCCAACCGAAGGGTTGCTCGATTTATGACAACAATTCAGGCTTGGGAGGTTGGGCATGTACTGCTGGCCTCGTTTCTCGCACCCATCGGAGCTGTCGTCTTCATTGTCTCACTCCTAAAGGGCTTGCACATTCGTTCACGCGAGGCGGTAAATCTCTTTCCTGTCTGGGCACTGTTCCCATTCGTCAACCTTGTATATGCGGTATATCTGGG
>JBCCGJ010000328.1:0-7000 GCA_039029335.1 Actinomycetota bacterium | reverse complement strand
CACCAAGACGGCGACCGGCTGGTACTCGGCCAGGCGGCAGGGTGTCGGGTCCCGCGGTCGGCTGCGGGCCGGGACGGTGCTGATCGCCCGTGGCGAGTTCTCGATCGTCATTGCCGCGCTGGGGGCGGATCTGGCAGACGGCCCCCAACTCGGTGCGCTGGCCGCAGGCTACGTCCTGCTCACCGCGGTGTTCGGTCCGTTGGCCACCCGGTACGCGGACCAGATTTCCGCCCGCTTCGCCCCACCTCGGCCGCGGCCGGTCCCGCCCGTTGCCGGCAGCCGCTCGATCCCCGCAGGTTCCTGACCGGCGGGGCCGTTGGCTAAGGTCGCGTCATGACCGCCGCCGACACCGCCGTCGCATCCTGGGATCTCTACCGGGAGACCCGGGACCGCTTCATCTCCCTTGTCCGGCCGTTGGACGACGACCGGGCGTCCACGGTCGTGCCAATCACCCCCGGATGGACGGTGGCCGAGGTGCTGGCCCACCTTTGCGGTCTCAACAGCGACGTTGCCGACGGACTGCGGGAGGGACTCGGCACGGACGAGCGGACCGCGCTTCACGTCAGTAGCCGGGAGGGTCGGACTGTGGCGGAGATCTGCACCGAGTGGATCGGTCACGGTGCCGCAATGGTCGGTGCCATCAACGAGGATCCGTTCTTCGGCCGCCGCCTCGCCGCCGACCTGGTCGTTCACCTCCACGACGTGCAACACGCGCTGGACCAACCCATCGATCGGGGTGACGACGCAACGGTGAGCGGCGGCCGGACCTACGCCCTGCGGATGGTGGACGAGTACCTCGACTCGTCCAACGTCAACCTTGACCTTGACTTCGGCGGCGACGGCCGATTTCAACCGGCCGACCCACCCTCGGATGCCACACCCGTCCGACTGCGGACAACCCCGTACGACTACCTCCGCTCCGTGACCGGTCGACGGAGTACGGCCGAGGTTCTGGCGCTGGAGTGGACCGGTGACCCTGCGGCGCTGCTTCCGAACCTCAGCCCGTACGGTCCACTCCGGACCGAGGACGCCGGCTTCTGATTCGAAGTCGGCAGCGTCGACGATCGACGCTCAGTCGGTGGTGGCGGCGTGGGTTGCCGCCGCCAGGTGGCGGCTGAACAGGGCGGCCCGGGCGTGCTGCGCAGCGTCTCTTCTCGGCTCCCCGGTGTGGCGACGGCCGACGCGTCGAGATCGGCGATCGGCCTTCGGACGGATCCGGCCAGGCGCCCGGTCGATGATGTCGATTCGTTGCGGGTGCCGCGCCCCGGTGCTCGCGTCGAAGAACGGCGCCGGTCTTGACGGCTGTGCGAACCCGCCGATCGGATGCTCAGCCCGTTGCTCGGCCGACGATTCGGCCGGTCGGCCGGATTCCTCGGCTGACGCCTGCACGATCTCTGACGCCTGCACGATCTCCGACGCCTGCACGATCTCCGACGGCTGCACGATCTCCGACGGCGGGGCGGACGCGATCAGGTGATCAAACGCTGCACGAAGTTCGGCGAATGCGGCTGCGGAACCGCCCGGGCCGACGTCGGGGTGCAGCTGTTTGGCCCGAGCGCGAAACGCTTGGCGCACCTCGTCCCTGTTTGCGTTGCGGGACACCAAAAGGGTGGCCGCCGCTTTCCGTCCATCCATGGACCCGTCCTCCGTGACGGCTTGTCTTCCTGTTTCGCCCATCCTGGGCGACGGCGATCCTTCGCCACCCCGGTGATCGACCGAAATCGGACGGAACCTGAGCACCCCTGCGGCACCAACGGCACAAACAGGCCACAGGTCCGTGGTCTGGGCCGGATGCACCAGCAGCCGACCGGGTCAGGGGTCTAGGGCTCGCGGTCCCACAGCCGTTCCACCAGGACACCGTTCTGGGTCTCGATGGCCTCCATCGCGTCGCAGATCAGGTCCTCCCGGTACCGCTGGCCGACGATCTGCACCGCCGCAGGCCGGTCGTCCACCAGGTCCATGCCGATGACCCCGGCCGGGAGGCCCAGGTAGTTGATGCCGGTGGAGTAGATGGAGGCGTCGAACAGGTCGGTCACCTCGGCAAGGCCCCTGGCGTCGTAGTCGTGATCGAACGTCGGCCGCATCATGAACGGGGTCAGCACCAGCGGGTACTGGTCCAGGAACACGCTCCACTGCCTGGCCAGCCTGGTCCGGTCGCCGAAGGCGGTGATGTACTGATCGCGTTCCAGCAGTTCGGAGATGTCGAAGTACCAACCGAAGATCTGCTTGATCGTCTCGCTGCCGAACTGGTTGATGGCCGGGAGCAGCGTGGCCTCCATCTCCGTCGTCCCGGTCCGGAACCAATCCCTGGCCGACTCGATGATCGGTGGCGGCTCCACCTCGACCACCTGATAGCCGGCATCCCGGAGCTGGTCGGCCGCCCGATGGATCAGCGCAACGATGTCCGGATGGATGTTGTACCCGGCGGACTCCGTGGTGACCGCCACCGTCGGCAGCCCGCCGAGGTCCGGTCCGTCCCACGGGATGGGCGGGGACAGCGGATCCCGAGGATCCGGTTCGATCATGACACTGGTGGCCAGCCGGACGTCGGCCGCGTGCCGGGCGATGATCCCCTGAACGGACATGGCCTGGGACAGTGGGCCCCGTTCGGTCGGCGCCGATGCGTTGTACACCGGTACCCGCATGCTGGTCGGTTTCACCGTGGTAACGCCGTTGCAGAACGACGGGAACCGGAGCGACCCGCCGATGTCGTTCCCGTGATGCAGCGGCCCCATTCCGGCGGCGCAGGCCGATCCGGCTCCGCCGGACGATCCGCCGGGCGATGCCTGCTCGTCCCACGGATTTTTTGTCCGGCCCCGGAGCGGGTTGTCGGTGGTGGCCCGCATGGAGAACTCCGGCGTGTTGGTCCGGCCGATGATGATCGCTCCGGCGTTTCGCAGGTTCCTGACCAGCGGGGCGTCCTCGGTTGCCAGGTGTTCGGCGAGCGCCGGGATGCCGTTTGTGGTCGGGTCGCCCGCCACATCGACGTTCTCCTTGATCGTGACCGGCACCCCGTGCAGCGGCCCGAGCTCCGCCCCGGACGTCACCGCCTCGTCGGCGACTGCCCCGACCTCGGTGGCCGCCTCGAATTGTGCGATGGTGATGGCGTTGAGGTGAGGGTTGACCTCCTCCGCCCGGTCGATGACCGAGGCGACCACCTCGCTGGGCTTCACCGTCCGTTCCCGGATGTGGTGTGCAGCGGCAACCGCCCCGAGCTTCCACAGATCCTGCATGCCATCCTCCTCCGGCCCGACCGGGCCAACCGTACTGTGACCACCTCGGGCCGTCGATCTCGGTACCGGTAGGTCCCGCGGCGCACGGGGGCTGGGTCCATACACCCAGCGGTAAAGCCAAACGCCGGGTCCGTGCGGTACCGTCAACACCCAGGCCCATGACTCTCCTTTCCTTTGCCCTCCGGGCCGACCGGCTGCGCCTGGTGATCGCCCTGGCCGCCAGCGTGGCCAGCGGGTTCGCCGGTGCCGCCCTCATGGGCTACATCGGTCGACAGTTCACGTCCCAGGACAATCTCGGACCGCTCACGATCGTGGCGTTCGCCGCACTGATCGTCTTCTCGGTCGGCGCGGGGCTTGCCGCCAGATGGCTGCTGGTTGAGCTGGTCAGCCTTCGCACGCTCAAGCTGCAGATGGAGCTGTCCCGCCGAATCGTTGTCACCCCGCTACCTCAGGTTGAGGCCATCGAGCGGGCCCGACTCTTTGCCGTGCTCACCGACGACGCCCGGGCGGTGTCCGACGCCCTGATGCGGATTCCCGAGGTGGTCATTTCCACCGCGCTGGTGGCCGGATCCATCGCCTACCTGCTGTGGCTGTCGCCGCTGGCCGCATCGGTGCTGGTGCTGGTCGCGGTGCCGGTCGTTCTGTTCTATCGGCGGCTCAACCGCCGGGTCGCCCGACTGTTGAAGGTGTTCTTCCGGGTCAGGGACGAGCGGTACGGCCAATACGACGGGCTGACCATGGGCACAAAGGAACTGCAGGTCGACCCGTCGCTCCGCAGCCGGTTCGTCGAGGCGATGGGCACCAAGGGTGAACTGTTCCGTCGGACGCACGCCCGCGTCCTGCTTGCTCACGAGGTGGCCAACACCTGGAGCCAGGCCGCCTACTTCGTCTTTGTCCTGGTGCTGCTGGTGCTGATCCGGTCTGACGTGGTCGGCGGGGACATCCTGGGGGCCTACGCCCTGATCGCCCTCTACATCCGTGGCGCCATCGTCCAGATCACCGCGGTCATCCCGGTGTGGGTCCAGGCCAACACCGCGCTGGCCCGCATCGACAGCCTCGACCTGGCGCCGGACCCCGGCGAAGACTCGGTCGGTCGGTCGCCGGCCGCCGACGTGGCTGAGGTGTCCGACGTCTCCGCAGGGGATGAGATCGTGATCCGGGCCGAGCAGCTGTCCTTTCGGTATCCGACACCCGACGGCTACGGCTTCGGCCTCGAACCGATCGACCTGGAACTGCGATCCGGCGAACTGATCTTCATCACCGGCGGGAACGGCAGCGGCAAAACCACGCTGATGAAGTTGCTGTGCGCCCTCTACGAACCAAGCGGCGGGACGTTGAGCTGCAACGGCGAGCCGGTGGTCTGGGACGGGGCCGCCGATGATCGGGACGCGTACCGGCAACGAATCTCGGCGCTGTTCGCAGACGGGTACCTGTTCGAGGAACTGCTCGGCATGGACGATCAGTCCGCCGACGGTACGGAAGCGGCAAACCGGTTCCTGGCCGAGCTGGACCTGGCCGACAAGGTGGAGGTGGTCGACGGGCACCTGTCCACCACCGCCCTGTCCACCGGACAGCGTCGCCGTCTTGCGCTGCTCGGTGCGTTCCTCCGGGACCGGCAGGTCTATGCCTTTGACGAGTGGGCGGCGAACCAGGACCCGATCTTCAAACGCTTCTTCTACCGGACCCTGCTGCCGGAGCTTCGGCGACGGGGCAAGCTGGTCCTGGTCATCAGCCACGACGACGCCTATTTCGACGGGGCGGATCGGATCCTGCAGCTCTCCGAGGGTCGGTTGGACGCAGTGATCGTCCCATCCGCCTCCTCTGCCTCTGCCTCGGCCGGACCGTCCACCTCGTCCTGAAGGATCGCCGGTGAAACTTGTCATCGTCGTCGACCCGTTCACGTCCAAGATCATCACCTCGTTGGCGTTGGCCCAGCGGTTACGGGACGAGGGGCACGAGGTCACCGTCCTGGTGCCACCGGGGCGGCTGGACGACGGAGCGTTGGCCAACCTCGGGCTGGCCGTCAACCTCGCGGACCTTCGGATCGACCCGCCAGATCACCCCGGCCCTGACGCGGCGACGGTGGCCGACGCCCAGCGACGGCTTGAGGCGGAACGGGCCGACCTGATCCTGATCGACACCGAGGCGCACGAGTACGTCATCGCCGCGCTCGGGGCCAACCTCCCGGTTGCGCTGCTGAACGTGTTTTTCAACCTGTGGAAGCGGCCGGGCGTGCCGCCGGTCCACCAGGACGTGGTGCCCGGCCGGGGTTGGCGGGGATCGCGGCTCGGCATCGAGTACGGCTGGTTCGGTTACCGGGCGCTGCGGAGCCGAAACGTCCTGGCGTCGGTGGTCCTTCGGCGCGATCGGCGGCATCACCTTCGGGCGTTCGCGGTCAAGCAGGGCTTGGACCCCGGTGCGCTGTTCGCCGAGCTGCACGGGCTCATCCCGTTCCAGTACAAAACGCTGCCGACCCTGACCCTCAACCTTGCCGAGCTGGAGCTGCCGGGCGGGTGTCATCCGCTCAATCACTACGTCGGCCCGATGCCGAACACCGACCAGATCGGCTTGGACGCCACGGCCACCGCGGACGCACTGGCCGAGATCGAAGCGCTTCGGGCGAGCCACCCAGGCCGTCGACTGGTCTACGCCGCGTTCGGTGCGTACTACGGCGGTGACGATCTGGAGTTCTGGCGGCGGGCCGTTGAAGCGGTCGGCAATCGGGACGATTGGATCGGGGTCTTTGGTCTCGGCGGGCGGATCGACCCGGACGACCTCGGCCCCGTCCCGGACAACGTGCTCATCTTCCGGTGGGCGCCCCAGCTCCGGATCCTCGAGCAGGCCGACTGTGCCGTGATCCACGCCGGCATGACCTCGGTCTACGAATGCCTTCACCACCGGGTACCGATGGTGGTGTTCCCCCTCGGTGACAGCTTCGATCAGTTCGGCACCGCGGCCCGGGTCGAGTACCACCGGGTCGGCCTGGTCGGTGACCGCCGGAGCGCAACCGTTGCGGACATCCGGTCATTGATCGACGCAGTCATCGATGACGACGGGTTGGCCGGACGGCTTGACCGGTTCCGGCTGATCATGGACGGCTACCGGACCGGGGGAGCGGTGTCGGCCGCGGTCGCGGCCATCGTCAGCGAGCTCGCTACCGCACGGCAGGGGTGACCGCACTGAAAGCGGCGATGATCTCCGCGCTCTGACGGACCGCACCCGTCTGCAGGTACTCCATCGCTCGTAGCGACGCGTCGTGGGCGTCCTGACTGCTGCCGGCAACGCAGTCCTCGATCACCCGGCAGAAATAGTCGTGCTGGTGACCGTCGACGAAGGTGTAGTGAACGCAGACGTCGGTGTGGCCACCGATGAGGATCAGCGTGTCCGCCCGGAGGCCCTTGAGAAGGATCTCCAGTTCGGTACCGAAGAAGCAGGAGTAGCGGCGCTTGCGTATGAAATAGTCGTCCGGTCGCATGCCGACGTGCGGTGAGACATCGGTGTGCGGGTCACCTTCCAACAGATGGATGCCCTCCGCTCCGTCCAACTCCCGGCCGAAATCGACCAGGTTCGGTCGGTGGGCCTCCTGAAAGAAGATCACCGGCACGTCGGCAGCTCTGGTGGCCTCGATGATGGTCGATGCGACGGCCAGCCGATCGTCGTACCCCGGCATGGGCAGGGATTGCGTCCGGTTCGCCGTCGTCGGTTTCCCCGCCCTGGATGTCGATGACCAGCAGGACGGGTTGGCCTTCAAGCAACTCACGGGGCTT
>JBCCGJ010000327.1:0-7009 GCA_039029335.1 Actinomycetota bacterium | reverse complement strand
CTCCGGGACGCTGCGATGGCTAGGCGGCCAGACTTTCAATCTGGAGGCCCGGGTTCGATTCCCGGCCGGAGGACGTTGGTAGGTCTGGAGCCAGGTGCTCCACTGCGGTTGCTGACCGCTGCCGGTCCGTGAGGGCTGATGGCCGCTTGGCGTCGGGGGTTCGATTCCCTCCGTCTCCACTCCTGTCACGTGAGCCGGCGCGACTTCTGTCCGGGCTCGTGCCTCTGCCGACCGGGTCAGTTGATTGCTCGGTCCTTGCCCTCCCAGAACGGGGCCCGTAGCTCACGCTTGAGGACCTTGCCAGGGCCGGACTTCGGTAGCGGGTCTGTCTGGAACGACACGGACTTCGGCACCTTGTACCCGGCGATCTGTGCTCGGCAGTGTTCGATGAGCGTGGCCTCGTCCAGGTCGGCCGCGTCCCGGGGCACCACGACGGCGTGTACCGCCTCACCCCACTGGTCGTCCGGGATGCCAAACACCGTGGCCTCCAGGACCTGCGGATGGGTGTAGATGGCGTCCTCCACCTCGGTGCAGTAGACGTTCTCACCGCCGGACACGATCATGTCCTTCGACCGATCGACCAGATAGAGGTAACCCTCGTCGTCGAGATAACCGAGGTCGCCGGTGGAGTACCAGCCGTGCCGCAGCACCGACGCCGTCTGCTCCGGTTTGTTCCAGTACCCGACCATCACGTTCGGGCCGGACACCGTGACCTCGCCGACCCCGCCGGGCATCAGCGCATCACCCTCGGGGGAGCGGATCTCCAGGGCAACGCCCGGCGGGACGGTGCCGCAGCTCTTGGCCCGAGCCGGGTCACCGAGGAACCGATCCTCGTGACGGAAGATGGTGGCCAGCGGTGACAGCTCGGTTGCGCCGTACAGGTGGATCAGCTCACATTCGAAGAGTTCGTCGGCCCGCCTGAGCACCTCGAGGGCGATCGGGGACGCCCCGTGTGACAGCCACCGCAGGGAGCCGACGTCCCGGGGTTTTGCCGCCTGGGCCTCGATCATCGCCGCCAGCATGGTCGGCACGGCAATGGCGCAGGTGATCCCCTCACCTTCGATGAGCTCAAGCGTCTGGTTCGGTTCGAATGCCGGCTGGACCACGTTTGCCGCACCGACCCACAGGACCGCCAGCGCCGCATACACACCGGCGGCGTGGAACATCGGGGCCATGGTCAGGTAGCGGTCGTCGTCGAGGAGCGGCTGGGCCAGTTGGGTGTGGACCGCGTTGGCCATCAGGTTGGCGTGGGTCAGCATGACCCCCTTGGACGCCCCGGTGGTGCCGCCGGTGTAGAACAACCCGGCCAGGGTGTCCGGCCCGACATCGGGAATCAGCTCCGGGGCCTCGTCCAGCAGCGCGTCGTACTCGCCGGTGTCGATCCGGATCACCGTGTCGACCAGGTCGGCGAGCGCGCCGGGGTCGCGGTCACAGATCAGGACGCGGGCGCCGGCATCTTCGGTGGCGTAAGCCAACTCCGGCTCGGCCCAGCGGGTGTTGTGAGGCACGATCGCCCGGTTGGCGCAGGGGATACCGACAAACAACTCCAGGTACCGGTCGGAGTTGGCGGCCCACAGCGCAACCCGATCACCGGGATCGGTGTAGGGGTCGAGCAGGCCGGCGACCTTGCGGACCCGGGCGGCCAGCTCGCCATACGTTCGCCGGGTGTCGCCGCAAACCACAGCCTCGGTGTTGGCAAAGAGCTGCTCGGCCCGCAACAGCGGATCTCGCATGGTGTACATCGTCTGTCTCCGTCTCCGATGCCGCTCCCCGCGGCCCGTTTCATCCCCACGCCGACACCGGCCGGTCGTTTATCGCTGACCACGGTATCCGACATTGGGCTCCCGGGCCGAGCCGCCGACCGGCGCCTCCGGCCCGTTCCGGCCGCTTCACGAACGGCAAGTCGGTCGGTGATCGGATCCTCAGGAGTTCCTCAGGCCATCCCCAAGGCCGGGGGGAGCGATCGTCTCAGACTCCGGTGTATGGGGTTGAGATCAGCTCGGCCCGGCAACCCAGGAGGAACTCACATGTCTCTGTTACGGAAGGCTGCAGCGGCCGTTTTGGTCCTGCTACTCGGGGCGACGATGCTGGTGGTCACGCCGGCCGGCGCCTCGCCCCGTATCCGGTTCACCTCGGCCGGTGATCTCACCGTCCTCGGCACAAACGGCGGCGACAACGTCGTCATCGGACCGGTGTCCCCGGGCGTCTGGGAGGTGGTTGTGACCAGCGATACGGGGGTCAAGGTGCAACAGCAGTTCACCCGGCCACCTCGCAACATCACGGTCAACACCCGCGGGAACGACGACCGCGTTGTCATCGACGACCTGGACGACAATATTCGAAACCTGACCGTCAATCTCGGAGCCGGGTTTGACCAGACCGAGCTCGCCCGGCTGCGGCTCGACGGCAACCTCAAGGTGATTGCGACCGGGGCCGGCGGCAACGAGTTGAAGGTGGAGAACGTCGTCATCGACAGACGTACAACGATCAGCCTGGGATCCGGACACCACATCGTGGATGTGGACAGCGTCTTCTTCCGGGACAACTTCCGGCTGACTACCGCTGCGACCGGTCGGCTCGATTACACGTCGTTCCTCTCGAGCTACCTGGGCAGGCTCGACATGCGGACCGGCAACGGGCCGGACCTGCTGGTGTGGAACACACAGAACTCCTTCGGCGGTGCCTCGGCCCGGATCAACACCCGGGGCGGAAACGATGACGTGCAGTTCAAGTTCGACCACTTCTCCGATGCCGACATTAGTGTCCGACTGGGCTCCGGAGACGACGAGGCAAGCCTGATCTTTGCCCATCTGGATGGTCGGTTCGACGTGTTCGGAGAGGCCGGCAACGACCGGGTCGACACCGAGGATTCCAACTACGCCGAACTGGCACGTTTCAACGGCGGTTCGGGAACCAACGACCTCTACCGGGAGGTCGACTCCACGTTTGCCGTCGGTCCGGACATCATCGGGTTCGAGTCCACCTTCACCTAGCACCCCGCGCCGGGCTCCTCGATCCGAACCAACCGACGATGGGATGTGGCCCGTGCCGCATCCCATCGTCGCGTCCGTTTGAACCCGAACTCCACCGTCCCGCTCGACGGCATTTGAACCGAATGGAAGAATCACGACCATGCCGTTTTGGTTCAATGGCTACGAGCTCGATGAAGGTACGATCGAGCTTCGGCTGGGCGGCGAGCCGGTGCCGATCGAACCGCAGGTCTTTGACGTCCTCCGTTACCTCGTGGACAACCGGGACCGAGTGGTACCAAAGACCGAACTGCTCGACGCAGTGTGGGGTGACCAGTTCGTGTCGGAGTCGGCACTCACGACCTGTATCAAACAGGCCAGGCAGGCCGTCGGGGACAACGGTCGAGACCAGCGGGTCATCAAGACCTCCCACGGCAAGGGGTACCGGTTCATCGCGGTGGTGGTCGATCGGGCGGCCCCGGCAAGTGAGACCGTGACCGAGGCGGCACCGTCGGACGATGACGATGAGTTGTCGGCAGTCGCGGTGCCACCGCACCGCCCCGCGCTCCGGGTTCCGCTGATGGGGCGGGAGGCCGATGTGTCGGTCATCAAACGCCGAATCGCCGATCGACGCCTGGTCACCCTGGTCGGCATGGGCGGCATCGGCAAGACCCACCTCCTTCGGCACCTCGATCATGCGCTTGCCGCGGACTACGACGGTGGGTCGGTGCTGGTGGAGCTGGCCCCGCTTCGATCGGGTGACGCCCTTGGCCCCGCCCTGGTCGACCTGGTGCCCGGTGCCGACACCTCCACCGGTGATCCGATCGAGGTGTTCCTCGGATGGCTGAAGCCGCGACGCTGTTTGCTGCTGCTGGACAACGCCGAACATGTGGCGTCCGATGCGGCAGACCTCTGCCGTCAGGTCATGGATCGATGCCCGGGGGTTGACCTGGTGGTGACGTCCCGGGTCGGGCTCGGGCTCGCGGGGGAGTCCATCCACCCCGTCGGCCCGCTCGAGCTCGATGCCGCGGTTTCGCTGTTTGTCGAGCGGGCGTTCGACGGCGGCGCGGACCTCGACCCCGATCAACCGGAGCTCCGGACGCTGTGCCGAAAGCTCGACGGCGTACCCCTGGCGATCGAGATCGTGGCTGCTCGCGCCCCGCTGCTGTCGGTCGCCGATCTGACCGCCAACCTGGAACGGCACCTCGCCGCCAGCCACCCCGCCGAGGACGCCCGTCATCACACCCTGGCGGCGACCCTGCGGTGGTCACTGGATGATCTGGGATCTCGGGAGCGCCGGGTGCTCGAGGAGTTCACGGCGTTCGCCGGGTCCTTCGATCTGGCCGCCGCCGATGCGGTGGCCTCCGTGGATGATGTCACCGACTCACTGCTGGACCTCTGCCGACGGTCGCTCGTCGTCCCCGGGCCACAAAACGAGACCAGCCGGTTTCGGCTGCTCGAACCGGTCCGATTGTTCGCGGCCGAAAGCACCGAGGCCGACGAACCGTCGGCCGCTGGTGCGGCCCGGCTCCGTCACGCCGAGTACTACCGGGATCTGGCAGCCCGGGCCGACCGGTGGATCTCCTCCCACGCGCTTGATCGCGGCATGGTCACCATGACGTTGGAGTGGCCGAACATACGCGCCGCGTTCCACACGTTCGCATCGGATCAGAACGTCGACGCGATGACCGAGCTGGTGGTGGCGACCGGCAGCTATGCCTCGGCCCGTCTGACTGTGGAGGTGTTCCGGTGGGCCGAGCGGACCTATGAACTCGTCCAGCACACCGGGGTCGCCCCAAGCCCTGAGCTCCTGGCCATCCTGGCCGGTTCCGGGGCCAACGTCGTCGAGCTTGAACGGGTCAACCAGCTGATGGCCGCCATCGACCCGACCCACCCGTCACCCCATGTCCGTCAGGCCCGCATCGTCCAGGACTGGTACCAGGGCCGGATGGACAGTGTCATCCACCTGCTGGACCGGGCCCTGGAGGAACACAACGGCGAAGGCGGCTACTGGGAGTCGACCTTTCTGGTGCTCCGGATCCTGCCGGCATTCGGGCCGGACCGTCGGTCCCCCGATCTGCTCGACCGGCTGGAGGCGCTGGCTGCGACCGACGGAATGAGCGGGGCCCTGTTCGCCCAGGTCGGCCGGGGGGTCCGCCTCGCCTGGTTGGGGCGGCCGGATCTCGCCACGGTTGAGTTGGATCAGGCGGTGGCAACCGCCGAGGCGTTCGGAGCGGCCGGCATGGCCCAGGTGCTCCACAGTCTCCGCAGCAGCACCCACCAGGAAACCGGCGAGCAGGACCGGGCGGCGGAGGTCCTGGCGGAGTGGATCGAACGGGCGGTTGTCTCCGGTGGCTGGTCGATGGCTGCCGAAAGCCTGGGGTGGGCCGCCATCGTGCTGACGGACGGCGGTCGAGCCGACGTTGCCGCCCAGATCATGGCCGCCCGCCGGGCCGCCGGGTACCGGTACCACCAACAGTATGAGGAACGGCTCGAGTCGCAGATCAACGACGCACTTGAACCGGCTGATCGAGCGGAACGCGTCGAACTCGGTGGTCGCCTTGGTTTGGTCGCCGCAGTCGAGCTGGCCCTTGACGAGCTGAAGGACTTGGCCACGACGTCCTGATGCGTCGGCCGGCAATCAGGCCTGCCGACCCCGATCCTCAGAAAACCCTCAGATCCTCCCCAAGACCCTGGCGGTCCGTCGGGAGACGATGAGGGCATGCTTCACCTCGATCCGAACGCCGCTTCCACCTCTGCCAAACCCGGTTCCGATGTGGACCTGACACGGAGTGTGCTGATCCTTCTGGACCTCGAGCTCGGGGTCACCGGCATCGGCCTGGATACGCAGCTCCTGGCCGACGGGCACCTCGACTCCCTCGGCGTGCTGGACCTGGTCCTCCTGCTGGAGACCACATTCGGCCTGGCCCTGGACGAGGACACCCTCTCCGTTGACGACTTCGCCACCGTCCCCGCCATCGTGGAACTGGTCCGGTCATCGCTCGGCGAGTCGATCCAATGACCTGGAGCCACGATCTCTTCGGGTGCGGTCCGGGGGACCTGCCCGTGGCCGGCGTGGCCAGGGCGGTCTGGCAGGCCGACGAACTCACGGCGGCCGGTGACCTCGCCGCTGCCGCCGGCTCTCCCGGCGAGCCGGGCGCTCCCGGGGAGGGTGTGACCTCCGATCCACCCGTTGTCACCGGCTCCGATGTGGTTGTCTCCGCCGGCTACCTCCGGGCACTGCGAGCCCTCGCCGCCGAACGGCGGCGGCCGGTCCGAGCAGCCGTGGCGCTCGGCCCGATCCACGATGAGTTCGGGGCGAACACGCTCGGGTGCGTCACAGCCACCGGTACCGCCGCCGGAGACGGATTGGCCTACGCGCTGACCGTCGGTTGTGGCGAGCCCTCTGAGCCCGGTGTGGTCGATCCGCTCCTGACCGTGATGAGCCGCTCACCGCAGCCGGGACGGATGGCCTCGCCCATCACCGGTTTCGGCGGCGACCGGTTCATCTGGAGCGTGAACCACTGGTACGACGTGCTGGTCATCAACCTCCTGGCCACCCAGTCCGCCTGCGGGCGACAGATCGGCAACACGATCGCCGCAGACGCATCGGTGCACCCCACCGCCGTCGTCGAGAACAGCACCGTCGAACCCGGTGCGACCGTTGGACCGTTTGCGGTGGTTCGGAACGCTCACATCGGCACCGACACCACGGTGGAGGAACAGGTCAGCATCCGCGGTTCGATCGTCGGCCCCGGCTCCGTCCTCCAGACCCGGAGCATGGTCCACGGTTCGACCGTCGGCCCCGAGACGGTCATCAGCTTCCACACCGCGATTCGCGGCTCGGTCGTCTTCGGACGTTCGACCATCAGCGCGCCGGTGGTGGCTCGCAGCGTCATCGGTCCGGACACGTTTCTGGCCAGGGGTGTCTCGATCAGTGCGTCGACTCTGGCCGACACGCCGGTCGCGGTGCGGGTCGGTGGCCGTCTGGTGGACACCGGTGCCCGGCTGGTCGGCTGCGCCGTCGGCCGCGGTGCTCG